>NZ_CP107871.1:8601656-8933679 GCF_041432505.1 Streptomyces virginiae
GACGACCGGGAACCGGGAGACCGTCCATGACCTGACCGATGCCTGCGCTTCGTTCCTCGGGGAGGTGGCGCGGGGCCGGAGCGGACTGCTCAACATCTTCACGCCGCACGCGACCGCCGGGCTCGCCGTCATCGAGACGGGCGCCGGCAGCGACGACGACCTCCTCAAGGCCCTGGCGTCCCTGCTGCCGGCCGACGACCGCTGGCGGCACCGCCATGGTTCTCCCGGCCACGGCCGGGACCACGTACTGCCCGCGATCGTTCCACCCCACGCGACACTGCCCGTGATCGACGGGCTCCTGGAGCTCGGAACCTGGCAGTCCGTCACCCTCGTGGACACCAACCGGGACAACCCCCGACGTCAGGTCCGCCTGTCGTTCCTCGGCTGCTGAGCCACTCTCCGGGTCACAGGGGTGAACACGTATCAATCATGACAGGTCAGAGGCCGTTTTCGTAGGACCAAGGGCACAGCGAATCGCCCTTGTTCGGACGGGTGTGCGGCTTTCAGAATCACCGTCATGACTTACTCAGCGCATGCCGGTCACGACGCGATACTCCGAGCCCGAGTTGCCCTCCTGGGATCACAGACCCTGCCCGCCCGTGAGGAGGTCGCCGCCTACCGCGTGCTCGTCCAGGTGAACGCACGGGCGTATCTGCCGCTGCTGGCCGAGGCGTTGTACGAGTACAGCCGCCAGGACTTCGCCCATCTGCCCGACATCGCCCTGGCCCTGCGGGCCGAGGCGCTCGCGGCCGCGCGCCGGATGTACGCCATGGAGCCGGCCAGGGACCTGCTGCTCGTCAAGGCCCTGCGCCGCTACCAGGAGCAGCTCCTGCTCATGGACCGTCAGGAGGAAATCGCCGCGGTGGAGCGCGAGATGGCCGAGGTGGGCGCCGGCGCCGGCGGGTAGCGAACCGGCCGCCGAGGGGCCGCGACTCCCGGTCCGGCAATGCCGGGCCCGCGGCCCCTCGTGCCGGATGATCGGGGAGGGGCGCCGACGAGGGACCCGGAGAGCCGATGCGACACCGAATTCCCCTGCTGCCCGTCCTCCTGACGGCGGCGCTCCTGGCCGCCGTTCCCGGGTGCGACGGTCCCTCGGCCCCCCGCGGCGCACCGCCCGCGCCCTCCTCCGTACCGGCGACCGGCGACTTCTCCGGCCAGGTCGACGTGGGCGGCGGCCGGAAGATCTATCTGAGCTGCGAGGGCAGCGGCAGCCCCACCGTGATCCTGGAGTCCGGTCTGCACGACTCCTCCGACACCTGGACCCTCACCGACACCCGCCCGCCCGTACCGAAAGCCCCGGCGGTGTTCCCCGGCGTCGCGGCGTTCACCCGGGTCTGCCGCTACGACCGGCCCGGCACCGTCCGGTACGTCGAACCGCCCACGCTTACCACCCGCAGCACGCCGGTCGACGGCATCCGCAGCCTCACCGCGATGGCCGACGACCTCGACGCGTTGCTGACATCCGCCCGCCTGCCGGGCCCCTACGTGCTGGTCGGTCACTCCTTCGGCGGGATGATCACCCGGCTCTACGCCCAACGGCACCCCCGCGAGACGGCGGGGCTGGTCTTCGTCGACGCCTTCGGTACGGACATCCGCGCCCTCTTCGGCACCCGCTGGGCCGCGTACCGCACGCTGCTCGACAGGCCCGGAACGCCCTTCGACGCGCGTCCCGACTTCGAAAGGGTGGACATCGACGGCGCGATCGACGCCGTCACCGCCGCGCCGCGGCTGCCGGCGGTCCCCATGGCCGTACTGAGCAAGACGGAACCGTTCGCCGTGCCGCCCGGAACCTCGAAGGACCTTCTGGACACCCTGGAGCGGGCCTGGCCCCAGGTGCAGCGGAAGTTGGTCGAGCTGGGGAACCAGACCCCGCAGTTCCTGGCCACCGGGAGCGACCACTACGTACAGGTGCACGATCCCGACCTGACGATCGGCGCGGTCCGGCTCGTCGTGGGTCGCGTCCACGCCGAGCCGTAGGTGTGGTGCGGGAGGTCCGGGCCGGCCGGTCGGGCCGGCCCGGACCTCATGATCAGGCGAGGTCGAACCGGTCCAGGTTCATCACCTTGTCCCACGCCGCGACGAAGTCCTTCACGAACTTCTCCTTGGCGTCGTCGCTCGCGTAGACCTCCGCGAGCGCGCGCAGCTCCGAGTTCGACCCGAAGACGAGGTCGGCACGGGTGCCCGTCCACCTCACGCGGCCGGTGGAGGCGTCGCGGCCCTCGAACGCGTTGGCGTCCTCGGACGTCGCCGACCACGTCGTACCCAGGTCGAGCAGGTTGACGAAGAAGTCGTTGGTGAGGGACCCGGGGGTCGCGGTGAAGACACCGTGCGGGGTCTGCTGGTGGTTCGCGCCCAGTACGCGCAGGCCACCGACCAGGACCGTCATCTCGGGGGCACTGAGGGTCAGCAGGTTCGCCCGGTCGAGCAGCAGGTACTCGGCCGGCAACCGGTTGCCCTTCCCGAGATAGTTGCGGAACCCGTCGGCGACCGGCTCCAGCGCGGCGAAGGCCTCCACGTCCGTCTGCTCCTGCGTCGCGTCCGCGCGGCCCGGGGTGAAGGGGACCTGGACGGCGAACCCGCCGTCCTCGGCGGCCTGTTCGACGGCGGCCGCACCGGCCAGCACGATCAGGTCCGCGAGCGAGATCCGCTTGCCGCCGCTCTGGGCGGAGTTGAAGGACTCCTGGATCCCGGTCAGGGTACGCAGCACCGCGGCCAGCTGGTCCGGGTCGTTGACCTCCCACCCGCTCTGCGGCTGGAGGCTGATCCGGCCGCCGTTGGCGCCGCCGCGCTTGTCGCTGCCGCGGAAGGACGAGGCCGAGGCCCACGCGACGGAGACGAGCTGGGACACCGTCAGGTCCGAGGCGAGGACCTGCCGCTTGAGCGCGGCGACATCGGCGGCGTCGACGAGCTCGTGGGTCACCGCGGGGAGCGGGTCCTGCCACAGCAGCGTCTCGGTCGGGACCTCCGGGCCGAGGTAGCGCACGATCGGGCCCATGTCGCGGTGGGTCAGCTTGAACCAGGCGCGGGCGAACGCGTCGGCGAACTCGGCGGGGTTCGCGAGGAAGCGCCGGGAGATCTGCTCGTAGGCCGGGTCGAACCGCAGCGAGAGGTCCGTCGTCAGCATCGTCGGGGCGTGCGTCCTGGACGGGTCGTGGGCGTCGGGCACGGTACCCGCGCCGGCGCCGTCCTTCGGCCGCCACTGGTGGGCGCCGGCGGGGCTCTTGAACAGCTCCCACTCGTAGCCGAACAGGATCTCGAAGAAGGTGTTGTCCCAGGTGATCGGGGTGTTGGTCCAGATCCCCTCCAGACCACTGGTGATCGCGTCGCCACCCTTGCCGGTGCCGAAGGAGCTGCTCCAGCCCAGTCCCTGCGCCTCCATCGGGGCGGCCTCGGGGTCGGCGCCGACACTCTCGGCCGGGCCCGCGCCGTGGGTCTTGCCGAAGGTGTGGCCGCCCGCGATCAGGGCCACCGTCTCCTCGTCGTTCATCGCCATCCGGCGGAACGTCTCGCGGATGTCGCGCGCCGCGGCGATCGGGTCGGGGTTGCCGTTCGGGCCCTCGGGGTTGACGTAGATGAGGCCCATCTGGACCGCGCCGAGCGGGTTCTCCAGCTCGCGGTCGCCGGTGTAGCGCTCGTCGTCGAGCCAGGTGGTCTCGGGACCCCAGTAGACGTCCTCGTCGGGCTCCCACACGTCGGGGCGGCCGCCGCCGAAGCCGAAGGTCTCGAAGCCCATCGACTCCAGGGCCACGTTGCCGGTGAGGATCATGAGGTCGGCCCACGACAGGCTCTGACCGTACTTCTGCTTGACCGGCCACAGCAGACGGCGGGCCTTGTCGAGGTTGCCGTTGTCCGGCCAGCTGTTGAGGGGGGCGAAACGCTGCTGGCCGGCGCCGGCGCCGCCGCGGCCGTCGCTGATCCGGTAGGTGCCCGCGCTGTGCCAGGCCATACGGATCATGAACGGGCCGTAGTGGCCGAAGTCGGCGGGCCACCAGTCCTGGGAGGTGGTCAGCACGTCGGCGATGTCCCGCTTGACCGCGGGAAGATCGAGGGTCTTGAACGCAGCGGCGTAGTCGAACTCCTCGCCGAGCGGGTTCGCGACGGCGGGGTTCTTGGCGAGGATCTTCAGGTTGAGCCGTTCAGGCCACCACTGGCGGTTTCCGCCGCCTTGGGTCGGGTGCGGGGCTCGTCCATGGGCCACCGGACAGCCCTCCCCACCCTCCGACTTGGCGTCCGTGACGATTGCATCATGGTTCTCAGACATGGGAATCCTTCCGTACCAGGCGGATCACGGTGTTCAGGAACTGAATGCGACTGATTGCGACTGGATGCGATGGAACAGCCGGGGCGCACGGCCCCACGTGCAGGGGCTCGGCCTCGTCGATCGCCACGACGCCGAGGGGTCACCGTCCCGGACGGTTGCGAGAAGGGGGACTCCGGCGGTCGGTGCGCGCGTGCCGGTACCGGGCAGCTCCTCGGCGGTGATCCGTCACGTCTTCGTCACCTGCCGCTCTGGCCTCTTCCTGTCTCTTGGCTATCTACGAAACCGATCCTACGATGGACGGAATCCAAGTCAAGAAGGACACCAGGTCCACATTCGTTCGGATCCCGGATGTCCGCCGACAACCTTCGGGGCACCCCGTCGAACCTGAATAGGTGGGCCGATATGAGTGACCTGCTGGAGCGTTTGCGCGGGCGTGGTTGGCGGATGACGTCGCAGCGGCGCGTGGTCGCGGAGGTCCTCGACGGTGACCACGTGCACCTCACGGCGGACGAGGTGCACGCCCGCGCGGCGCGGCGGCTGCCGGAGATCTCCCGGGCGACCGTCTACAACGCCCTGGGCGAGGTCGTGGAGGTGACGACCGACGGCCGGGCCAAGCGCTACGACCCCAACGCGCACCACCCCCACCAGCACCTGGTGTGCTCGGCCTGCGGACTCATCCGCGACGTCCACCCGACGGACGACCCGCTGGCCGGCCTCCCGGCGGACGAGCGCTTCGGCTTCGCGGTGTCCGGGGTCGAGGTCACCTATCGGGGGCTGTGCCCGGACTGCGCGTAGTACCACCACCGGGCACGGCCGGCCCTGCCGCTACTCCTGGCCCACGGGCCGGGCGCGCAGCCACGCCGTCTCGAACTCGTCCTCGCCGATCTCCATGCCCACCAGTTCGGGGTCGAACAGGTCGACGACGGGCGGGTTGAACGGCCAGTCGTCCGGGCCGCTGCGCACACCGGGGCCGTCCGGGCCCAGCTCGACCTGGCGCAGCCTGCGGCCGTCGGACTGGACCTCCAGCAGGTACAGCGTCCGGCCCCCGCCGTCCTCGTCGTCCCAGGGCCGCCGCAGCCACACGATCTCCCGGTCGGCGAGCGCGCCGAAGCCGTCGAGGCCACGCTGAGCCTCCCGCCGGGCCCGCAGGTCCGCCAACGCGTCGGGCATGCTCGTCCCGTCGATTCGGACCTCGTCCAGGTCCCAGGCCTCGGCCTGCTCGACGCTCGCGGCGGTGTCGACCACCTCCACCTCCGCGAACGTTTCGCACACCTCACGTGCCGATCGCGCGTGGACCCACCACCACAGGCCGCCCATGCCGTAGTCGTGGAGGACGAGAAAGCGCCGCACGGGCGCAACACGATCGTTCATATCGGCAGACGATATGTGAGTCGCCGATCACGATCCGTGCCGCCCCCGGAACGGTCCGACGGTCGGAATTCACCCACATTTCGCGACGCCAATACCGTCTCTTCCCAGCCACGCGCAAGGCTTCAACAAGAAAATCCTTGATGGCGCACTAGACTGGTGGGTTGTTTGGCGCTGGGCCGGAACAACCTGGGCAGACCCGGGCTCCGCCGGCGACCCGGATGGTGCCGGGAACGAGACGCGAGGGCCGATGGCAGTCACACCTGAGCACGGTGAACTCACGTTGCTCGACGACGGGGAGACGCTGGAGGAGACCGGCAAGTCGGCCCGCTTCACCGCCGGGCCCGCCGCCCCCACCCGCACCCTCGTCGACATCTTCGAGGCGACCGTACGGACCTACCCCGACGAGCTCGCCCTCGACGACGGAACCACCCGATTGACCTACCGGGCCCTGGCCGTCGAGGTCGAGCGCCGGCGCCGGGCCCTCGCCGCCGCCGGGGTAGGACTCGGCGACCGGGTCGGCGTCCGCGTGCCGTCCGGGACCAACGAGCTGTACGTGGCCGTCCTCGCCGTCCTCGCCGCCGGCGCCGCCTACGTACCCGTCGACGCCGAGGACCCGGACGAGCGCGCCGACCTGGTCTTCGGCGAGGCCGGGGTCCGCGCGGTCCTCGGCGGCGGACAGCGCATCCACGCCGGCAGCGCACCGGAGTCCGGCGCCCGCGCCGCCGCCTCCCGCCCCGGTCCCGAACACGACGCGTGGATCATCTTCACCTCCGGCTCCACCGGCAAGCCCAAGGGCGTCGCCGTCAGCCACCGCAGCGCCGCCGCCTTCGTGGACGCCGAAGCCGCCCTGTTCCTCACCGAGGAGCCCATCGGCCCCGGCGACCGCGTCATGGCAGGACTCTCCGTCGCCTTCGACGCCTCCTGCGAGGAGATGTGGCTGGCCTGGCGCTACGGCGCCTGCCTCGTGCCCGTACCCCGCTCCCAGGTCCGCAGCGGCGCCGACCTCGGCCCCTGGCTCGTGGAGCAGGAGATCACCGTGGTCTCCACCGTGCCGACCCTGGCCGCGCTCTGGGAGCCCGAGGCGCTCAACGAGGTCCGCCTCCTGATCTTCGGCGGTGAGGCCTGCCCGCCCGAACTCACCCAGCGCCTGGTCACCGAAGGCCGCGAGGTCTGGAACACGTACGGCCCCACCGAAGCCACCGTCGTCGCCTGCGCCGCCCTGCTGACCGGCGAGGAACCGATCCGCATCGGCCTCCCGCTGAACGGCTGGGAACTGGCCGTCGTCGACGAGTCCGGCGAGCCGGTACCCATGGGCGGCAGCGGCCAGCTCGTGATCGGCGGCGTCGGCCTCGCCCGCTACCTCGACCCCGACAAGGACGCCGAGAAGTACGCCCCGCTCGAAACCCTCGGCTGGCAGCGCGCCTACCGCAGCGGCGACCTCGTACGCGCCGAACCGGAAGGCCTCGTCTTCCTCGGCCGCGCCGACGAGCAGATCAAGCTCGGCGGCCGCCGGATCGAACTGGGCGAGGTGGACGCCGCCCTCCAGGCCCTGCCCGGCGTCGCGGGCGCGGCCGCCGCCGTCCGCACCGCCCGCAGCGGCAACCAGCTGCTCGTCGGCTACCTCGTCACCCAGGACGGCTGGGACCACGCCGCCGCCGTGACCCGGCTGCGCGCCGAACTCCCCGCCGCCCTCGTACCGCTGCTCGCACCCGTCGCCGAACTGCCCACCCGCACCTCCGGCAAGGTCGACCGCGCCGCCCTGCCCTGGCCGCTGCCAGACCTGGAGACCTCCGGCCCCACCGAGCAGCTCTACGGCACCGAAGCCTGGCTCGCCGAGCAGTGGGGCGAAGCCCTCGGCGTCACCGTCACCAGCGCCGCCGACGACTTCTTCGCGATCGGCGGTGGCAGCCTCGCCGCCGCCCAGCTCACCACCCGGCTACGCACCCGCTACCCGAGCGCCGCCGTCCTCGACATCTACCAGCAGCCCACCCTGCGCAAGCTCGCCCGCCACCTGGAGAAGTCCGCCCAGGGCGACGGCGAGGCCCGCACCGTCGCACCGGTCCCGCTGCGCTCCCAGGTCACCCAGTCGCTGCTGCTGATCCCCCTGTTCACCCTGGTCGGCCTGCGCTGGACGGTCGCCCTGCTGGCCCTGGGCAACGTCCTGCACCACTTCGGGCCCTTCCCATGGGCGCCCACCGCCTCGTGGTGGCTCGTCGCCGCCGGAGCCCTGCTGCTCTTCAGCCCGCCCGGCCGCCTCGCGATCGCCGCCGGCGGCGCCCGCCTCCTGCTGCGCGGCGTCCGCGCCGGACGCCACCCGCGCGGCGGCAGCGTCCACCTGCGGCTCTGGACGGCCGAACGGCTCGCCGAATGCGTCCGCGCCACCTCCCTCACCGGCTCGTGGCTGGAACGCTACGGTCGAGCCCTCGGCGCCAAGATCGGCCCCGAGGTGGACCTGCACTCCCTGCCCCCGGTCACGGGCATGCTCAAACTCGGCCGCGGCTGCGCCGTGGAGTCCGAGGTGGACCTCACCGGCCACTGGCTCGACGGGGACCACCTGGAGATCGGCGCGATCAAGGTCGGCGCGGGCGCGGTGGTCGGCACCCGCAGCATCCTCTTCCCCGGCGCGCGCGTCGGAAAGCGCGCCGAGGTCGCCCCCGGCTCCGCCGTCGTCGGACAGATCCCGACCGGCCAGCGCTGGGCCGGCGCACCCGCCGGGAAGCTCGGCAAGGCCAAGCACAACTGGCCGGGGGAACGCCCGCCGCGCGGACTCTTCTGGCGGGCCGCCTACGGAGCGGCCGGCTTCGGCCTCACCGCCCTGCCCGTCCTCGCCGCCCTGCCCGCCCTGCTCGTCGTCAGCCGCTTCGTCCCCGCCGACGCCGGGCTCACCGAAGCACTGCGCGGAACGCTCCTCGCCGTGGTGCCCGCGGCGCTCGCCTACGGCTTCGCGTACGCGGCCCTGCTCCTGGTCTCCGTACGCCTGCTCAGCCTCGGCCTGCGGACCGGAACCCACCCGACGCACAGCAGGGTCGGCTGGCAGGCCTGGACGGTCACCCAACTGATGGACCTGTCCCGCGAGACGCTCTTCCCGCTGTACGCCGGGCTGATCACCCCGGTGTGGCTGCGGCTGCTCGGCATGAAGATCGGCCGGGGCGCCGAGGTGTCCACCGTGCTCGCCCTGCCCAGCCTCACCACCGTCGGCGAGGGCGCCTTCCTCGCCGACGACACACTGACCGCCCCCTACGAGCTCGGCGGCGGCTGGATGCGCATCGGACACTCCGAGATCGGCCGCCGCGCCTTCCTCGGCAACTCCGGCATGACCGCCCCGGGCCGCAGCGTGCCGGACGACGGACTCGTCGGCGTCCTGTCCGCCACCCCGAAGAAGGCCAAGAAGGGCAGCTCCTACCTGGGACTCCCGCCGGTCCGACTGCCCCGCTCCACCGCGGACTCGGACCAGAGCCGCACCTACGAGCCCCCGGCGCGGCTGCTGTGGGCACGCGGCCTCGTCGAGCTGTGCCGGCTCGTCCCGGTGTTCTGCTCGGCCGCCCTGGCCGTGCTGACCGGTGCGGCGCTCTGCGCCCTGATCACGGGCGGCGGTCCGGGGATCTGGGGAGCCGCGCTCCTGTCCGGAGCGGTCCTGCTCATCGCCGGTACGGCCGCCTGCGCGGTCGCGGTGACCGCCAAATGGCTGCTGGTCGGCCGGCACCGGACGGGGGAGCACCCGCTGTGGAGCGGCTTCGTATGGCGCAACGAACTGGCCGACACCTTCGTGGAGGTGCTGGCCGTGCCGTGGCTGGCCGGATCGGTCCCCGGCACACCGGTGCTCGCCCTGTGGCTGCGCGCGCTCGGCGGCCGGATCGGCCGGGGCGTGTGGTGCGAGAGCTACTGGCTCCCCGAGACGGACCTGGTGGTGCTCGGCGACGGAGTCAGCGTCAACCGCGGCTGTGTGTTGCAGACACACCTCTTCCACGACCGGATCTTGAGGACGGATACTGTGGTGCTCCGCGAGGGCGCCACCCTGGGCCCGGGCGGAATCGTCCTGCCCGGGAGCACGGTAGGGGCCCGCAGCACCCTGGGTCCCGCATCCCTCGTGATGGCCGGGGAATCCGTCCCCGCCGACACCCGCTGGCTGGGCAATCCCATCGAGGCGTGGCGGTCCTGACCGGGCCCGCCCCGCAGCGGTAGGCAGCAGGGCGGCACCGGCACACCGGTACACCAGCACGTCGTACGAGCACAGCGCAGGGAGCGGAAGCGGCAGTGAGCGGCCAGAGAACAGAGCCATCGGACCCGTACTTCCCGGCCAACGGCGACTCCCGTTACCGAGTGCACCGGTACGAACTCGCTCTGGAGTACCGTCCCGGGCCCAACCGGCTCGCGGGCACGGCGCGGCTCAGCGCGATCGCCGGGCGGGCGCCGCTCGCCGAATTCCACCTGAACCTGGCCGAATTCAGAATAGGTCGGGTCCTGGTGAACGGCCGGGCGCCGCAATACTCCCACCGCGGCGGCAAACTGCGCATCCGCCCGGCCAAGCCGCTGCCCGCCGGCTCCGCCTTCACCGTCGAGGTGCACTGGGCGGGCAACCCCAAACCGGTGCGCAGCCCCTGGGGCGGCATCGGCTGGGAGGAACTGACCGACGGCGCGCTGGTGGCCAGCCAGCCCGTCGGCGCGCCCTCCTGGTACCCGTGCAACGACCGGCCCGCCGACAAGGCCTCGTACCACATCTCGGTCAACACGCCGTCCCCCTACACGGTCGTGGCCGGCGGCCGGCTCCTCACGCGCACGACGAAGGCCAGCACGACCACCTGGGTCTACGAGCAGTCCGCGCCGACCTCCAGCTACCTGGTCAGCCTGTCCATCGGCATGTACCAGACGGTGCTCCTCGGCGACCCCGGCCTCGGGGGCGTACCGCAGAGCGCGCATGTGCCGGCGCACCTGCTGCCGAGCTTCTCCCGCGACTTCGCCCGGCAGCCCGCCATGATGGCCTTGTTCGAGGAGCTCTTCGGGCCCTACCCCTTCGGCGAGTACGTGGTGGTCGTCGCCGACGAGGAACTGGACGTCCCCGTGGAGGCACAGGGCCTGTCCACCTTCGGCGTCAACCACGTGGACGGCGTCCGTGGCTCGGAACGCCTCATCGCCCACGAACTCGCGCACCAGTGGTTCGGCAACAGCGTGACCATCGCCGACTGGCGGCACATCTGGCTCAACGAGGGCTTCGCGAAGTACGCCGAATGGCTCTGGTCGGAACGCTCCGGCGGCCGCACCGCGCACGAGCTGGCGACCGCCGCACACCGGCTGCTGGCCTCGCAACCACGGGACCTGCGGCTGGCCGACCCCGGCCGCAAGCTGATGTTCGACGACCGCCTCTACCAGCGCGGCGGCCTCACCCTGCACGCGATCCGCTGCGCGCTGGGCGACAACGCCTTCTTCCGCATGCTGCGCGACTGGGCCACGGTGCACCGCCACGGGGTGGTGTCCACCACGGGTTTCACCCAGCACGTCGCCCGCTACACGGCCGAGCCGCTGGACGAGCTGTTCCACACCTGGCTGCACGCCCCGGCCCTGCCGCCCCTGCCTGTGCCGCCCCGGCCCCCGATACCGGCGAGGCCCGGCTACCCGCCGACGAACGGCGGCTCCAAGGGCGGCCGGGGCAAAGCCTCCGCCTAGGCCGGGCGAGGGGTGGTGAGCGGCATCCGGGCCCGGACCTGCCAGTCGCCCTCGGCGGTGGCCTCGGCCCGGAAGGTGCCGCCGGCCAGCGTGACGCGTTCGCCGAGGCCCTTGAGGTCGTAGCCCGTGAGGGAGGCCCGAGGGCCCGTCCCGTCGTTGGTGATCCGTACGGCTGCCTCGTGGGGACGGACGCGCACATGGACGCTGACGTGGCGGCAGTGCCGGGCGTGCTCGCGGATGTTGGTGAGGGACTCCACGGTCACCCGGTGCAGGGTCGCGGCCACCTCGGGCGGCACGGTGTCCGTCGGCCCTTCCTCGGTGAGGTGCGCCGGTACCCCGTTCAGGGCGAACCCCCTCACCAGGGCTCGTAGGTCGTCCATACCGGCGGGCGCGGTCGGCGCCGCGTCGCTCTCGCCGGCCGTGAGGCCGGCGACCATCCGTCGCATGGACGCGAGGGTCTCGGCGCCCGTCTCCTCGATGCGCTGCAGCGCGGGCGGCACCAGGTCGGGCCGCCTGGCGGCGACCGCCCGGGCGCCCTGTGCCTGCACCACGATGCCGCTCACGTGGTGGGCGACGTAGTCGTGCAGATCCCTGGCCAGCTCGATCCGTTGTTCGAGGCGGGTGCGGTGGGCGCGCTGCCGCCGGACCGCCACCACGAGCCGGGCGGTCACACTCGCCCCCGCCACCAGGACGGTGGCCAGGGTGAGGCCGAGAGCCACGATCAGACTGTCCTCCCGCACGCCGGTGGACAGGGGACGCAGGACGACGGCCGCCGCCAGCAGCAGGGCGACCGGAGCGCCGGAGGCCGCCGGGCCGCGCCGGGTGACGAAGGCCAGCACCACCAGCAGGGCGACCGGTTCGAACGCAGGGTGGGCGGACGGGGCGCCGGCGGCGTCGTGACCCAGCCGCAGGGCCGCCGAGCAGACCAGCGAGGCCGTGGCGGCGGCGCCCCCGACGTAGACGAACGGCCGAGGTTCTTCGCACAGGGGCAGCGGAACGAGGGCGACGCCCACGAGGACGGCCGACAGCGCGAGCAGGCCGGGAGACACCGATCCGGTGAACGCCCCGGCCCGTACATCCGCCCAGGCCGCGGCCAGGAGCACACAGGCTGCGAGGGACCGCAGCAGGACCGCCGCCTTGCCGGAAGCGGCGAGGAAGCGGAGGAGAGGAGACCACATAGCGCGCAGATTAGATCATCGGCAGGCCCGGTCCCTCCGCCAAAAGTCGTAGTCGTACGGACCGGGATCCTCGGTTCACGCGCTACGCTTCCGGGCGCTCGCGGGGAGTGATCGAGGCCCGCCTCCGCCGCTTCCCGGACCCGCGGTCGCGACCGGCCGGCGCGGGACGCTCAGGACGTCGCGGCGTGATCGGACTCGCCGCGCAGGACGCAGAATTCATTGCCTTCGGGGTCGGCGAGCACCGCCCAGCCCGAGCCGTCGGGCTGTCGGCGATCGACGACGAGGGTGGCTCCGAGCTTCAGCAGCCGCTCGACCTCCTCCTCGCGGGAGGTCGTCGGGCGCAGGCACAGGTGGATCCGGTTCTTGACGGTCTTCGGTTCCGGCACCTGGTTGAAGTACAGCAGCGGGCCCTCCGCGAGCATCACCACGGTCTCGTGGTCGCCCGGTTCGGCCTGCGGATGCAGCGGGCGACCGGTCACCTCGCTCCAGAACCGAGCCAGTTCATACGCATCCGAACAGTCGATCGCCACGTTCTGCACCACTGAGACCATGCCGCACAGCCTGCCCGAGTTCCCGCACGACCGCCAAGATCCGAAAGGGACGGCCTGGTCCCGGCACTGAGCTGACGCCGCCCGAAACCCCCGTCCTCGGGCGGCGTCAGCTCAGTGCCGGGACCGCGAGAGGTCTCCGGTGGTCGGAGGGGGCTCCGGTTTCCCATCCCCTCACCCGACCCTGCGGCGCCCACTCTGCCAAGCCTCGGAGCACCGCGCATTGGCCTGGCGTGCACAGTGTCTTGACGGAGAGTCGCCCCGCCGCCCGCGCCCGGGGCCCCGGCTCGTGTTGCGCGGGCCGCCACGGCCGGTGTAAACCCGTGATCATGCTGCCCGAGACAACCTTCCGCAGCGCGGAACTAGCGCCCGCCGACCGTTTCGAGAGCTGGCGGGACCTGATGTCGCAGACGCACGCGCCCATGGAGATGCACAGTGAGTACGCCGCCGACTTCTGGGTGAACCAGCGCGTCATCTCGCTCGGCGGGATCACGGTCTATCCGATGGAATGCCGCCCCCTGACCTTCCGGCGCACATCGAAGCTGATAGCGAGGTCGGACCCCGAGCATTTCCACCTCTCGCTGATCAAGCGCGGGGCGGGAGCGGTCACCCTGGGCAAGGACACCGTGGTGCACGGTGTGTTCGACATCCACACCAGTGACACGTCACGGCCGTTCGACATCAGTTCCGGCCCGCATCCCGTCGAGATCATCGGGGTCGAGGTACCCAAGGCGCTGCTGCCGCTGCCCCCGCAGACCGCCGGCCGGGTCATCGGCCGGCGCATCTCGGCCCGCGAGGGAATGGGGGCTCTGCTGGCCACCTTCCTCGATCAGGTGACCAAGGACAGCCGGTCCTACGGGGCGGCCGACGGCCCGCGCCTGAGCGGCGTACTGGCCGATCTCATCGCCTCGCTCTTCGCCGGCGTCCTCGAAGCGGACCGGTCCCTGACCCCGGAGACGCACCGGCGCGCCCTGGCGCTCCGTGTGATGGCCTTCATCGGGGACAACGCCGACGATCCGCTGCTGGACGTCCCCGCGATCGCCGCCGCCCATCACATCTCCGTCAGCTATCTCCACCGGGTGTTCCAACAGGAGGGGGACGGGGCGACGGTCGCGGCCTTCCTTCAGGGCCGGCGGCTCGCGCGGGCCCGCCAGGACCTCGCGGACCCGCTGCACCAAGGGGTGCCCGTGCACGTCATCGGCGCCCGGCGGGGCTTCCGGCACGCGTCCGCGTTCAGCCGGGCGTTCCGCGAGGCCTACGGCCTGCCGCCCGCAGCCTTCCGCGGGCAGGCCCGGACGGAAGACCTGGCCGGGGCGGACGCCTCCTAGGCCTGCCTCGTCCAGCGCTGCGACGCCTCCCCGCCGCATGTGTTGGTCACCAGGCCGCCGCTCATGCCCAGGTCGAGACAGCCGCCGCTGAAGTCGTTGCGGAGGCTGCCGCCCGACCCCGTACGCCACAGCTGCGTCGTGCCGTTGGTGGAGCAGTCGCCGACGTAGACCGCCTGGCCGAGCATGTTGGCGTACAGGCAGCCGCCGCCCCGCTGGTTGACGAGCTTGAAACTGCCGTCCGGCCTGCTCTGGACCGTCCACCGGGCGCTCGCGTCCGCGCAGTCGCCGTAGTCCGAGGCGCCGAAGATCTGGGTGATGCACTTGCTGTTGTCGCCGTTGCGGAAGCGGTAGGTGCCGGAGGCGGGAGGAGCCGGGGGCGCCGCGGTGGTGGGCGCCGTGGACGTCCCGCCGTTGGAGGGGCGCGTACTGCCCGAACCGCCCGCGTTCGCGGGGTTGCCGGCACTTCCGGAGTTCCCGGCGCCGCCCGAGCCGGGCTGCGCACCGCCGGAGCCGCCCCCGGGACCGGTGCCGGTCCCGGGGGCGGCGCCGCCCACGCCCCCCACGGCCCCGGCCGGGGGAGTGCCCGTCCCGGCCTGTCCCGGGTCCTGGGCCGGTGGCTGCGCGGGTGCCGCCGTACCCGAGGGGTTGCCGCCCGCCGTCGACGCCGGTGGGTCGGCCGGCGCCGTCACCGGGGCGGACGGGGAGCTCCCGGCCCCGGCCTGCGGCGCGGAGGTGTACGGCAGGTGCTGGACGGCGAGGGTCGTACCGCCCGCGACCACGACGACGGGCAGGACGGCGAGCAGGACGCGGGTCCGGCGGCGCCGCTCGGTCCGTTCCGGCCGGACCGTGGCCGGGGGCGCCGGGGCCGCCGAGGCCGGCTCCTTCGCGGGCTCCGGCTCGGCTTCCGCCTTCTCCCCCGTGAGCGGGACCGTCGGTACGTCGGGCTCCCGCACGTGCGCGGCGAAGGCGGCCCGCTCGGCCAGGCACCCGGTGACGGCCTCCGGCCACAGCGGGTCGGTGAACGGGTCGTGCGCGCGGGCGCGTTCCAGGAGTTCGGCGGCGGTGGGACGGCCCTCGGGGTCCTTGTCGAGGCAGGCCGCGACGAGCTCGGCGAGGTCCGGCTCCAGCTCCCGCAACGGCTCCAGGTCGGGCTCCTCGTGGACGATGCGGTACAGCACCCCGTGTCCCGACTCGTCGCCGAACGGCGGCCGGCCGCAGGCCGCGTACGCGAGTACGGAGCCCAGCGCGAAGACATCGGTGGCGCCGCTCAACCGCTTTCGACCCGAGGCCTGTTCGGGCGCCATGTAGGCGGGTGTCCCCACGACCATGCCGGTCACGGTCAGCCGGCTCTGCTCGGCGGCCCGGGCCACACCGAAGTCGATGAGCGTGAGACCGTCGAGGGTCAGCATGACGTTGGACGGCTTGACGTCCCGGTGCACCATGTCCAGCGCGTGCACCGCGGCCAGCCCCGACGCGGCCTCCCGCAGCAGCAGCCACAGCGCCCGCGCGGGCAGCGGGCCGCCGTGCAGCTCGACGGCCTCCCGCAGGGTGAGCCCGGGGATGTAGGCGGTGGCGAACCACGGGGGAGTGGCGGTGCGATCGCTGTCGAGCAGGGGGGCGGTGGCGTCGGCGGGCAGCCGGGCGAGATTGTCCAACTCGTGCCCGAAGCGGCGCAGGAAGTCCTGGTCCTCACCGACGACCGAGGCCAGCAGCTGTTTGACGGCGACGTACCGACCCTCGCGGACCCCGAGGTAGACACGCCCCATGCCGCCGGCCCCGAGCCGGCCCGCGAGCGGGATCGACCCGATCCGGCGTGGGTCCTCCGCCTCCAGCGGCTCGGCCCCGCTCCCCGTCAGCTCAGACACGTCAGCCCCGCTCGAATTGGAGAAGTTTCCAGGAATCTAACCCTGATGATCCGACGACGGCAACGCGGGTCGCCGAAAGCCGAGTTGATCCCGATTTCGCCGAGGAACGAGGGCTCCCCGGGGCCTGTCGACCCGCCCGGCCCGTCCCGCTCGCCCGGATCGGGCCACCCCCGGCCCCGCTGGCCGCCCCCGCCGGCAGTGGGATAATCCAGTGGGGGAGACAGATGTGACGCACTCGGATCGAGAAGCTCGGGCGACTCGAAGGGAGGAGCGTGGTGAGCACCCCCGCCGCCGCTCGCATCGCTGACCTGCTGGAGGACGTACCGACGGCCTCGAACCCGCCCGCACGCTTTCCCGCCCCCGCCCCGGACAGACCCGCGCGCACCGATGGTCCAACGCTCAACATCACGGTGATCTGGGGTGACATCGCCCGGATCGCCGCCGATCTGCACGTCACGGGGCACTACCAATCGGTAGTGCCCGCCGCCGCGGAACTCGCGCTCGACCGGGCCATCTCCGTCGACCCCCGCCGCGTCATCACGGAGCACACCAAGCTCGGCTGGATCGACGCCCAGTTGGGCGAAGTCACGTACTTCCCCTGCAAGGAAGGCCCCGTGCGGTGCGCGGCCGTCGTCGGCATGGGGCCGATGGGCACCCTGACCGAACGCCGCGCCGTCCAGATGTACGCCTCCCTGCTCGGCGAAGCGCTCGGGCTCGGCCACGTCTCGACCGTGGCCACCGTGCTCGTCGGCTCCGGCACCGGCAATCTGACCGTCAAACAGGCGGCCCGCGCCCTCGTCCGGGGCTTCGCCGACACCCTGGCACCCCTCGGCCCGCCCGCACCGCCGCCCCGGCTCACCGACGTACTCGTCATGGAGGTCGACCGGCTGCGCGCGGAGCAGCTCCACCTCGCCCTCACGGACTCCGCCTCGAAGCTCCCACAGGTACGGATCGTCCCCGGACTGCGCGAGGAGAGCGGCGGCGAGCTGTTCGGGCCTTCCGCCGCCGTGTACGCCCTGTCGGCGCTCACCGGCCTCGCCGCGCCGGCGGCCGGGGAGGACGTCCTGCGGACCGTGCTGGCCGACTTCGACCCCGACATCCAGGGGATGATCCGCGAACAGCTCGCGGACCTGGCCTCGGTGGAACGCACCGAGTTGTCCCTGACGGTCCGCAGACCGGCGGAGGCCCAGGACGACGCGGTACCCGTCCGGATGTCCGTCCAGTCGGGGGTCGGCGGCCTGCGCTGGGCGGCGCTGACCGGGCGGGCCACCGTACCGGAGCGGCTCGTCCCGGTGGACACGGACCTCCTGCGGGAACTCGTCGACCGGCTGACGGAACCGAGCGTCAAGGACGCGTGCGAACTGCCCGACCTGCTGTCCCGGTTCGTGGTGCCGCCGGACTTCCAGCGGCTGCTCACCGACGACTCGACCGTACTGCTGGAACTGGACCGGGACACGGCCTCCGTCCCCTGGGAGTTCCTGGCCGAGATCCAGCAGGCCGGGATGGAGAAGCGGGACCCCCTGGCCATCCGCACACAGCTGTCCAGACAACTGCGCACCACCTACTCGCGGGTGATGACCGAGGGTCTGGCGGACGGACCGCTGCGCGCCCTGGTGATCGGCGACCCGGGGGACCCGGAGAAGGGCTTCCATCTGCCGGGAGCCCGCCAGGAGGCTCTCGCGGTGGCCTCCCGGCTCAAGGAACTCGGGGCCAAGGTCAGCCTCTTCGTCGGCGCGGCGAACTCGCTGCGCCAGCCGGGCGTCGACCCCGCCCGGCGCCTGGACGTCCTGCGGGTCCTGCTGTGCGGCGGCAACCACATCGTCCACTACTGCGGGCACAGCGACTTCGACCTCTCCGGTACGGGACGGCGCTCGGGCTGGGTCTTCGCGGACGGCCTGCTGACCGCCCAGGAGCTGGCCCTGCTCGAACGCCCGCCCCTGATCGTCGTCGCCAACGCCTGCTACACGGCCCGGCTCGGGGAGGCCGCCGGCCCCGGCGCCCCGGCCGTGGAGCCCGGCCTCGCGGGCCGCAGCCCCTGGGGGAATCCGCAGGCGGCGCTCGTGCCGAGTCTCGCCGACGAATTCCTGCGCATGGGGGTGGGGCACTACATCGGGGCGGCCTGGCGGATCCCCGACGACCAGGGGATCTCCTTCGCCGATCAGTTCTACACGCACCTGTTCAAGGGTGGCCCCGGCGAGGCGACCCCGACGGTGGGCGGCGCCGTCCGCGCGGCGCGCAGACGCCTCTACGGGCTGCGCGAGCAGGGCCCCGACGTTCCCGACGGTCCGGAAAGCCCCGCCGGCCCGGACGTCACGCCCAGCGGGCAACGCTGGAGTTCCTGGGCCGCCTACCAGCACTACGGGGACGCGGCCGATCCCTTCGTCCGACCAGGGGACTCGCCCTAGGAGGTTCGCTCATGGCCAGGATCCCGATGGCCGATGTCGTCGTACTGCTTCCCGGAATCGGCGGGAGCGTGCTGACCAGGAACGGCAAGGACGTGTGGGCGCCCTCCGCCTCGGCGGTCCTCGGCGCGCTGTCGAGCCTGGGTGGCTCGCTGGAGTCCCTCGAACTCGGTGAGGACGACTGGCTCGTGGACGATCTCGGCGACGGCGTCGCCGCCGATCGCCTCGTGCCCGATCTGCACACCCTGCCCGGTCTGTGGAAGATCGACGGTTACACGGCGATCGAGAAGTTCCTGCTGGCCCGGTTCGACCTGCAGAAGGGCCGGAACTACTTCCCGTTCCCGTACGACTGGCGTCGCGACAACCGGGTCGCCGCCCGCAGGCTCGCCGAGCAGAGCGCCACCTGGCTGCGGGACTGGCGCGCGACGAGCGGCAACTCGGCGGCCCAGCTCGTCCTGATCGGGCACTCGATGGGCGGGCTCGTCTCCCGCTACTTCGTCGAGGTGCTGGGCGGCTGGAAGGACACCCGGGCCATCGTGACCTTCGGGACCCCCTACTACGGCTCGCTCAACGCCGTCGAGTTCCTCTGCAACGGCTTCCACAAGCGGCTCGGCCCCTTCGAGAAGGACCTCACGCGCCTGCTGCGCTCCTTCACCGGCCTGCACCAGCTCGTACCCGTCTACAAGTGCGTGTTCGGGCCGGAGGGCGAGGCGGCCACCCCGGCCAAGGCCGGGCTGCCCGGCTGGCAACCGCTGTGGAGCGACCACCTCACCGACTTCTTCTGCGAGATGGAGAAGGCGGCCACCGTCAACCGGCAGGAATCCGCCTGGGAGTCCAACCAGGTGGTCTACCACCCCATCGTCGGCATGGACCAGCCCACCAGGCAGTCGGCCAGGCTCACCGATCACAAGGTCGAGACCCTGATGCTCCGCGGGGACGCGGACGAGGGGGGCGACGGCACCGTGCCCAAGCTCTCCGCCGCCCTCTCCGGCACCGAGGACGCCCGCACCTTCGTCCCGCAGAAGCACGGGAGCCTGCAGAACCAGGACGCGATGCTCGACCACCTCGGCGGCATCCTCCGGTCCCTGCACGACGTACGCATCGACGATCTGCGCGCCGCGGTGACCTCGTGGTTCAGCTACCTCGGTGACGATCTCTACCTCGCCGACGAACCCGTCGTCTGCGAGGTCGGCGCCGTCAGCGCGCTCAGCGAGGAGGAACTGCCCGAGGTGCCGGCGCGACTCTCGGTGACCTCCCGGACCACCGGCCGGCCGGTGGTCGCCCGTGACCTCACGGTCGCGCGGAGGCGGCGACAGGTGGAGATCGGCGTGCTGCCCGCAGGCACGTACGACCTGCTGATCAGCGCGGGAGCCGATACGGCACCGCTGTCCGACGTCTTCGTCGTCGCCGGCCCGGACGGCACCGACGGCATCGACGGCACGGCAGAATCGTGACAACGATTACATTCGTCCCCAAATGGCTCATCCAGCAGGGATCATTATTTCCCGTAATTGTCGTATATGGCTGCCTTGCGGCCCGCGCCACCTGAGGAACCGGTAGGCGCCACGGGAGAGATATGGGACGCGTGCGCAGCTGGACTGTCAACCGACGGATCGCTCTGCCGGTGACGGTGGCGGGAGCCGTCGTACTCGGGCTGGGCGGCCTCTACGGAACCGCCCTCGCGGTCGGAGGCGACATCGACCAGGGCACACGGGTCCTCGGGGTGGACCTCGGCGGCATGAGCCGGGCAGAGGCGCGCCGGACACTCACCCGGGAGCTCGGACCCGCCGCCGCGGCCCCGATCACGATGAAGATCGGCGACCGGGTGGAGAAGGCCGATCCCGCCGCTCTGGGGCTCTCCCTCGACACCGAGGCCACCGTCGACCGCGCCGTACGGGCCGGATCGAATCCGGTCGCCGTGGTCGGCAGCCTCTTCGCCTCGGGCACCCACGACGTGGCGCCTGTGATCACCATGAACGAGCAGACCGCCCGCGCCGCCGTGGACCGCCTCGGCAGGACCACCGAGCAGCGGGTCCGCGACGGCGTGATCGCGTTCGAGCACGGCACGGCGAAGTCCGTCGCCCCGCTCCCCGGCGTCTCCCTCGTCCAGGACCAGGCCGTCGGCGCCCTCCGCGACACCTACCTGAGCCCGGACAAGGGCCCCGTCGTCCTGCCGGTCACGCGCACGCAGCCGCGCGTCGGCGCCGAGGAGACCGGACGGGCCATGCGGCAGTTCGCCGAGCCCGCGATGTCCGCGCCCGTCACGCTCACCGTCGCCGGCGAGCGGATGTCCATACCCCCCGCCGTCCTCGGCGAGCACCTGAAGATGCGGGCCGACGGACAGGGCCGCCTCGTGCCCGACCTGGACGCCAAGGGGCTGCTCGCGGACCCCGCCGTGGCACCCACCATCGACGCGGTCACCCACCCGCCCCGGAACGCCGCTCCCGGCCTCACCGCGGACGGCCGCGTGGTGATCGCCGACCAGGGCCGTGCGGGACGCCAGGTCACCCAGGAGGCGCTCGGCCGGGCCGTGCTGCCGCTGCTGACCCGCTCGGGCGCCGCCCGTAGCGGCGAGGTCGCCACCGTCGCGGTGCAGCCGGACCTCACCGCCGACGAGGCGCGGCGGCTCGGCATCAAGGAGAAGGTCTCCTCCTTCACCGTGGAATTCCCGGCCGCCCCGTACCGCACCACCAACATCGGCCGCGCCGTCGAGCTCATCAACGGCTCCGTCGTCATGCCGGGCCAGGAGTGGAGCTTCAACCGCACGGTCGGCGAGCGCACCCCCGAGAACGGCTTCGTCGACGGCATCATGATCAACGACGGCCAGTACGTGAAATCGCCCGGCGGCGGTGTCTCGGCGGTCGCCACCACCATGTACAACGCCGCGTTCTTCGCGGGCGTCAAGCCCGTCGAGCACGGCGCGCACTCCTTCTACATCGAGCGTTACCCCGAGGGCCGCGAGGCCACCGTCGCCTGGGGCACCCTCGACCTGCGCTGGCTCAACGACACCGGCCACCCGCTCTACATCCGGGCCACGTCCACCGACACCTCGCTGACGATCTCCCTCCTCGGGACGAAGAAGTACGACGAGATACGGGCGACCAAGGGGCCGCGCACCAACATCACGCCGCCCGCGAAGCGGACCGGCAGTGGTGAGACCTGCGAGGTCCAGACCCCGCTGGAGGGCTTCGACGTCACGGTCGGCCGGACCTTCGTACAGGGCGGCAAGGAAGTCAAGCGCGAGGACTTCAAGACCCACTACACGCCGCGCGACGAGGTCACCTGCACCCCGGAAGGCGCCCCCGAAGGCACCCCGGAAGGCGCGCAGCAGGCCTCTCCGGGAGCCACCCCTGGCGCCACCCCGCAGCCCTCGCAGACCCCGTCCGGCGCGGCCGCCGACGGTGTCCGGACCGCGGCCCAGGGTCGCGCCGAGTGACACCATCGGGGGACCAGGCGTGACATTCCGGGCGCATACCGTGCATGCCGGGGGCCGCCGGCGCCCGGAAGTGCTACAACTGGGTTCGTGACCATTCCTCGCCACCCGTGCCGGGCACGTCGGTGCGGTCACCTCTAGGCAGCCGGAAGAAGAGCGTCGCCGGACAGGTATTCATCCTCCAGGTGGCGATCGTGGTGTTGCTCGCGGCCGGGGCCCTGCTGGCCCTGGTCCTCCAGTCGCGGCACGACACCGAACGCGAGGCACGCAACCGCTCGGTGTCCGTCGCCCAGACCTTCGCCCACTCCCTGGGCCTCCAGGACACCCTGAAGACGTCCGACCCGTCCGCGACGCTCCAACCCCTCGCCGAGACCACGCGCAAGGCCGCCGGCGTGGACTTCATCGTGGTGATGGACACCAACGGCATCCGGTACAGCCACCCCCAGCCGGACCGCATCGGGAAACGCTTCGTCGGCACCATCGAGCCCTCGCTCAACGGCCAGGTCCACACCGAGAGCGTCGACGGGCCGCTCGGCAAGGAGATCCAGGCGGTGGTGCCCGTCACCGCGTCCGACGGCAAGGTCGTCGCCCTGGTCTCGGCGGGCCTCACCGTCAAGAACGTCACCGGCGTCGTCGACCGCCAGCTCCCCGTCATCCTCCTGGCCATCGCCACCGGCCTGGCCCTCGCCACCGTGGGTACGGCGCTCATCAGCAGACGCCTGCGCCGCCAGACCCACGGGCTCGGCACCCAGGAGATGACCCGCATGTACGAGCACCACGACGCGGTGCTCCACGCCGTCCGCGAAGGGGTGCTGATCACCGACGGCGAAGGCCGGCTCCTGCTGGCCAACGACGAGGCCAAGCGCCTGCTCGGGCTGCCCGAGGACGCCGACGGACGCGAGATCGCCGACGTACCGGGCCTGGACCGCCGGATGGCGGACCTGCTGCTCTCCGGCCGCGAGGCCACCGACGAGGTCCTGGAGAGCGGCGACCGGCTGCTCGTCGTCAACCAGCGGCCCACCCACCCCCGCGGCCGGCCGGAAGGCGCCGCCATCACCATCCGCGACTCCACCGAGATGCAGGTCCTGACCACCCGGGCGGAAACGGCCCGCAGGCGCCTCAAGCTGCTCTACGACGCGGGCGGCGACATCGGTACCAGCCTCGACGTGGTGCGGACCGCCGAGGAACTCGCCGCCGTGGCCGTCCCCCGTTTCGCGGACTTCGTCACCGTCGACCTGGCGGACCAGGTCATCGACGGCGAGGAGCCCCGCGCGGGCTCCGACATGCGGCGCACCGCGGTCAGCGGCATCCGCTCCGACCATCCCCTCTACCCCGTCGGCCGACTGATCGACTTCCTGCCGTCCACCCCTCAGGCGCGCGGCTACGGCACCGGCCGGGCCGAGCTGGTGCCCCACCTGGCCGACGCGCCGGGCTGGCAGGCCCAGGACCCGCCGCGCGCGCAGGCCATCGTGGACTACGGCATCCACTCGCTGATCGCGGCCCCGCTCATGGCCCGGGGCGTCGTCCTCGGCGTGGTCAACTTCTGGCGCTCGCAGAAACAGGAACCCTTCGACGAGGACGAGCTGTCCCTGGCCGAGGAACTCGTCGCCCGTGCGGCGGTCAGCATGGACAACGCCCGCCGCTACACCCGGGAACACGCCCTCGCCGTGACCCTCCAGCGCAGCCTGCTGCCGCGCGCCCTGCCCGAGCAGAGCGCCATGGACGTGGCGCACTTCTACCTGCCCGCGCAGTCCGGGGTCGGCGGGGACTGGTTCGACGTGATCCCGCTGGCGGGCTGCCGCGTCGCGCTGGTCGTCGGCGACGTCGTCGGCCACGGCCTGCACGCCGCCGCCACCATGGGGCGCCTGCGTACGGCCGTGCACAACTTCTCCTCCCTCGACCTGCCGCCCGACGAGATCCTGGCCCGTCTGGACGACCTCGTACAACGCATCGACCACGACGGGGAGGGCGACGACGCGAACGGCGGCGTGCTGGGCGCCACCTGCCTGTACGCCGTCTACGACCCGGTGTCCCAGCGCTGCACCATGGCACGCGCCGGCCACCTGCCACCCCTGGTGGTCGCCCCCGACGGCACGACGGAGATCGTGGAACTGCCGGCCGGACCCCCGCTGGGGCTGGGCGGCATGCCCTTCGAGACCGCGGAGCTGGACCTCGCGGAAGGCAGCCAGCTCGTGCTCTACACGGACGGACTGATCGAGGAGCGGACCCGGGACATCGGCGAAGGGCTGGAACTGCTGCGGGTGGCGCTCAGCCACCCCGACCGGGACCCGCACGAGAGCTGCCGGGCCGTGCTCGACATGCTGCTGCCGCCCCGGCCCACCGACGACGTGGCCCTGCTCATCGCACGGACCCGAACGCTCGGCCCGGACCGGGTGGCCCAGTGGGACGTGCCGTTCCAGCCGAGCGCCGTCGGAGCCACGCGCAACGCCGCGGCCAAGAAACTCGACGAGTGGGGCCTGACCGACCTCGGCTTCGCCGCGGAACTGATCCTCAGCGAACTGATCACCAACGCCCTGCGGCACGGCAGCGGCCCCGTACGGGTGCGCCTGCTCCACGACCACAACCTGACCTGCGAGGTGTGGGACGGCAGCAGCACCGCCCCCCACCTGCGCTACGCCGCCACCACGGACGAGGGCGGACGCGGCCTGTTCCTGGTCGCGCAGCTCAGCGAGCACTGGGGCACCCGTTACACGCCCGAGGGCAAGGTCATCTGGGCGGAACTGCCCCTGCCCGGCGCCGCCGGCGCCACGGAGGCCGCCCTCGCGGCCTTCCTGGACGTGGACCCCATCTGAACCCCGTCCGAACCTTTCCGCGCCCGTCCGCGCCCGTCCGAACCCGCACCTCGTCCGAGGAGGCGCGGGGGTCAGACGCCCGGCTGGACGGCCTTGAGCGCGGTCTCCAGCGCCTGCTGCGCCGGTACGGCGATGTCGGGAACGACTCCCACGCCCTCCCAGTTGCCGCCCGTGACGGTGTTGATCGTCCGAGCCGTCGGCACCGTCACGAGCATGTGCTCGTCGACCGCGTGCCGGGCCGTCGGATGGGCGCCGCCGCGCGTCGTCTCACCCACCACCACGGCCCGCCCCTGCGCCTGCAGGGTGTACGCCACGTCCTCGCCCCCGGAGAAGGTGTCCCCGCTGGTGAGGATGTGGACCGGCCGGTCCAGATAGCGGGGAGCGGGCAGGTGCGCGATCGTCCAGTACTGCCGGGTGCTGTCCGAGGCCCGGTCGTAGATGTCGTTCAGGTGCACCTGGTCGTCGGGGAAGAAGTAGCTGCACCACATCGCGGCCCCTTCCGGATGCCCGCCGCGGCAGCCCCGCAGGTCCAGCACGAGGGCGGAGCTGTGCGCGACCAGCTGCATCGCCGCGCCGATCGCGCTCGCGCCCTCGATGGCGCCCGCGATCAGCCGGATCTCTATGTACCCGATGTTCCCCTCCAGCCGCTCGACGCGCCGGATCCCCTGGTTCTCGGTCCGGAGCAGCGCCGAGAAGGCGGCCTGCCCGCCGTCCTCGTCCACCGGGTCCAGCGACTGCGGCTCGTCCGTCCACAGCAGACGCAGGTGCTTGTCCGGACACACCTCCTGAAGGTGAGCCGTCACCGCCTCGCAGAGCGCCGGCCCGTCGAGGCCCTCGTACGCACCGGCCGCGAGCCGGCTCCGGATCCCGGCCGCGATGACCTGCGCCTTGTCCGGGAAGACGTAGCCCGCGTCGATCCGGTGCAAGGCGCGTTCGATGATCTCTTCATTGGTAGGCATGGTGCGGATGCTAGGTGCCGACTCCCCGGTGATCAAAGGATTCACGCCGGGCCCGCTCATGGTCCGGGCATCGTGCCCGGGACCTGGTCCGGTTCTGCCGGCATGTCGTCCACGATCTCCATCCTGATCTTCGGCAGCCGCTCCGCGATCGCCTCCACCATCATCGCGACCCCCACCGGGTCGGGCGCCGCACAGCGTTCCCGTGACTCCTCGTCGGGCCGGCGGGCGTACGCCACCCAGGGGTGTCTCGCCGGCGGGAAACAAACCCGGGATCTTCGCGGACGCGCTCGCTACGATCGTCGGGTGCACCCCGAACCCCGCCCCTGGACCCCGTACCCGAAGATCCCCTCGAACACCCGCCTGGGCGAGGCGCGCGGGCGGAACTGGGTCGCCCACGAGAAGATCCACGGCGCCAACTTCGCCGTCGTGTGCGACGCGTCGGGCGCGCACCCCGCCAAGCGCCGCGAACTGCTCGCGGACGGCGGGCTGGACGACTTCTTCGGCGTCGGCAGGATCTGGCCCGCACTGGCGGTGGCCGCGACCCGCTGCGCGCAGAGCCTGCGCGAGGACACCGGAGCGCCGGCCTCCGCGGTCGTCACCGTCTACGGCGAACTCGCCGGCGGCCGCTACCCCCACCCCGACGTACCCGCCACGCCCGGAGTCGATCCCGTACAGACCGGCGTCTGGTACGCGCCCGAACTCCTCTGGCTCCCCTTCGACGCCACCGTCACCCACGACGACGGCCCGCGCTGGGTCGGGGACCGGACGCTGCGCGCGGCGGCCGCCGAGGCCGGGCTGCTCTGCGTCCCGCTGCTCGCCGAAGGCCCGCTCGCCCGCCTCCAGGAGCTGCCGACGGTCTTTCCCACCCGGCTGCCCGGACTGCTGGGCCTGCCCGCGCTGCCCGACAACCTCGCCGAGGGACTCGTCGTCAAACCCG
Source organism: Streptomyces virginiae (assembly GCF_041432505.1). Lineage (GTDB taxonomy): Bacteria > Actinomycetota > Actinomycetes > Streptomycetales > Streptomycetaceae > Streptomyces > Streptomyces virginiae_A. The sequence continues at coordinate 8,628,413 of NZ_CP107871.1, forward strand.
CCGACGGATCCCGCGAACCAGGGCGACCCATGGCCAAGTTCAAGCAGCCCGCCTTCGCCGAGGACGAGCGGTTCGACGGCTCGCGCCCCTACCAGGCGCCGGCCGAAGGCGCCGCGGGAGTCCCCGGCTGGCTGCTCGCCCACGGCACCGGCCTGCTCACCCCGGCCCGGGCCGCATCGGCCGTGAGCAAGCTGGGACCCCGTACCCCGCCGGGCGAGCTGGCCGGCGAGATCGCCCGCGACGCCACCGAGGAGGTGGCGCAGGCATTGGGCGGCCTGGACCGGGCGACGTTCCGCGCATTGGAGGAGTGCCTGCACACCGGAGCCCTGACCCTGGCCCGCTTCGACGCCGCCGACCGCCGCGCCTGACCCACCGGGCGCGGGGCGGCCCGCCGGGTGCCTTCCGGTTTCCTTCCGGTTCCTTCCACGCCGACGCCCTTGTGCATACTGCTGCCATGAAGTCCCCGCTCGGCTCGCGCATCCACCTGATGATCACCTTCGTCCTGGTGACCTGCGGCACGGTCGCCGGAGCCTGCCTCGGCCTGCTCCTGTCCGGCCGGCTGATGGCCGTGGTCTTCGCGGCCGTGGCAGGCCTCGGCGCAGGGCTCGGATCGTACTTCTCCCGCCGGCAGGTCCTCGCCCTGTTCCAGCCCGACAGCGAGAACGCCCCGGCCGACGGCTACGCCGAAGGCCTCGCCGACGCCGCGCTCGTCTGCATCGCGACCTACCAGGCGGCCGTCTTCCCGCTCACCCCCGACGGGGTGACCGAGGCCGAGCGCAAGGCCCGCCGCACCATGGCCTACCGCATCTCCGCCTACGAGGGCCTGCCGTACCCGGTCCAGAGCTCGGCGGCAGCCGCCCTCGAAGCCATCGACCACGGCGCGGACCCCAAGCGGGCGGAGACCGCGATGAAGGAACTGTGCCTCACCATCTACGACAACCGCCGCGGCCGGTGATCCGGGCGCGCACCGGGCCCTCCGGTGCGCTCACCGCATTGTCCGATCGGCTGGTCGGCAACGGTTGGGCCTCGGTCCGGTCTCCGGCAGTGGCCTGATGCGGATCATGGCGTTGTCCGGTTATGGAATCTGACGGGATGCTGTTCGCTCGGGCGCCGCTCGACGGTGTCGTCTGGCTCGACACACTGGTCCACGATCCGGCCTGCGGGTCGTGTCCGCGCCGGCGGGAGCCGGAAGAGGAATCCGAGGAGGACGACGCCGACGCCGACAGGATCGCGGTCCTGTCGGGGCCGGCACGGAACTGGATGGTGGCCGCGTCCGCGGTCACCGTCGTCTCGGCCGTCCTGACCGTCGTGGCGAACTGACGGCCTCCCGGCCGGCCCAAGGGCCGCCGGACCCGCCGGCACCCGACCCGCGCGAGCTCATCCGCCCGGCCGGAGGGTCACCGTCCAGGTCCGGTGGGTGTGTTCGCCGGGCCGGTCGGGGTGTCGTTCGGTGATGGTCACCGTGATCTCGTCACCGGAGCGGTGGAGCGCGCCGTGGTGACGCCAGGCATCCTCGGGGTCGATGGGCGCCAGCTCGGCGAGGACCTCGTCCTCCAGCCGGCGCCCGACGGCGCGCAGCACCCCGGCGTCGAGCACCAGGATGGTGCCGTCCGCGAGGACGAGCGGCTCCGGGGCCTGCGGGTCGGTGAGAGCCGGTCCGCGTTCGACGGTGCCACCGGGCAGCAGTCGAACCACCCGGCTGCCGGTGGGGATGTTCCGGTCGGTCTCCACGACGCGGACGCCGGTCCCGACCACGTAGTGGCCGTAGCTGCGCCACGAGTCGTACAGGGTGCCGTCGCGGTCGTAGGCCCAGGTGTCGAAGACGTCGTAGCCCTCCAGACCGAGGACGAACCGGCCGCCACCCAACGCCGCACCGCGCGCGCCGCGCAGTTCGGCGATCCGGCTGCCGTCCGCCAGGTCGAGGAGCAGGGCCGGGCCGAGGTTTCCCCAGGGCGTGTACGCGAGCGAGTCCGTCGTGACGAGGACCCGTCCACCGGAGATGTGGGCGGCGTTGGGAACCCCGGAACAGAGCGCGGTCCAGCGCGTACGGCCGGAGTCGTCCACGCAGCTGATCTTCCCGGGGGTGCCGTGGACGCGCAGATCCTGCCGCCGGGCGAGCGGCCGGCCTGCGGGACGGGCCGCACTCTCGGGTGGCAGACCGGCCTTGCGCCCGTGCGCCCGCACCGTGACACGCCACGCGCCCGCTCGGCCGTTCTCCTCCGATATCCCCATGGACCCAGATGCTAGGGCCTGCCTCGGCCGTCCCTCGCCGATCAGGCCGCGTTCGTAACCGTGGTCGATCCGACGACACACCGTCACCAAGCTGTGAAGCTTCTACGGGACGCTGGTGCTCAGCCAGCCCGGCTCAGCCCGGCGCGTTCCACGCGCTTTCCCCAGGGGGGACCACCATCATGAGCACCGTACGCAAGGCAGCCATCGCTCTCGCCGCCGTATCCGCACTCGCCCTGACGGCCTGTGGACCCACCGAGGACGGCGCGGCGGGCGGGCCCGGGACACCGAGCGCGAGCCCGACCGTGAGCCCGAGCGGGAGCGCCACCGCCGCCCCGAGCGCGACTCCGTCGAAGTCCGGTGCGCCGAAGAAGACCGAGACCCCCACGAAGCCGCCGAAGTCGGGCGGGGCCGACCCCGACCACGACGTCTTCCCCTGCAGCACGTTCGACGTGACGTTCACCGCGAGCCTGGCCGAGCCCACGACCAGCAGCTACCTGCTGAAGATCACCAACAAGGGCACCAAGGCGTGCCGGGCGCTCGGACATCCGATCGTCACCTTCGGCGATCTGGACGGCCAGGCCACGGAGCGGGGCGCGGCCCCCGGCATCGAGGACGCGCTGCGGCTGGAGCCGGGCCAGTCGGCCTACGCCGGACTCATGGGTGGCGCCAACGACGGCAAGGGCAAGACCGTCAACTCGATCGCGCTGACCATGAACACCGAGTCCGACCTGGCGCAGACACCGCTGAAGGCGTCCACGCCCGGCTTCTACGTCTCGCCCACCAAGAACTCCGTGACCGCCTGGATGAACAACGCGGAGGACGCCCTGAGCCTCTAGGGGGTGCCAGGGCGTGGGGTGACGGTCCCGGCGCGTGCGCGTTCATCCGGTCGGCCGAGCAACGGAGGACGGCCGCGCCCCACCGGGTCAGGCTGTGGACAAGGACCGTCACCACCGCACAGACGAGGACCGAGCCCATGTCCCACAGCCGACGTATCAGCACCATCGTGGGCGTCGCAGCACTGCTGCTGACGACCGGCGCCTGCTCGGGCCTGGGCCGCAGCACCGTCGGCATGCTGACCTTCCGCGGGCACGACTCGCCGGTCGAGCTGAGCTACTCCAACACGCTGGTCGTCGGCTGCCACAAGATCGGCATCCCGAAGGGTGCCACGCACGTCGAGAACAACACCCTCGTCGACGTCGTCCTGTACCGGACCGAGGACTGCCGGAAGACCGACAAGGCCGACGGGATCTACGTGGCCACCACCCTGTCCAACGTCACGGCACCGGTGAGTCTGCCCTGGCGCAGCTTCAGCGTCATCCACTGACACGGCGCCCCGCCGCCCGCCGGCCCACCGCTTGCGGGTGGCCGGGGTCTGTCCCATAGTCCGAGGTATGGACGCGCGCGAGGCGGCGCTCCGACAGGCGCACGGCCATGCCGTCCGCTGGCTGGCCAGTCTGTCCGACCGCCCGGTTCCCGCCCGCGCCTCGGTCGACGAGATCGTGCGCGCGCTCGGAGCCGAGCTGCCCGACGCGCCGAGCACGCCCGCCGACGTCGTCGACCTGCTGGCCACGGCCTGCGAGCCGGGTCTCACCGCCTTTCCCAGCGGTCGCTTCTACGGGTTCGTGGTCGGCGGCACCGAGCCGGCCGCCCTCGCGGCGGACTGGCTCGTCAGTGCCTGGGACCAGAACTGTGTGATGCGCGCGGTCACGCCCGCGTACTCGGCGGTGGAGGAGATAGCCGGTGCCTGGCTGCTGGACCTGCTGGGCCTCCCGCCCGACAGTGCCGTCGGCTTCACCACCGGCGCCACCATGGCGAACTTCACCTGCCTCGCCGCCGGACGCGACACGGTGCTGCGGCGCGCCGGATGGAGCGTGGCCCACGACGGACTCGTCGGCGGTCCGCCCGTGCGCGTCATCGCCGGCCAGGACCGCCACATGGCCATCGACCTGGCCCTGCGCTACCTCGGGCTCGGCCGGCCCGAACTCGTCGAGGCGGACGCGCAAGGACGCGTCGACGCCGAGGCCCTGCGCCGCACCCTCGCGGCCCCCGGCCCCGGATCCGGTGCCGGCTCGACGCTCGTGATCCTGCAGGCCGGCGACATCCACTCCGGGGCCTTCGACCCCTTTCCCGAGGCGATCCGTGCCGCCCGCGAGGCCGACGCGTGGGTGCACGTGGACGGTGCCTTCGGCCTGTGGGCGGCCGCCTCCCCGACCTACGCCCACCTCACCGACGGCTGCGCCCGGGCCGACTCCTGGGCCACGGACGCCCACAAGACCCTGAACGTCCCCTACGACTGCGGCCTCGCTCTCGTCGCCGACCCCGCCGCACTCCGGTCGGCCATGGGCCTGCAAGGCGACTACCTGATCCAGCACGAACACGGCGACCCCATCGACAAGGTCCCCGAACTCTCCCGCCGCGGGCGCGCCTTCACCGCCTGGGCCGCCCTGCGCTCCCTCGGCCGCGCGGGCGTGGCCGACCTCGTCGACCGGTTGTGCCGACACGCCCAGGCCTTCGCCACCGGCATCGACGCCATCGACGGCGCGACCGTCCTGAACGACGTGGTCTTCACCCAGGTCTGCGCCGAGTTCGGCGACGACGAACGCACCGACCGGGTGCTGGATCGCCTCCTCGACGAGGGGGCGGCCTGGATCAGTGGATCCACCTGGCACGGCCGCCGCGTCATGCGCATCTCGGTGAGCAACTGGTCCACGACCGACGAGGACGTGTCACACACCCTGGCCGCGATCCGCCGCGCCTGTTCGAGCACGATCCGCCCGTGAGGGTAGCGGCCACGGGGGCGGTGTGCGCAGGGCGCGCAGCGGCGACAGGAAGGTCGGCAGCACGCTCAGCGTCATGCCGACCGCCCCGATCCACAAGGCTCCCGCCGGTCCGTACACCGAGCCCGAGGCTCCGCCCAGGAGCCCGCCGATCGGAATTCCGCCCCAGGACACGAACCGACTCGTCGCGCTCATCCGGCCCAGCAGCCGATCCGGTGTCACGGCCTGCTGCACGCTCGACTGCGCGACGAAACGGACGACTCCGCCCAGGGAGAGCGCCGCGAGCCCGAGCGCGGCCACGTACACGCTCCAGCCCGGTCGCGCCATCGGCATCAGGACGGTCGACGGGCAGGTGACCAGCGACGCGAGCCAGATGACCGGACCGAGCCCGACCCGCTCCGAGAGCGTCCTCGCCAGCAGCGCGCCCACCAAGGCCCCACCACCCATCCCCGACAGGATCAGACCGATCCCGAAGGGCCGCAGTCCCACCTCTCTCTCCAGAAATACCGGCAACATGCTCAGGTACAGGGCCAGCGAGAGGTTGAAGAGGGCGTCCCCGAGCGCGATGGCACGCAGGGCGGGGTGCCCCAGGGTGAACGTCAGACCTTCCGCGATCTCCCGACCCGGTCGAGGGCGATCACCGGACTCCGGTTTCCGTTCGCGCGTGCGGATGCTGAGCGCGACCAACCCCGACACGGCCAGTCCGGCCGCACTCGCGAGCAGCGTCACGGGCGCTCCCACCAGACCGACGAGGGGTCCTGCCAGCGCCGGCCCTCCGATGCTCGTCGCCGAGCGGACCGCCGACAGCTTCGCGTTGCCTTCCACCAGACGGCCGCGTCCCACCAGGTGCGGGAGAAAGCCCACGTACGCCACGTCGAAGAAGACGGTCAGCACCCCATGGATCAGGGCGATCGCGTAGAGCCCGAGGACGGTGAGGCGGTCGGCCCACCAGAGCACCGGTACCGTCGCGAGAGCCGCCGCCCGGAGGAGATCCGCGGCGATCATCACCGAACGCTTGCGCACACGATCCACCCACGCCCCCGCCGGCAGCCCGACGAGGAGCGAGCCGACCGAGGTCGTCGCCGCCAGCAGGCCGACCTGGAACGCATCGGCACGCAGTGCCGTGACGGCGACCAGAGGCAGCGCCAGGAACGTGATGCGATCGCCGAGTTGGCCGAGCGCGGTGGCGGCGAACAGGCGCCCGAAGTCCGGATCACGGAGCAGGCCGGGCAGGGAAGGTCGGGGCATGGCAGTGTCCTACGGTCGGCATCGCGAGGGCGCCGCGACGGTCGGGCGGCCACGGACAGGGCGGCCACGGATCGGGCGGCTACGGGTGGTCGACCCCGAACGCGTAGACCACCTCGCGGCGCGCGTCGGGGATCACCATGTCGGCCGTTTCCACCGGGCGTCCCCGCGTGTCGTAGATGGTGCGCTCGATGGTCAGCACGAGGTCCCCCACACCGATCCCCAGCAGGTTCGCCTGCACCGGCGTGGCCCGGGCCGGGCGCGGCACCTCGACCACGGTCGAGACGACCACACCGATGGAGCGCATGCGCTCGACCACCCCCTGGCCCGCCAGGGGCCCCGTCTCGGGCAGTACGACGGGCGTTCCGTCCGTGATCGCCATCGGCTCCCAGGACGCGGAGAGTTGGACGGGCTGCCCGTCGGCGAGGAACTCGTAGTGCGTGTGGACGCAAGGGTCTCCGGGGCTGATGTCCAGCCGGCGAGCGACGGCCTCGGGGGCGGGGACCCGCACCCGGCTCTCCGCGTCCCAGGCATCGGCCCGGCCCCGCTCCCGCGTGGCGGAACGGAGGGAGGGCCCCTCCCGGCGCTCGCGATGCCGTGAGCGGACCAACCGCAGACGCTCGCGCGGCACCCGGACGTAGGTACCCGATCCGGCGCGCCCCTCGAGGAGACCGTCGATGATCAAACGGTCCATGGCCCGCTGCACGACGTTGCGGCCGACCCCGTACGCCTCGGCGAGCCGTACCCGGGACGGCAGGCGCTCGCCGACCTCCCACTCTCCGGCGAGGATCCGGCCACGCAGCGCGGCGGCCACTTCGAGGTACGGCGCCTCACGGGGCACGGGTGATCCTCCGATCGATCTGCTCGGCGCAGGCCGAGGTGTTGAGGGGGTGCCGGCACGCTACTGCACCCGGCGAAAGCTGCTGGAGTAGCCGGGGCCGGGCCACGGCTTGACCCTGACGTGCGCGTCAGGGGTTAGCGTCACCGCACCCGCGCCGCGGACGCCCTCGCACCGCGGCCCCCCGGCCCACCGGAGCCCGCACATGACCACGGCCCTGCCCCGCACCACCCGCGAAGTCCGCCTCGCCGCGGTCCCCGAGGGACTGCCCGCCCCGGAACACCTCACGGTCGTCACCACCCGGCTGCCCGAGCCCGGTCCCGGGCAACTCCTCGTCCGGAACCGCCACTTCCTGGTCTTCCCAGGGCTGCGCACCCTCATCGGCGCCGACGCGGAGGATCTACCCCTTCCGGCGTTGCACCCCGGGGACACCCTGTTCGGCCCCGCCGTGGGCGAGGTGCTGGCCGCCCCGGCCGACAGCGCGCTGCGCCCCGGCGACTGCGTCCTCCACATGCTCGGCTGGCGGGAGTACGCCCTGGTGGCCGCGGCCGACTGCACGGCCCTGGACGGCACCCTGCCGGATCCGGTCGCGCACCTCTCCCCGGGATCGGCCGCCTACGGAGCCCTGACCCGCCTTGCCGAAGTCCGCGCGGGCGACACCGTCCTCGTCACCGGAGCGGCCGGAGCCGTGGGTTCCCTGGCCGGGCAGATCGCACGTCTCCTGGGCGCCGGCCGGGTGATCGGCAGCACCGGTTCGCCGGAGAAGGCAGAACGACTGCTCTCCGAACTCGGCTACGACGCCGTCGTACTGCGCGGATCCGGTTCCTTCGCGGACGAGCTCGCACACGCCGCGCCCGAGGGCATCGACGTCCTCGTGGACACCGTCGCCGGCGAGCAACTGGCCGCGGCGCTCGGCGCGGCCCGCCAGGGCGCGCGCTTCGCCCTGGTCGGAGCCCTGTCGGGACAGATGGCGCCGGGGCGGTCCGGCGGCAGCGCCCCGGTGACCATCGACGCCTTCCGCCTGCTGCTCAAGGGCGTTTCGGTGCGCGGCTACAGCGGCGCGGACCACCCCGACGTGGCGGCGGAGTGGACCGCCCGCTTCGGGGACTGGCTGCGCGCCGGGCAGATCAGCTACCCGCACACCCGGATCGCCGGCCTCGACCACGCACCGCGGGCGTTGCGGGAGATGATCGAAGGCAGGCACTTCGGGGCCGTGGTCGTGGAACTGTAGCCGGACAGGCCGGCGCGGACGGGGGACAGGATGCGGATCGGCGACGCGGCGGTGGCCGCCGGAACCACACCGAGGGCGCTGCGGTTCTACGAGGAACGCGGACTCCTGCCGCCGCCCGTCCGCACCGCGTCGGGTCAACGCGAGTACGGGGCGGGGGAGATCGCACGCGTCCGCGTCATCCGCGACCTGCTGGCCCTCGGGCTCACGATCGAGGACCTGCGCGGCTGCGCCGACCGCCTGCACCTGCTCGAACAGGACCCCCCGCCCCTATGCGGCGGGGGCGCTCCCGGCGCGCCCGTACCCGGGATCGTCGGCGACCGGCTCGCCGCCCTCGACGCGGAGATCGCCCGGCTGGCGGCACTGCGCGCGAACCTCGCACGGCGAGCCGCCGGGGACGAGCGGTGCCCACCCCTCAGCGGGTGAGGGTGACCGGCGTCGGGCCGTCGGGGCGCACGGTGATGCTGTACGCCGCCCGGGTGGGCACGGCCCGGAAGTACGGGACATGCGCGGGCAGCAGGAGTTCGAGGAGGGCGACCGACTCCCGCAGGGCGAACTGCTGGCCGAGGCAGGCGCGGGGGCCGATGCCGAACGGCAGGTAGGCGCCGGGCCGGGTGGGACGGCCGCCTGCAACGGTGAAGCGCCGAGGGTCGAAGTGCTCGGGATCCGGCCACAGTTCGGGATCCCGATGGGTGAGGTAGGGGCAGACCAGCAGATCCGTGCCCGCCTCGACGCGGTAGCCCGCCAGGACCTCGGCCTCGGGGGCGTGCCGGGGCAGGATCCACGCGGACGGGTAGAGCCGGAGCGTCTCGCCGACCAGCGCCTGGATGGCTTCGCGTCGCTCCGGTGAGCCCTCGCGACCGGCCGCGAGCGCCTCCTCACGGGCCGCCGGGTGACGGTCGAGGAGCAGATAAAGCCAGGTCAGGGTGGTCGCGGTGGTCTCGTGGCCGGCGACCAGCAGGGTGACGAGCTCGTCCCGCACCAGCCGGTCGGTGTACTCGGGGCGCTCGGCCGAGGCGTCGACCAGTACCTGGAGCAGCCCCGGCCCGTCGGGGCCGGGGGAGCCGTCCCGGGCCGCGGCCACCGCCCGTCGGGCGACCTCGTCGATCCGGGCCAAGTCGTCGGCGACGGCGTCCCGGGCGTCCACCTGGTCGGCGGGCAGACTCGGCAGCGCGGCCACCACGGTGGCCACGGAGGTCAGTTCGTGCGCCGTGGTGTCGTCGAGCGGGTGCCCGGTGAGCGCCCGCCAGATGGTGTCGAGGGCGAAGCGGCGCATCTCCTCACCCAGGTCGAAGGTCCGCCCGGTGCGCGCGTGGTCGGCCCAGCGTGCGGCCGTGGTCCGGGCCGCCCCGACGATCCGCTCCTCGTAGCGGCGCATCCCTCGTCCGGTGAACTGCGACTGCAGCAGCTTCCGTTGGGTCTTCCAGGCCTCGCCGGTCGCGGCGAGCACCCCGTCACCGATGAGCAGACGGGCGCGGTGGGAGCGCTTGACGTACCGGTCGGGGTGCAGGGCGAGGACGTGCTGCACAGCGTCGGGCGCGGTGACCAGCACGGTGGGCCGCGGCCCGATGCGGAACGCGGCGACCCCGCCGAGCCGCTCCCGTACCCGCGTCAACAGGTCGACCAGTTCGCCTTGGTGGGCGCGCCACCGCTCCACACAGTCGGCATCGGCCTCGGGGAGCGGCCGACCCGTCCCGGACCGCCGCGAGGTGGGTGGCTCGCTCCTGGCGTCGATGGCCACGGCTCTTCTCCTGTCCGGCTGCCGGGACGGTGCCCGAGGGTCGCTTCGACATCACGGACTGTACGGGGACGGACGTGCGCGGTGACAGTGCCGGAAGGTCGATGGCCCGAATCACATGGGTGGTGGGTGGTCGGAGGCGCCGATACGGGCCGCGAGAAGGGCGATGTCGTCGTCGGCGGAGGCGGGCACCAGATGCGCGATGAGGGAGTCGCAGAGATGGTCGAGCGACTGCTGGGGCGCGGCGAGCAGGCCGGTGAGCTCGGCCAGCCGTTCGTCGATGTCGCGCCTGCGCGCCTCGATGAGCCCGTCGGTGTACAGGACGAGGGTGCTGCCGGGCGGCACGTCGATGTCGGTGGTGGTGAAGGAGATGCCGCCGACGCCGAGCGGGACGCCCGGTGGGGTCTTGACGAGGTACACGGTGCCGTCGGGCTGGACCACGGCCGGGGGCGGATGCCCGGCGCGCGTGACCGAGCAGTGGCCGGTGGCGGGATCGCAGACCACGTAGAGGAACGTCGCGAGCATCGGGTCGGACAGGTCGGCGAGGGCGGCTTCGAGCTGGTGCAGCAGGGCGGTGGGAGGCATGTCGAGGCGGCCGAGCGCGCGGACGGTCGCGGAGAGCCGTCCCATCACGGCGGCGGCCGCGATGCCGTGGCCCATGACGTCGCCGATGAGGAGCGCGGCCCGGCCACCGCTGAGGGGCAGGACGTCGTACCAGTCACCGCCGACCTCGTTCACGTCGCTGGCCGGCAGGTAGCGGTGGGCGATCTCGATCCCCGGCGGCGGGGTGACGTGCTGCGGGAGCATGCTGCGCTGCAGGACGACCGCGGTCTCGTGCTCGTGGTGGTAGAGCCGCGCGTTGTCGATGCTGATGGCGGCGCGGGCCGCCAGTTCGGTGGCGAGGGTGACGTCGTCCGACCCGAAGGGGCCGGTGCGTCCGGTGCGGTAGAAGGTGGCGACGCCGAGGACCATGTCGCGGGCGATGAGCGGGGTCATCATGAACGAGTGCACGCCCAGCTCCAGGAGTTGGGCCGGTTTGGGGGAGTGCCGGGCCGCGGGGGCCACGGTCCGTTCGTCGAGGTGGGCGATCAGGAACGACTGACGGGCCGCCAGGGCCTGGGTGTAGGGGGCGGTCGAGGGGAAGATGAGGGTCCGGCCCAAGGGTGCCAAGGCCTGTGTGACGGTGGATCCGGTCAGCGGCGCCTTGCCCAGACGCCGCAGGGCCACCCCGCCGGCCAGCCCCGTGCCCGGCTCGATGCCGCGGGCCAGGGAGTCCAGGACGTCGACCGTGACGGCGCTCGCCAGGTGCGGGACGGCGAGGTCGGCGAGCTCCTGCGCCGTGCGCTCCAGGTCGAGGCTGGCGCCGATCCGGGAGCTCGCCTCGCTGAGCAGGGCGAGACGGCGCCGGCCCGCCTCGGCCTCGGTGTGGTCCCGCTGCTGCGCGGTGATGTCGAGGAGCGAGGCGATCACGCCGATCGGCCGGCCGCCCGGATCCTCGACGCGTACGTACGAGCACGACCACACATGGTCGTGGTCCGGGTCGGCCGGGGTCCGGCCGGTGCGACGCCGGTCGAGGACCGGCTCACCCGTGTCCAGGACCTGGCGCATCGCCTCCTCCATCTGGTCGGCGTTCACCTCGGGCAGCAACTCGGCCAGCCGCCGCCCGACATGGGCGGACTCCGCGAGCCCGTTCATCGCTTCGAGGGCCGGATTGACCTGGAGGAAGCGCAGCTGCGTGTCGAGGACCCCGATGCCGACCGGCGAGCGGGCGAACAGCCCGTCCCAGACGGCCGAGGACCCGCGGATACGGCGGGCCGCGTGCGCGTCCGCGGCGAAGACCAGCACGGCCGAGGCGCCGTGGCGGCGGTCCGGGACCGGGCAGGCCCAGATCTCCAGCTCCAGGGGGTGACCCTTGCTGTGCCAGGCGGTGACCGTACCCATGACCCCGCGCCCGGTGGCGGCCGTCTCCCACAAGGACCGGCCCAGGCTGCGGTCGGCTCCCGGATGGAGGAGGTCGGAGATGTGCCGCCCCAGCACCTCGGGCGGGGCGTAGCCGAGGAGCTGCTGGGCGCCGTGGTTCCAGCGCACGATCATCCCGTCGTTGCTGGTGGCCACGAGGGCGACCGGCAGGGCGCCCAGCCAGCCTCCGGCGTCCTGGGCGGCGCTGCTGATCAGATCGTCGAGCGGCATCTCCTCATGCATCGTGCACCCGCTCCTCGGGAACGGCCTCGTGACTGTGCGTGGTCCCCATCTCTCATCGTCGCCCGGATGGCTCCACGGCGCTCCCCGGCCGTGCGGCGCCGGCCGCGGCCGGGGCTTCGGCGCAGCGGAGGCGGTCGGCGGTCACGGGCGCGCCGTCGGCCACGTTGCGGTCGAAGGTGACGGCCTCGACCTGGACGGGCCGTGCGCCGACGGTGACCTCGACGACCGCGTCGAGCGTCGGGTCGGCCTGCACGCGGGCGCCGGGCAGCGCGGCCGCGACGGTCGCCGCGTTGTCCTCCTGGCCGGTGGCGTGGCGGATGACCGGCGGGCCCGCCGGGCGCTGGGCCGGCGCGGTCGCCGAGGTGTCGGTGACGACGAACCCGCCTCCGCGCAGGGCGGCGGCGACATCGGCGTCGTCCACGCGGACGGCGAACCGGGCCGGGTCGGTCGGGGCCGGATTCTCCGCGACGGGCTGGATCCGGGTGTCGCCCGTGATCGGGCGGTCCGCGCCGAGCGCCTCCCACAGGGCGGCGGAGCGGGCCTCGTCCCAGACCAGGGTGGAGCCCACGCCCGGGACGCGGTGGTCGAAGAGCCGGATGGGCACGGTCGCGAACTCCGTCCGGTCCGCGCGGAGGTGACCGAGGGCCCAGCCGATGCGGACCAGGTCGTCCAGGCCGGTGCGCTCGTCGGTGCGCACGGTCTTCAGCAGGGTGCGTACGGTCCGCGCCGTACTGATGGGGCCGCGGAGGGCACCCTCCGCGGTGAGCCGGGCCAGCAGGTCGTTGACCACGCGCTGCTGGCGGCGGACCCGGCCGAGGTCGCCGGGCCGGAGGTTGACGTGCCGGGCCCGGACGTAGCGCAGTGCGCGGTCGCCGTCGGAGAGGTGCCGGCCGGCGCCGATGTCGAGCCCGGAGTTCTCGTCCTTGAGCGGCTTGTCGGTGCACACGGTGGCGCCGCCGAGGTTGTTCACGGTCTGCTCGAAGCCCGTGAAACCGGTTTCGAGGTAGTGGTCGATGTGGAGTCCGGTGGCCTTCTCCACGGTAGCCACGGTCAGGGGGCCACCACCGACCGCGTAGGCACCGTTGATCTTGCCGCTGCGGGCGGGGGCGGTGGCGGTGGCGGTCGTGCTCGCGTACTCGACGTAGGAATCGCGGGGGATGGAGACGATGCTCGCGCGCCGCCGGTTCTGGGAGAGGTGGACGAGCATCATCACGTCGGTGCAGTTGCACCCCTTGCCGCCCACGTGGAGCCGCCGCTTCTCGGCCGCGGAGAGCCCGGCGCGGCTGTCGATGCCGACGACCAGGATGTTGGTGCCCCGGCCGGCGCCACCGCCGCTGCCACCACCGGTGGACGCACTCGCGGCCGAGACGGCCTGCGATCCCACGAAGGAACCGCAGGAGAGGGCCGTCAGCAGGGTCAGGGCGACAGCGGTACGACGCAAGGCACATCCCCAAAGTAGAACGAACCGGATTCGGATTAACCGGATTAAATGGGGAATGTACTGGCCTTGTGTGCGAGCGCCCGGGCTGTACGCGCCGGGATTCCACCCCGCAGGGGGGCGGGCTTGGTACATCTGCCCGCCGCCCCGACGTACCCGGGCGCGCGCGGCGCCGACCGGGTCAGCGCTCGGACAGCTCCGAGGGAGCCTCCTGGACGACCCAGCTGTTGCCGTCCGGGTCGACGAAGGTCATGAAGGAGTTCCAGGTACCGCCCTTGCCCTCCTGCCAGCCCGACGCGCCCAGGTTCTGCACGGGCGACACGTCCACGCCCCGGGCCACCAGCTCCTCCCGGGCCGCCTCGATGTCCGTGACGCACAGCTGAAGGCCGTGCAGGGTGCCGGGCGCCATGACCCGGCCCCCGGGCACCTCGGGCATGCCCTGGAGCATGGCGATGGAACACCGGGAACCGGGCGGGGTCATCTGGATGATGCGCACGCCGGGGGAGACCTCGTCGTCGAGGTCGACGCCGAAGCCGACCTGGTCGGCGTAGAAACTCTTCGCGCGATCCATGTCGGTGACAGGGACGGGGACGACTTCGAGCGTCCAGTTCATGGGTGTCTCCCTCGGTCGGGCATCGGCGGGGGCGCACAGCGGGTCACGCGGTGGGGCGGGTACACCGTTTCCCATGAAGGCCCGATGGCGCACGTCGAAACGCCCGGCGGGCGCCGACTTCCACGGGGAGGACCGACCCGTGTCACCGGTCAGTCGTCGGGAAGGACGCGCCCGTCCTCGTCGAGCGCGAGATGGATACGGGTGGGCTCCTGGCTGTTCACGTCGGACGGCCGAGGGCCCTCCGGCCCGTCGGGCCCCCAGCGCAACAGGCGCCGGGTCCGGACGATCTGGTACACGACGTCCTGGAACTCCAGCCGGTTGACGCGGCCGACCCGGAGGGTATCGGCGGCCCCGGCGTACGCCGCCAGCTTCGCGGCCCGCACGTCGGCCGGCCCCCCGCCGCCCGCGGCCGTCCACGTACGGGCGTCCGTGCGCGGGTCGGCGTCCTCGGGGATGTACCCCCGCAGCCTGGGCCACATCCACGTCAGGGCGAAGTCGAGCGACCTGCGGGCGGCGTGCGGGGTCGCGTGCGGTCCGCTGACCGGCCGCCAGCCGTCCCCGGTCCGCTCCACGACGCCGAAGGTCGGCGGCATCACCAGTACGTCCGGGTGGGTGTCCAGGGCCCGCCGCGAGTCGGCGCGCACCTCCTCGGGAAACCGTCCGCCCGTGTAGCACAGGTCGCGCAGCGCCAGCTGTTCGAACGCCTGGGTAGGGGTGACCGGCGCGTCGGGATCCATGACCAGAGGGTCGTCGATCCCGGGCTCCTGAGCCGCCCGGTCCCAGTCGGGCACCAAGGGCTCCGGATCCGTCGGGCGCGGTGCCTCGATCCCGCCCGGACCCGAAGCGGCGTACTCCTCGGCGCGCACCACCCGGTACCGGGTCCCGGAGACGAGGAGTTCGTCGACGCGCTCGCTCTCCAGCCGGGCGACCGCCGCCAGCAGCTCGCGCCGCTCCGCCCGATCCCGCGCCTCGTCCTTCGCGTGGAACCACAGCCGCGAATTCAGCCCGTCCCGCGCCTGCTGCGGGCAGCCGGACGTCACTTCGAGCACCACCCGCCAGCGCGGCCCGTCCGCGCGGGACTGCGCCGCCACCCCGAACAGCGGGCCGCGCACCACCACATCGCCGGCGCGCGCCACGGCGTCGAGCGCGTCGGCCTCCCTCGCGGCTTCCACCGGTTCCACCGGCACCCGCACCACCACCGGCCGCGACCCGCGCGGTCCCACGTCCCCACGGTCCATGGCCCCATCCTGCCGACCGGTCCGGGACGCCGCCCCCGATTCACCGATTCCCCGGCCGCGGCGGACCCGGTGGCGGTACCGTCCGCGCACCCCTGGTGTGTTCCCGGCACATCCCTGACATTCGTCACTGTCCGCTCCGCCGGACGCGCGCGAGCCTGGGAGAAGGAACGCGGCAGGACGGCGACGGGCAGGGGGCGGTCATGACGGTGGTGGTCCCGACGACGGGGGGCGTGACGTTCCGGCCGAGCCGGGCCGGGATCGTACGGATATGGGCCCGCTCGCTGACGGCGACGGTGCTGCGGCGTCCGTCGGCACCGGGGCCCCGGCACTCGGCCGGGACGAGGCAGGTGGTGCTGGTCCTGGCCGTGACGGAGATCGTGGTGGCCTTCCTGTTCTCCTCGATGCTGCCGCCCGCCGTCCGGCCGCTGCACGCGGCGCTGGAGCTCCTGATGATCCTCGGCGGGCTGGGCCTGGTGGCGGCGCTGGTCCGGCACCCGCACGAGGTGGGCGAGGAACACGTGATCCTGCGGACCGCCTTCCTCGGGGACGTGACCCTGCCGCGCTCGGCGGTCCGCTCCACCTCCCCGGTGGTACGCACCGTTCCCGGCCGGGGCCCGAGGCCGGTACCCGGCGAACCGGGGGCGGTGGCCTGCTCGCTGGAGAGCGCCCTGAACCTGGCCGTGCACCTCGACCCGCCCGTACTCCTCGACCTGGGACCGGCCGGGCCGGTGGAGGCTTCGACGGTGTACGTCTCGGTCGACTCGCCGCCCGCCCTCACCGAGGCCCTCCGACGCGTGGTCCCGCCCCGGACGGCCTAGTCTGGACAGGAGATATCCACCCGCCGGCACGTGGGTTAGGGAGGTCCCCGCGGTGACCCCGAGACTGCGCGTGACGACAGTGGACGCGGGACCCTTCACCATGCCGAGGAGCGCCCTGCTGTACGGGGCGAGCGGTACGGTCACCGTGCCCTCGACGGTCGCCGTCATCGAGCACGCCACCCACGGACCGATCCTCTTCGACACCGGCGTCAACCACCGCGTCGCGGACCCGGAGGCCGCCGAGGCCCACTGGGGGCCGGGCCTGCGGAGCGCGTACGGCGCCGAGGGATTCACCCGGGCCCACGCCGTCGACGCGCAGCTGGAGCGCCTCGGCTACCGGCTCGCCGACGTCCGGTACGTCCTCTACTCCCACCTGCACCTCGACCACGCCGGAGGGATGACCTACTTCCCGCACGCCGTGCACGTCGCCCAGCACGACGAACTGCGCCACGCCTGGTGGCCGGACCGCTGGACGGCCCGGGGCTACGCCTTCGAGGACTACGTGGGCGGTCGGCACTACGACTTCCTCGAACTGAGCGGTGACACCGACCTGTTCCGGGACGGCACGCTCACCCTCGTGCGCACGGCCGGCCACACCCCCGGTCACCAAGGCGTCATCCTGGACCTCGACCACCACGGCCGGATCGCGCTCATGGGCGACGCCGCGCACCTCCAGCAGGGCCTGGACCGCAACGTGCCCATGCTCAGCGACTGGAACACCGAGGAGAAGATGCTGACCTACGGGCGCCTGCGCGCGCTGTCCCGGGCCGGCATCCGGGTCTTCCTCTCCCACGACCCCGACCACTTCGCCGCCCTGCCCCACGACGGCGAGTTCTGGGACTGACCCGGTCGGAGGGGCCGCGCGCCACCCCACCGGTCGCTGTCCCCCGAAGGGGTCCGGTGGGGCGGGATCGTGCAGCGAGGCAGCCCGCCTCAACCCTTGAATGGGATGCCTCGCACTGTAGGGCGAGCCACTGACAATGCCCGGGAGGACCAGGTCGAACTCGACCGTCCATCCGGTGAAAGGCCTGGTCAGGCAGGCTCGGAATGCTGGACCCGGCCGCCCGGCGCACCCTGGGATGTGCGGGACCGTACCGAGACCGTCCCGCCCGGCGCCGCCCTCCGGCGGCCCCGACGCGTGGGGAGGTAGGACCGATGGCCAAGTCCGACGAACCGAAGGGCTGGGGGCCGCTCCCGGAGCCGCCCCCGGAAATGTTCTACGCACCCCCGGGCGAGCCCCTCGACGACGCGCGGCGCACCGCGATCCTCGACTGGACGGTGAACCAGTACGTCGTCCTCGGTTGGCGCGTCGAATCGCGCTCCCCGACCCAGGCGGTGCTCATACGCGGCGGGAACGTCAATCACCTCCTGCACGCGATCCTGACCATCTTCACCTGCCTGCTGTGGGGGGTCGTGTGGATCGTGTTGGCCATGGGGAACAGGACCGAGCGCGTCGCGCTCACCGTCGACGCGCTCGGCAACGTCCAGACCGTGCACGGACCGGGCTGAGCCGACCGAACACCCGAACACGAAGGACGCGCGGAACGCGCCGGTCACACCTCCGGGAACCGCGGATCGATGCCCAGGGTGGGGGCGATGGCCCGCCAGATCGTCTCCCGGGCCGTCGCGAGATCCACCCGGGGGTCGTCGAGCATCAGCCGGATGCCGAGACCGTCGCACAGAGCCAGCACCAGGGTGCCGAGCGCGGAGACGTCGCACGCGGCGAACTCCCCCGAGCGGACACCCCGTTCCACGGCCCCACCGACCCACGCGTGCAACTGGTCGTACAGGTCGACGGCCAAGTGCCGGGCCGCCGCGTCACGCTGGGCCCGCACCCACAACTCCTGCCAGAGCTTCCAGTCCTGGCGAAGTTCCGCGTCCGTCGGCAGCATGCTCCGCAGGATGCGGGCCAGGACCACCGAGGAGGACACCGAGTCGGGAACGCCCTCGGTGTCCGTACCGGTCTGGGCGAAGGAGTGCGTCATCGCCTCGGCGAAGAGCTTCTCCCGCGTGTCGAAGTGGTAGTGCAACAGGGCCTTCGACACACCGGCGTGCTCGGCGACCTTGCGCATGCTGACGTTCTCGAAGCCGATGTCGGCGATGACTTCGCACGCGGCGATGAGGATGCGCTCACGCGTCTCGAGTGCGCGCTCGGCCTTGGTCACGTTGGCTGCTCCCCGTGTCGGCGCCCGTGGACCGGGCGGGTGGGCCCGGTTGGCGTGGCCACCACACCACCATCCTCGCGCATCGCACCGCTCCCGCGGTCGCCGTACGTGTGGAAGCCCCGGCCCGTCTTTCGGCCCAGCCGGCCCGCGTCGACCATCCGGGCCAGCAGCGGCGGCGGGGCGTACAGCGGCTCCCGGTACTCCGCGTACATCGACCGCGCGATGGCCTGCACCGTGTCCAGGCCGATCAGATCGGCCAGGGCGAGCGGCCCCAGCGGGTGGGCGCAGCCCAAGGTCATGCCCCGGTCGATGTCCTCGGCCGACGCGGTGCCGTGCTCGGCCATGCGTACGGCGGCCAGCAGGTACGGCACGAGGAGCGCGTTCACGACGAACCCCGCCCGGTCGCGGGCACGGACGACCTCCTTGCCCAACACCTCGGAGGCGAAGGCGCCCGCACGCCGGACGGTCTCCTCCGCGGTGAGCAGCGAGGGCACCAGCTCGACCAGCGCGAGGACCGGTACGGGGTTGAAGAAGTGCAGGCCGACGACCTGCTCCGGCCGCGACACGGATGCGGCCAGCCTGATGACGGGGATGGAGGAGGTGTTGGTCGCGAGGACCGCGTCCCGCCGCTCCACCACCCGGTCGAGCAGGGCGAAGACCTCCAGCTTCGCGCGCTCGTCCTCGGCCACCGCCTCGACGACGAGGTCCCGGTCCGCGAGGCGTGCCACGTCCGTGGTCACCGCGATCCGGCCGACGGCCGCGTCCCGTTCGGCGGCCGTCAGCTTCCCGGACGCCGCCGCGCGTTCCAGGGAGCGGGTGATCCGCTCCAGGCCGGCGGCAGCCGCCGTCCGGGTCGTCTCCACCACCACGACCTCCCGCCCGGCCCGGGCGCAGACCTCGGCGATACCGGATCCCATCAGTCCGCAGCCCACGACCCCGACCCGTTCGACATCGGTCATCGATCGGTCCTCCCTCCTCTGATGCTGACGACGCTCCTAGGTCTCCTGCGGGTGGTGGGGGCGACCCGGACCACGGGCCCGGGCCGCCCCCACCCGTGCGTCACTCCGCGGACGGCATCCGCAGCACGCCCGTACCGCGCTTGACCAGTTCGCCCGCGATGATCAGGCGCTGGATCTCGGAGGTGCCCTCCCAGATCCGGTCGACACGCAGCTCGCGGTAGAGGCGCTCCACGGGGTACGAGCGGTCGTAGCCGCGCCCCCCGAAGATCTGCAGGCACCGGTCCACGACCCGGCCCGACGCCTCGCTCGCCGCCAGCTTGGCGATGGCCGCCTTCGCGTGCAGCGTCTTGCGGTCGAGGACGCCCTCGTCGACCTCCCAGGCCACCTGGTGGGTGTAGGCGCGGTTGACGGCGATGTCGACGGCACTGTCGGCGAGCATGCCCTGGATGAGTTGGAAGTCGGCGATGGGGGAGCCGAACTGGCGTCGTTCGACCGCCCAGTCCCGCGCGAGTTCCAGGGCCCGCTCCGCCGCCCCGATCGTCCGGGCGGCGATCATCAGCCGCTCCTCGGTGAACCACGAGCGCGTGATGTCGTAGCCCTGGCCCACCTCACCGAGCACCGCGTCCTCGGGGACGAACACCTCGGTGAAGGTGAACTCGGGGTGCTCGTAGACGAAGGTGTGCATCCAACGCGGCACGCGGGTCATCTCGATGCCCGTCGTGTCCTTGTCGACGAGGAAGAGGGTCGGCGCGCGCTCCTCCCCGGCGGCGGCCAGCACGATCATGAAGTCGGCGTGGTCGCCGACGGTCACGAACCACTTCTCGCCGTTCAACACCCAGCCGCCGGCGGTCCGGGTCGCCGTGGTCCGCAGGTTCTGCGGGTCGGAGCCGGCCTCGGGCTCGGTCACCGCGTAGCAGTCGCGGCGCTGCCCCCGGATCACCGGGACGAGGTAGCGCTCGCGCTGCTCGGGCGTGCAGAAGGACAGGGCGTTGGCCGGACGCCACACCATGTCCCACAGGGCTCCGGTGAGCCGGCCGAGCTCCGCCTGGACCGTGACCTGCTCCAGGATGGTCAGCCCGGCGCCACCCCACTCCTTCGGCATGTTGACGGCCTGCAGCCCGCTGTCGAGGACGGCGTCGCGGATCTCGGTGTGGGCCTGCGGGGGCAGCCCGTTGTTCTCCTCGCAGTCGAGCTCGTACTTCTCGATGAAGTCGGTGAGCGCGCGCGCCGCGCTCCGCAGCTCTTCCTGACGGGCGGTGAGGCGGAAGTCCATGTCTGTCTGTCCTCTGGGTCGTGGTGGGGGAGCGGTCGTCAGGAGACGGGGTGGTCTGCGGGCCGGTCGGCGGGGGAGGGCGAGGGCAGGGCGAGGACCCGGGTGCCGCGCTTGATCAGCTCGTTGGCGATGATCAGGCGCTGGATCTCGGAGGTGCCCTCCCAGATCCGGTCGACGCGCAGTTCGCGGTACATGCGCTCCACGGGGTACGTACGGTCGTAGCCGCGCCCACCGAAGATCTGCACGCACCGGTCGATGACCCGGCCCGCCGCCTCGCTCGCCGCGAGCTTCGCCGTCGACGCCTTCGCGTGCAGGGTCTTGCGGTCGGTCTCGGGCCGGTCGGCCTCCCAGGCCACCTGGTGCGTGTAGGCCCGGTTCACGGCGATGTCCACCGCGCAGTCCGCGAGCATGCCCTGGATGAGCTGGAAGTCGGCGATGGGGGAGCCGAACTGCCGGCGCTCGATCGCCCAGTCCCGGGCGAGTTCCAGGGCCCGCTCGGCGGCGCCGACCGTCCGGGCGGCGATCATCAGCCGCTCGTCCGTGAACCACTCCTTGGTCAGCTCGTAGCCGTTGCCGACCCCACCGAGCACGTCCTCGTCCGGGACGAACACATCGGTGAAAGTGAACTCGGGATGCCCGTTGACCGCGGAGTGCATGAACCGCGGGACCCGCGTCATCTCGACCCCGGGCGCCTGCTTGTCCACGAAGAACAGCGTCGCCGCCCGCTCCGGTCCCGCGTCCGCCTGCACCAGCAGGAAGTCCGCGATGTCCCCGCAGGTCACGAACCACTTCTCGCCGTTCAGCAACCAGCCGCCGTCGGTACGGGTCGCGGTGCTCGTGCCCGAACCGGGATCGGAACCGGCACCGGGCTCGGTCACCGCGAACGCGTCGAACCGCTCGCCCCGGATCACCGGCAGCAGGTACTTCTCCCGCTGCGCCTCGGTCCCGTACGCCAGGACGTTCGCCGGCCGCCACGGGATGTCCCACAGGCAGTTGGTGACCTTGCCGAACTCCTCCTCGACGATGACCTGGTCCAGCAGCGACAGCCCGGCGCCGCCCCATGCGGCGGGCATGTTGATCGCGTAGACACCGGCCTCGACGGCGGCGCGCGTCAGTTCGCGGACCGTTTCCACCGGCAGCGGGCCGCCGGCCTCCTCCGACCGGTCCTCGTAGGTCATCAGGAGCCGCGCGTAGGCGGCGGCACGGGCCTTGAGGTCGGCCTGCTCGGATGTGTAGCGGAAGTCCATGTGAAGTCAGTCCTCCAGAGCACAGGGGGGTGGGGGTGGAGCGGTCAGCGCAGGACGGCCCGCGCGTCCAGGGCGAGCGCGCCGTCCGGGCGCACCAGCAGGGGGTTGACCTCCAGTTCGGCGATCTCCGGGTGCGCCGCGGCGACCGTGGTGATGCGCTCGACGACGGCCGCCGCCGCGGCCACGTCGACGGCCGGCCGGCCGCGTACGCCGTCCAGCAGCGCGGCACTGCGCAGAGAGCGCAGCAGGGTCTCGGCCCGCCGGGCCGGTACGGGCGCGAGCGCGAAGGCGACATCGCGGAGCGACTCGGTGAGGACGCCGCCGAGCCCGACCAGGGCGACCGGCCCGAACCGCGGGTCCTGGTTCACGCCCACGATCAGCTCGATGCCGTCCGTGAGGTCGGCCATCGCCTCCACCGAGTAGGCGGGCGCGCCGAGCCGGGCGTGCATCTCCCGGTAGGCGGCGAGGAGCGCGTCCCGGTCGGCGAGGCGCAGCGCCACCCCGCCGGCGTCGGACTTGTGCAGCAGGTGCAGGGCCTTGAGCACGTACGGGCCGTCGAACTCCGCGGCCGCGGCGAGCAGTCCGGCCTCGTCGGTGATCTCGCGCGCCGCCGGGAAGGGCACCCCGGCGGCGTCGAGCAGCGCCCGTACGCCGTGATAGCCCGGGTCCGACAGTGGCGGGGCGGGGCGCGGCAGCGGGGCCACACGGGTGGCGTCCACCGGACGGGGCCGTCCGGTCATCGCCGCGAGCGCGCGAGCAGCGTCCTCGGTGGCGGCGAACACCGGCACCCCGGCCTCGGCCAGCACCCGGCAGCTCGGCGACCCGGGGTACATCGACTGCACGACCAGCGGTTTCCCGGCGGCGGACGCCAGGTGCGCGACGATCTCCTTGGCGGCGCGGGTCTCGCCCTCCGCGAGTACGGAGCCCCCGGCCGGGCCGCCGCCCAGACCGCCCTCGGAGGCGGCGTAACCGCCGAAGTAGCCGGTCATCAGGACGGCGTCGACCTCGTCGGCGTCGAGCAGTGCCCCGACCGTGTCGGCGTAGGAGAGGGGCCGCTGTTCGCCCATCCCCGCCAGGTCGACGGGGTTGGCGACCGAGGACTGCTCCCACAGCACGGTCCGCAGGCGGTCCTGCGTCGGCCCGCCGAGCTCCGGTACCTCGAGCCCGGCGTCCTCGGCCGCGTCGGCGGCGATCGCACCGTGGCCGCCGCCGTCGGTGAAGACGGCGGTACGGCGGCCCCGCGTACGCACCCCCGCGCCCGGTCCGGCCGGTCCGGCAGGTCCGGCAGGTCCCGTCGGTCCTGCCAGTCCTGCCAGTCCGGCCAGGACGACGGTCATCTCCCGAGGCGTACGGACGAGTTCGACGCCGGCGTCGCGGCAGGCGGCGGCGACCACGTCGGCCGAGGTGGTGAGCGCCCCGGTGTGCGACTGGGCGCTGCGGGCGGAGGCGGTGCCCCGGCCGGCCGTGAGCAGGACCACCGGCTTGCCCGCCGCGGCGGCGGCCGCCGCGAAGGCCCGGCCGTCGCCGAAGTCCTCGGCGTACACGGCGATGGCCGAGGTGGCTTCGTGGCGGGAACAGTCCTCGACGAGGTCGACGAGGGTGACGTCGGCCTGGTTGCCGAGGGAGACGAACCGGGAGAAGCCCAGGCCGTGCGGCTCGGCGCGGAGCTGGAGTTCGAGGGCGAGGTTGCCGCTCTGGCTGAGCAGGGCGACCCCGCCGGGGGCGAAGCGGTCCGAGGCGAGGTACAGCTCGGTGGTGTTGTCGGCGATGCCCAGGCAGTTGGGGCCGACGAGGACGGCTCCGGCGGCCCGTACCCGGGCGGCGACCGCCCGCTGCCGGGCCAGGCCCGCGGGGCCGGCTTCGGCGAAGCCCGCGGTGATGGCGACGACGGCCTTCGCCCCGCAGGCCAGGGCCTCGTCGACGGCGGCCTCGAAGCCGGCGCCGGGTACGGAGATCACCACCAGGTCGACGGGTTCGCCGACGGCGGTCAGGGAGGTGGCCGCGGTGCGGCCCAGTACGGTGCCGCCGCGCCGGTTGACCAGGTGCACGGGCCGCCGGTCGGGGGCGCGCAGGGCCTGGGCGGCCACCGCGTGGCCGTACTTCGCCGGGTCGTCGCTGGCGCCGACGACGGCGACCGAGCGGGGGTCGAAAAGGGCGGTCAGATCGCGTCCCATGTCATCCCTCCACACGCAGGGCGGAGTTGGGGCAGCTTTCGACACAGGCGCGGGCGGCGTCCTCGGTGCCGGCCGGGACGACGACGGCGATGACGTTCGCGTAACCCCATTCGTCGAGTTCGACCAGGTCGGGTGCGGGTTCCTGGCACAGCCCGTAGCCCTGGCAGCGGGTGGAGTCCAGCAGGAGTTTCATGGCGTTCCTTTCAGTGCGGGCACGGGGGTGCCGGGGACGGCGTGAGCGTGGAGGCGACCTCGACCTCCGGCACCGCCACCGTGAGGCGGCTGCGGCCGGCCGCGGGCGCGGCGGCCGCGCACACCGGGCAGGGCGCGGCGAGATGGGAGCGGACGTGTGCGGGGAAGGAGCGGAGCAGGCTGCCCGCGATCCCCGCGGCGGCGTCCAGGAGTCCGCAGGCGCCGCGCCCGGTCAGCCCCTGCGACCAGCGGCGCAGATTGTCCTCGGCGTCCGGGCCGGCGGTCCCGGATGCGAGGCCGTACAGGGCCTTGCCGACGGCCGCGGTGCCGGACACGCAGACCCCGCACTGCCGGGCGCTCTCGGCCGCGAGGTGGGCGGCCGCGTCGGCGGCGGTGGTCACCGGGCAGCCGCCGGGAGCGAGGAAGTGGAGGGCCCCGCACCCCAGAGCGGTGCCGGCGGCGGTGAGCGCTCCGGGCTCCAGGGGGAGGTCCAGGGCGCGGGCGTCGACCAGACCGCCGAACAGCCCGCCCATCAGGGCTCCGGCCGCCTCCGGGGCCCCGTACCGCGCCGCGAGTGTGCGCAGCGGGATGCCGTACGGGACCTCGGTGAGCATCGGCGTGGCCGGGCCGCCGGACAGGGTCACCAGGGTGCTCCGGGCGATGGCGCGCCGCAGGTCGGGCCGAGCGGCGGTGAGGGCGATCCGGGCGAGCGTCTCGACATTGGAGACGAGGGTCGGCGCACCGCCCACCCCCCGCTCGAACGGGCGGGGCGGTTTGGCGGTGGGCAGCGCCGGGCCGCCGTCGATCCGGCGGACCACCGCGCTCTCCTCGCCGGCGACGTAGGTGTGGGCGGTCTCGACCACCTCGACGGGCAGCGGCGGCGGGTGTTCGGTCAGGGCCCGGCGCACGCTCTCGCCCGCCGCCGGGTCCGAGAGGTACACGTAGCCGCGTACGGCCCCGGTGACGGCCGCGGCACGGGCGAGGCCGTCCAGGACCAGGTGCGGCCGGGCCCGCAGCAGCCAGCGGTCCTTGACCGAGCCCGGTTCGCCCTCCTCGCCGTTGGCCACGACGACGGGGGAGCCGCCGCGGCCGCGTACGGAGCGCAATTTGACGGCGGCCGGGAATCCGGCCCCGCCGCGCCCCCGCAGCCCGGCGGCGTCGAGGTGGGCGAGCAGCTCCTCCGGGTCGGTGGCCGTGTCGTAGCCGCCGGTGGCGCGGTAGGCGTCGGCGCTCTCGGTGAGGTGCGGCGCCGCTCCGAGGACGGTGCCCGTCGGCGGCGCCGTCGGGAGGCGGATCGTGGTCATCGGCCGGCTCCTGTCGTGGTGTGGGTGCGCAGGGTCCGTACGGCGCTCTCCAGCGCGGTGCGGTCCTGGGCGGTGCGGCCGTATCCGGGTCCCGGGAGGCCGATGAGCATGTGGTGGTGGTCGAGGACGACCTCGCCGGCGAGCAGCGCGGCGGTGGGGTCGCCGGGCCGGGACCCGGCGGCCACCCCGGTCACCAGGTCGGTGACCTCGGAGAGGTAGCGGAGCCAGCTGTGTCGGTTGCCGCGCAGGATCAGGCGCTCCACGCGGCGCCGTTCGACGGCCGCCAGGTCGTGCGGTGGGAGCCCTGCGGACGCTCCGTGCGAGGAGGCGCGCAGGGCGGCGACCGCGGTGGGGAGTTCGCGCTCCGGTTCGGGGGTGAGCCCGAGCCAGTCCAGACGCCGATGACCGCTCATGCGTGCCTCCGGGGAGATCGAGAGATCAGGAGATCGAGAGATCGGGGAGATCGGGGAGATCGGGAGGGATCCGGGGTGCGGGCCCGGGACGGGACGGGCCGGGCGGGCCGCACGGCCGGGGCCGCCCCTATGAGCAGGGAGAACGGGGAACGGGGCCGGTGCGGCGACAGGAAAGCACGTTTGCTGACCGATCGGTCAGGCAAGAATTACGCTAGCTGACCGATCGGTCAGTGAACAAGTCTTGACCCGGCGGAAATGAGCCAGCAATGTGGCTGTCCAATCGGTCAGCCGGTCTCGGCCTCCCGCCCCGACCTCCTGCCCGTCGCCGGGCCGCCCTGCCCTGCCCCCGCCCCACCCGCCTTGCCTCGCCATCGAACGCCGACACCGATCGCCGCACGCCGGCACGGAGGAGTCACCGATGCACTCAAGAGCTCCCGAATCGCCGACGGGCCGTACCGGACGGTCCGAACGCACCGCCGGCACCACCGGCGCCGCCCACACCACGGGCGCCACCGGCACCGCCGGTTCGGCCCCCACCGACCCGACCGGACCGCCGGGCCCCGCCGTGGCTCCCGCGCCGGCCGGCCGCGAGGCCCCTGCCACGGACCTCCCCGCCACCGACATCCCCGGGCCCGCCCTCCCGGCTCGCTACTACACCGACCCCGAGACCGCGGCCGCCGAGAGCCGGCACGTCTTCGGCCGGTCCTGGCAGCTCGTCTGCCACGAGTCCGACCTGCCGAACCCGGGAGCGCGGCTCGCCGCCACCGTCGCCGACCGCGAGGTCCTGGTGGTCCGCACCGAGGACGGCGGCCTCGCCGCCCACCTCAATGTCTGCCGCCACCGCGGAACCCGACTGGTGACCGCCCCCGAACCGGACGGCAAGGCGATCCGCTGCCCGTACCACGGCTGGACGTACCGCCTCGACGGAAGCCTGGTCGGCGCCCCGGAGGCCCGCCAGATCCCCTGCCTCGACAAGCCGAAGCTCGGCCTCTTCCCGGCCCGCGTCGAGTCCTTCCTCGGCTTCGTCTTCGTCAACCTCGACCTCGACGCGGTACCGCTGGCCACGAGCTGCGCCGGCCTCGCCGAGGCCGTCGGCCACTACGCCGGGGCCGACCTCGTGCCCATCGGCCGCGCCCGTATCCACGACCTGGCCGCCGCCGAGGTGCAGCAGGCCAACTGGAAGGTGGCGGTCGACAACTACCTGGAGGGCTACCACGTCCCGGTCGCCCACCCCGGCCTGATGCGGCTGCTCGACTACCAGGGCTACACCTGCGACATCGAGGAGTCCTACGCACTCTTCGCCTCGCCGCTGCGCGACAAGCCCTCCTCGAACTGGGCGGAGCGCCTCTACCAGCGCATCGCCGCGCCGATGCCGGGCCTCGGCGAGGCCGACCGGCGGATCTGGCGGTACGCGGTCATCTACCCGAACACCCTGATCGACTTCTACCCCGACCACGTACTGGCCTGGACCGCGATCCCCACGGCGGTGGACCGCGTGGCCGTACCGGGCGCGTTCTACACCCGCCGCGGCACCAGCCTGCGCACCCGCCTCGCGCGGCGCCTGAACATCCACATCGGTTGGATCACCAACGACGAGGACGCCGAGCTGGTCGCCCGCGTGCAGAAGGGGCTCTCCACCCCCGGGTTCGAGCCCGGACCGCTCTCACGCCGCGAGTCGGCGGTCGGCTGGTTCGCCGGCCGCATCCGGGCAGACCTGGACGGCGCCGTTCCGTAGACGTCGGCGAGCGCACCCGCCACCACCACCGCACCACGGCACCACCGAACGACAGCACCGCCGCACACCGCACGACCGCACCACCGCAGCGCGGCCCCCCGCACCGCGTCCGCCGCACGACCGAGCCCCCACGTACCGCTCGCTCCCGCCGTCCCCCTGCGGCCCCTACGGAGAGGACCCCATGTCCCCCGAGGCACTCCCCCCGACCAGACGCTCGTTCCTCCGCGCCGGCACCGCCGCCGCCCTCGCCCTCACCACCGCCGGCTGCGGCTTCGCCACCTCGGACGACCCGGCCGGCAAGGCGACCGCGGAAGCACCCATCGACGTCAAGGTCGACGGCGACCTCGTCTACTTCAACTGGGCGGACTTCGTCGACCCCAGCGTCTTCGAAGGCTTCCAGAAGGAGTACGGCGTCAAGGTCGTCCAGTCGAACTACGACTCGATGGAGGGCATGGCCGCCAAACTCAACGCCGGCAACCGCTACGACATCATCTTCCCCACCGCGAAATGGGCCGAGCGCCTCGCCACCGGCGGCCGGCTCCGTACGATCGACCACTCCCGGCTACGCGGCGCCGAAGCCGTGTTCGGCGGCTACGACTACTTCGCCGACCCCTGGTACGACCCCCGCTCCGCGCACACCGTCCCGTTCACCATGTACAAGACGGGCATCGGTTGGCGCCGGGACCGGCTCGGCGACCTGACCGGCTCGTGGGAAGACCTGTGGAACGAGAAGGCCAAGGGCAAGGTCTTCGTCCTCGACGACCGCGACGAGGTGCTCGGCCTGGGCGCGCTCAAACTCGGCCTCGGCCTCACCACCGGCGACCGGGCCGACCTCGACCGCGTCACCGACACCCTGCGCTCGCTCCGCCCCCGCCTGCGCGGCTTCTCCAGCGACAGCTACAACAACCTCCTCAACGGCAACGCCGACATGACCCAGGCGTGGAGCGGTGACATGGCCGCCATGCTCGCCCAGGCCGAGGACCCGTCCGTCTTCGGCTTCGAGGTCGCCCGCGAAGGCGCCCCCGTCAACTCCGACTGCTACGCCATACCCGCCAACGCGCAGCACCCCGGTACGGCGATGCTCTTCATCGACTACATGCTCCGCCCGGAGAACGTGAAGAAGAACATCGAGTACATCGGCTACCCGATGCCGGTCCGCGGCACCGAGGACACCTACGCCGCGCTCGTCGAACCGTTCCCGCAGTGCCTGGTGACCGCCGACGACCTGGCGGCCGACCTCTTCTTCCGCAACGGCGACGCGGCCGGCGAACGGGCCCGCGACGCCGCCTGGACCGACGTGAAGGCCGGCTGACATGGCGACACGCAGCAATCGCACCGGCACCGCGCTCGGGCCGCCCCAGGACCCGGCCGCGCCGAAGACGCCCGCCCCGGACCGGAAACGGCCCGAGGGCACGCCGGGCACCACCGCCCGGACACGGCAGCCACGCCTGTGGACCTGGCTCCTGCTCCCCGGCACCCTCTGGATGACCGGCTTCCTCGTCGCCTCCCTCCTGCTGGTCGCCACCCTCGCGCTCGGCACCACCGACCCCCTCGGCAACCCGCGCTTCGGACTCAACTTCGCCAACCTCACCGCGCTGGCCGACCCCGCCTACAGCACCGTCCTGTTGCGCTCCCTCGGCTACGCGCTGATCACCTGCCTCATCAGCCTGGCCGTGGCCTACCCGGTCGCCTACGCCATCGCGCTGCGCGGCGGCCGCTTCAAGAACCTGCTGATCGCCGCGATCGTCGTCCCGTTCTTCGCGAACTACCTGGTCCGGATGTACGGCTGGTCCGTCGTCCTCTCCGACGACGGCCCGCTGCTCAGGGCCCTGCGCGCGATCGGGCTCGCCGACGGCGACACCAAGATCCTGCAGACCGGGGTGGGGGTCGTCGCCGGACTCGTCTACGGCTTCGTGGTCTTCATGATCATCCCGCTGTACGCGGCGATGGAGCGCATGGACACCTCGCTCATCGAGGCCGGCCGCGACCTCTACGGCGGCCCCCTGCGCACCTTCCTCTTCGTCACCGTCCCCGCCACCCGGCAGGGAGCGGCCGCCGGCTGCGTCCTCGTCTTCCTGCCCGCCATGGGCGACTTCGTCAGCGCCCAGCTCATGGGAGGCCCCGACCAGATCATGATCGGCAACCTGATCCAGGACAAGTTCTTCCAGGGGCAGAACTGGCCGCTGGGCTCCGCCCTCACCATGCTGCTGATGGCGGTCCTGTTCCTCGGGATGCTCGGCTACCTGCGACGCACCCGCAAGGACGAGGCGGAGGCCGCCCGATGAGCACCGACACCGACACCGACACAGACACCGGCACCGGCTCCGGCACCGGTACGGCCACCGACGACACCGGCACCCGTACCCGCACCGGCGCCCCGCGGCGCCGCCGGCGCGGAGCCGAGCGCCGCCCCCGCTTCGCCATCGCCGTCACCGCCCTCTTCTTCGCCCTCCTCTACCTCCCGGTCGGCGTCGTCGTCCTCTTCTCCTTCAACTCCCAGAAGTCCCTCACCGTCCTCGACGGCGTCAGCCTCCGCTGGTACGAGGCCCTCCTGCACGACGAGGTGCTCCTCGACTCGCTCGGCATGAGCCTGCGGGTGTCCCTGGTCGCCATGGCCGGCTCGCTCGTCCTCGGCGTGGCCCTGGCCCTGGGCCTCGTACGCAGCCGCAGCCGCCTCGGCTCCTTCGCCGGCCTGATCATGCTCGTCCCGCTGATCACCCCGGAGATCGTCACCGGCGTCGCGGCGATGCTCCTCTTCAAGGGCCTCGGCATCACCCTCTCCACCACCACCGTGATGCTCGCCGAGATCACCTTCTCCATCTCCTACGTGACGGTCATCCTCCGCTCCCGCATCGCCGCCCTCAATCCGGAGGTGGAGGAGGCCGCCATGGACCTCGGCGCCACCCGAGGACAGGCATTGCGCCTGGTGACCCTGCCCGCGCTGCTGCCCAGCATCCTCGCGTCCGCGGTGCTGATCTTCGCCCTCGTCTTCGACGACTTCGTCCTCGCCTACTTCACCACCGGCGTCGATCCGCAGCCGCTGTCCGTGCGCATCTACTCGGCGATCAGGTTCGGCGTACAGCCCACCATCAACGCCGTCGGCACCCTGATGCTGGTCGGCTCCATCGGCCTCATCGTCCTCGCCCTCGCCATCCCGCGCCTGTTCGGGCGCAAGGGCGGCCTCGACCTGCTCTCCGGGAAGTGACACCCATGCCCACCGCACCCGAGCCCCCGATCGCCCACGCGCAGACCCCCTCGACCCCGCTGACCCCGACACCCATCCACCCGACCCCCGCCGTCCGGCTCGACCGCGTCAGCAAGCAGTACCCCGCCGCCGGCGGCACCTACGCCGTACGCGACGTCGAACTCGACATCGCCCCGGGCGAGTTCTTCTCCCTCCTCGGCCCCTCCGGCTGCGGCAAGACCACCCTCCTGCGGATGATCGGCGGATTCTCCGACCCCAGCACGGGCAGCGTCCTCCTCGACGGCCAGGACGTCACCGGCCTGCCGCCCAACAAGCGCAACGTCAACACCGTCTTCCAGAGCTACGCCCTCTTCGACCACCTCTCGCTCGCCGACAACGTGGCCTTCGGCCTCAAGCGCAAGGGCGTCGGCCGCGCCGAGATCCGCGAACGGGTCTCCGGCATGCTCGACCTCGTCCAGCTCGGCCACCTGGCCGACCGCAAGCCGACCACCCTCTCCGGCGGCCAGAAACAACGCGTCGCCCTCGCCCGAGCCCTCGTCAACCGGCCCCAGGTGCTGCTCCTCGACGAACCGCTGGCCGCTCTCGACCTCAAACTCCGCCGCCACATGCAGGTCGAGCTCAAGCAGATCCAGCGCGAGGTCGGCATCACCTTCGTCTTCGTCACCCACGACCAGGACGAGGCACTGACCATGTCGGACCGCCTCGCCGTCATGAACGAGGGCCGCGTCGAGCAGTGCGGCACGCCCGAGGACGTCTACGAGCGCCCCACGAGCAGCTTCACCGCCTCCTTCATGGGCACCTCCAACCTCGTCCCCGGCACCTACCGCGCCGGCCGGGTCGTCCTCGACGACGGCCCCGAACTGCCCGTCGGCCACCGGCCCGCCGTCACCGAGGGCAGCAGGGTCAACCTCTCGATCCGCCCCGAGAAGATCTGGCTGTCCGACCTGGAGCCGGACATGGCCCGCGCCACCGGAGTCGTCCGCGAGACCGTCTACTGCGGCCCGACCACCACCTACCTCATCGAACTGGCCCCCGGCATCACGGTGTCCGTACTGGAGCAGAACACGGTCCGCTCCCGCAGGGAGGACCGCTGGAGCGGCGGCGAACGCGTGGAGATCGGCTGGAAGCCCGAACACTGCCTCGTCCTGGACTGAAGCCGCCCCGGCCCGCCCCGGCCCGCCCCGGCACACCCCGGTTCCGAACCGATCGCGCCCTCACCGAAGGACACCCCCATGAACCACGACGTCATCGTGCTCGGCGCCGGCCTGGCCGGCCTCGCCGCCGCACGCGACCTCGCCGCCGGCGGAGCCGACGTCCTCGTCGTCGAGGCCCGGGACCGGGTCGGCGGACGCGTCGAACAGACCGAACTCCCCGACGGACGGCTGGTCCAGCTCGGCGGAGAGGTCGTCGGCCGCGCCCACACCGCCTACCTGGGCCTCGCCGCGGAACTCGGCCTCACCCTGGTCCCCAGCTACGTCGCCGAGCCCGGCGCCCTCACCCGCGCCACGCCCGAAGGGGTCTCCGACGGCGACATTCCCCACTGGTTCGGCCCCGGCGACGACGCCTGCCACGAGAAGGTCACCGCCGCCTTCCGCGCACTCGCCCAAGCCGTCGACCCGGCCGACCCCTGGTCCCACCCCGACGCGACGGCCCTCGACGGCACCTCCGTCGCCGCATGGCTACGCGCCCAGGGCGCGACCCCGGCCGTCGTCCGCCTCTGGGAGATAGGGCAACTCGCCCTCGCCGACGGCTCGTACGAGCGCACCTCCCTGCTCGCCGCCCTGCGCAAGCACGCGGCCGTCCCCGGCCCCGGCGCCTACGACTACGAGGCCTGGGAGGGCCTGCGGGTCGCCGAGGGATCCGCCACGGTGGCCCTGCGCATGGCCTCCGCCCTCGCCGGACGCATCCGTACCGGCGCACCCGTCGAAGCCGTCACCATCCGCCGCCCCGGCCCGTGCACCGTCCGCCTGGCCGGCGGGGAGGCCCTCACCGCCGGCGCCGTCGTCAGCGCCCTGCCCGTCGGCCCGCTCCGCCAGGTCGCCGTCACCGGCGTGTCCGACGAGCGACTGGCCTCCCTGCACCGTCAACGCCAGGCCCTGGCAGCGAAGTTCGTCGCCGCGTACGACCGGCCGTTCTGGCGCGACCTCGGCCGCAGCGGCCTCTCCGAATGCGAAGGGGTCCTCGGCAGTACCTGGCCGCAGAACGACGGGATCCTCTCCGCCCTCGTCCCACCCGAGAGTCTCGGTGTCCTGCTCGGCACGCCCGCCCCGCTGCGCACCCGTGAACTCCTCGACGACATGGCCCGCCTCTACGGCGACGCGGCGTACCGGCCGCTCGCCACCTACGTCCGGATGTGGGGCACCGACCCGTGGACCCAGGGGTACGTGACCCAGTGGACCCCCGGCGACGTCATGGCCGTCGGCCGCCACCACGGCACCCACGAACCACCCTTCTACGTCTGCGGATCCGACCAGTGGGTCGCCGGCTACATGGAAGGCGCCGTACGCACCGGACGCGCCGCCGCCGAGGAGGCGCTGCGCCGTGGCTGACACCGACCCCGTGCTCAACCACATCGCGGGCACGGACCGGCCCGCCGCCTCGGGGGAGACCATGGAACTGGTCGACCCCGCCACCGGCTCCCCGCACGGCCACGCCCCACGCTCCCGCAA
Source organism: Streptomyces virginiae (assembly GCF_041432505.1). Classification (GTDB taxonomy): domain Bacteria; phylum Actinomycetota; class Actinomycetes; order Streptomycetales; family Streptomycetaceae; genus Streptomyces; species Streptomyces virginiae_A. Next base: position 8,662,116 of record NZ_CP107871.1, read on the forward strand.
GGCCGACACGGACGCCGCCTGCGCGGCGGCCGTGGCCGCCTCCGCGCACTGGTCCACGACCACCCCCGCCGTACGCCAACGCGCCCTGCTCGCGATCGCCGACGCCATCGAGGAGCACGCCGAGGACTTCGTGGCCGCCGAGACCGGCGACACCGGCAAACCGTCCCGCCAGTTCCGGACGGAGGAACTGCCCGCGATCGTCGACACCGTCCGCTTCTTCGCCGGAGCCGCCCGCAACCTGCCGGGCCTCGCCGCGGCCGAGTACACCGAAGGCCGTACCTCCGTACTACGCTGTGAACCGGTCGGGGTCTGCGCCCAGATCACCCCGTGGAACTATCCGCTGATGATGGCCGTGTGGAAGATCGCCCCCGCGATCGCCGCCGGAAACACGACCGTGCTCAAGCCCGCCGACACCACTCCCTCGTCGTCCGCGCTGCTGGCCCGTGTCGCGGCCGAGCACCTTCCGCCCGGCGTGCTCAACGTGGTCTGCGGCGACCGCGACACCGGCCGCACCCTCACCGCGCACCCCGACGTCGCGCTCATCGCGGTCACCGGCAGCGTGCGCGCCGGTCGGCAGATCGCCGCGGCTGCGGCCGCCGACCTCAAGCGGGTCCACCTGGAGCTCGGCGGGAACGCTCCGGTCCTGATCCACGAGGACGTGGACGTCGAGGCGACCGCCGCGGCCCTCGCCGCGGTCGCCTTCTACAACGCGGGCCAGGACTGCACCGCGCCCACCCGGCTGCTGGTCCACCGGCGGGTGCACGACGCGTTCCTCGCGGCGTTCGCGGCCGAGGCGGGCGCCCTGCGCACGGGCGGTCCGGAGGAACCGGACGCCGACTTCGGTCCGCTGAACAACGCGGCCCAGCTGGCGTCCGTACGGTCCCTGCTCGACCGGCTGCCGCGGCGCGCCGAGATCGTCACCGGCGGCGCGCGCCTGGCGCGCCCCGGCTTCTTCCACGAACCCACCGTCGTCGCCGGTGTGCACCAGGACGACGAGATCGTGCAGGAGGAGATCTTCGGCCCCGCCGTGACCGTGCAGCCCTTCGCGGACGAGGCGGAGGCCCTGTCCCTGGCCAACGACGTCCGCCACGGCCTCGCCGCCAGTGTGTGGACGACGGACCACGACCGGGCGATGCGCGCGACCCGAGCCCTGCACACCGGCATCGTCTGGGTGAACACCCACGGCACCACCGTCTCCGAGATGCCTCACGGCGGGGTCAAGCACTCGGGCTACGGCAGCGACCTCTCGATGGCCGGCCTGCTGGACTACACCCAGGTCAAGCACGTCATGCTGTGAGCCCGCCCCGGGCCTCTCGGGTGTTGCGGACGTCCGGCGGGTCCGGCGGGTCCGGGTGGGCGGCGGTCTCCACGTGCAGGGCCGCGCGGCCGCTCCACGCGGCGCGCGAGACGTCCGCGCAGCCGGAGCCCTGCCCGACCCAGGAGGTCAGCAGGCCGGCGGGACGGACCAGCGGGGCCACCTCGAACGCCGACAGCTGCCCGCATTCGATGACCGCGCCGAGGTGGGCGAGGGTGACGGCGCCCGGGTCCTCGCGGGCGTCGAAGGCGACGCTCATGGTCCGCAGGGCGCGGCGCGCCGACTCGGCACTCTCCCCCAGCGGTCCGGTGTCGCCGGGTGGCCGCCACTCGGGTACCCAGGTCGACGGCGGAGGCCGCCACGGCTGTCGGGCCGCCGGCTCGGGCGCCGGTGGCGGCAGCCCGCGCCCCGGGCGGGCCGGCTGCCCGCTGCGGAGGACGACCGCCACCTCGGGCGGGCAGTCGGGACGCCGGGCCAGTACGTCCGCGGCCGTGCGCGGCAGGCGGCGGCCCAGCCGGGCCGCCGCGATCAGCGCCCAGTCGAGCCGGTAGGGCTCCTTCAGGACGCGCCCCGTCGCGCGCCGGGCCCGCCAGGGATCCGGAGCATTACGGTGCGCGACGCGGAGGGCTCGTAGCAGGGCGCCGGTGCCGAGCCGACGTTCGAGGGCCGTCTCCAGGAACGGCTCCGGATCCGCTTCGGCGCAGGCCAGGGCGATGTCGACGTCGGTCGGGTCCTCGTGGCCGGGCAGCGCGGCGGCCACCTCACGCACCCGGGCCGTTCCGCCGTGGGCGCGTACCGTCGCCCAGGCGCAGGACGGGGTCGCTGACGGGGGAGGGGGCCAGGCAACCGAGGTGGAACCGCACCGTCTGCCGCTCACTTTGGGAAAGCCCGTCCGCCGCCCCTACCACCGCTTCCCCCGTCCGCCGCCCCGCCGTGCCCTCCCCGGCCCGCCCGGATCCGCACCCTGACAAGATCAGCCGTTCAGGGAGGCCATCAGCTCGGGTGCGTAGCGGTCGCCCGAGGCCACGCCGTGCGGTGCGACGGCGTCGATGGCGGCCAGTTCCTCGGGGGTGATCGTCACCGTGGTGGCGGCGATGTTCTCCTCCAGGTAGCGACGGCGCTTGGTGCCCGGGATGGGGACCGCGCCCTGCCGGAGCGTCCAGGCCAGGGCGAGCTGCGAGGGGGTGACGCCCTTCTCCGCGGCGAGCCGGCGCACCTGCTCCACGATGGCCAGGTTGCGGTGGAAGTTCTCGCCCTGGAATCGCGGGTCGCTGCGGCGGAAGTCGTCGTCGGCGAAGTCGTCGGGGCTGGTGATGGCGCCGGAGAGGAAGCCGCGTCCGAGCGGGGAGTAGGCGACGAGTCCGATGCCGAGGTCCCGGAGGGTGTCGAGGACGCCGTCGTGTTCGATGCCGCGCTCGAAGAGGCTGTACTCGGTCTGTACGGCGGCCAGCGGGTGCACGGCGTGGGCGCGGGCGATCGTGGTGGGGGAGACCTCGCACAGCCCGATGTGGCGGACCTTGCCGGCCGCGACCAGCTCGGCCAGGGCGCCGACGCTCTCCTCGATCGGCACGTTCGGGTCGACGCGGTGCAGGTAGTACAGGTCGATGTGGTCGGTGCCCAGGTGGCGCAGGGACCGGTCGGCCGAGCGGCGGATGTACTCGGGGCTTGCGTTGTGGCCGACGAAGGCGCCCTCGTCGGAGAACTCGACACCGGTCTTCGTGGCGACCACGGCGGCCTCACGGCGGCCGGCCAGGGCCTTGCCGAGCAGCTGCTCGTTGCGGAAGGGGCCGTAGCCCTCGGCGGTGTCGAGGAGGGTGACGCCCAGCTCCAGGGCGCGGTCGATGGTGGCGAGGGATTCGGTCTCGTCGGTGGCACCGTAGTGGGCGCTCATCCCCATCAGGCCGAGGCCTTCGGCGCCGACCTTCAGGCCCTGACCGCCCAGTGCGCGGATCTCCATGGTGTGCTCCTCGTTCAGAAGTAACTAACTGGATAGTTCGAGTCTGCGACGACCCGGCCAGGTTTGTCAATAACTGGATAGTTACTTGCTAGGCTGCGGCCATGGCACGGGACTCCAGCGCGACCAAGGCACGGCTGCTCGACGCGGCCTTCACCGAGTTCGCCACGTACGGCATCGCGGGTGCGCGCGTCGACCGCATCGCCGAGACGGCGCAGGCGAACAAGCGGCTCATCTACGTCTACTACGGCAACAAGGAGCAGCTCTTCGACGCCGTGCTCCAGCGGGCTCTCGCGACGGGCTCCGAATCCGTCGCCTTCGACGTGGAGGACCTGCCCGGCTACGCGGGGGCGGTCTTCGACCACCTCGTCGAGCGGCCCGAGCTGATGCGCCTCGTGCTGTGGAAGCAACTGGAGCGCCCGGGGTCCACGGACGCCGAGTCCTCGTCCTACGAGGGCAAGATCGCGGAGGTTCGACAGGCGCAGGAAGCGGGCCGGATCGACGCCGGCGTGCCCGCGGCCGATGTGCTGACGCTGGTCATGGGCCTGTCACAGGCCTGGTTCGGCGCGATGGGCGGCCCGGCGGCGGGCGCGGCGGGCACCGGCTGGGCAGCCGAGCGGCTGGCCGAGCACCGCGCGGCGGTGGTGGAAGCCGTCCGCCGGATCACCACGCCCGCACCCCCCGCCGACGGGGCCTGACGCAGGCCCGGTCCGTCCGTGGTCAGCGGTACGGCCCGGCGAACTCCAACAGGGTCCGCTCGTACCGCCCGCCGAAGCCCACCCGGGTCACGTCCTCGAACGGGAACTTCGACAGCTCGGGGCGCCATCGCGCCTCGGTGTCGACCTCCCGCAGCCGCAGCGACTTCGGCCGTACCGCGGCCACTTCACCGATCCAGCAGGCGTTCGGCGCGTCCCGTTCGACGTGCAGCGACACCAGCCCGAACGCCCGGGAGGCATCCTGCGCCAGGTCCGCCAACCGGTCCAGGGCGAGCGCCGGTTCGGGCGCCCGGGCCGGCCAGTGCCCACGCCGGCGAAGGGCCCGGACGGTCAGGCAGTCCGTACCGCCCCGCCGTCCGACCTTCGTGACGTCCGCGGTACGCACCGCAGCCCAGCCGTCGAGCCGCAGGTCACCGCACAGGGCGATCAGCGTCCACGCCGCGCTCACGGCGACGACGAAACCGTCGAGTCGATCCGCGCCCCGGATCGCGCAACGGTGGACGCGGACCGGAGCACCCGACGACAGGGCCTGGGCGAGCCGTGTCATGACCTTGTTGTCCATGGACCGATCCTGCACCGTCCCGGAGACGGGGTCACCCGCGTTTCTCCCGCCCCTTGACCTCAAGTGCGGTCGAGGAAACAAGATCGTGTCCATGAACACGGAACAGACGCACCAGACGGAACAGGCGGCACGGGCCGCTTCCCTTGAGGCGATCGCGCAGGTCGTCGCCACGGTCGAGCGGACGCAACGCGCCAAGGACGCCGAGGGATTCCTCGCGCTCTTCCATCCCGAGGCCCTGTGGACCACCGGCCACGGCAAGGTCCTCATCGGCTTCGAGGCGATAGCGGAGTTCACGCGGGCGGTGCTGCCGACGGCGAGTTGGGACGGGGAGGTCACCTACGAGGTGGTGCACACACAGTTCCTGCGCCCGGACGTCGCGGCAGTGAAGGTACGCCAGCTCTACCGCGCGCCGGACGGCGACACCGAGGGAGCCCCGCTCTACGTGATGACGCGCGAGCCGGACGGCCGCTGGCTGCTGACGGCCTGCCAGAACACCCAGGTGGCGGCGGACCCGGCCTGAGGGCCCGCGCGCGGGCGAAGGTCCGGCCGCGGCCGTGGCGGTGTCCACACGTGAACCCTCCACCGGCGACCGGACCTTCATCGGAATCACTCAGGATTCGGCGAGGAACGACCCCAGCGCCGTGCTGAGTTCGGTGGGCGCGTCCAGTGCGATGAGGTGGGCCGCGTCGGGGAACTCGACCAGCGTGGCCCCGGGGATCCGGGCGGCGTACCGGCGGGCGATCGCCTGGAAGTCCGGGACGTCGAGCAGCCCGATCCCCACCAGCGTGGGAACGGCGATCGAGGCGATGTCGCCCGCCGGGCCACCCTGCGCGTGCTCCCCCACGGTGTCCTGGTTGACCAACGACGTCCGCACCGGGATCCGGAGCCGTTCGGCCAGCCCCGGGGCGACGTCCTCCCAGCCGCGGCCGGGCCCGCGCAGCCACATGTCCAGGTTCACGCTGACCGCGGCGTCCAGGTCACCCGCCGCCAGGGCCGCCGTCTCGGCCTCGTCGTAGGCCACCATGTCCGCGGACCAGTCGTAGCCGGGCCACGGCGGGGCGAGGAGCGTCAGGGACCGCACGCGGCCCGGGTGGGCGAGCGCGAAGTTCACGGCCACCCGCCCGCCCCAGGACGCGCCGACGAGCCGGACGCTCTCGTGACCGAGGTGGTCCAGCAGCCGGCACAGGTCATCGGCCTCATTGAACGGCCCGGCCGGGGGAGCGGATTCGCCGAAGCCCCGCAGGTCGTAGCGGATGACGGTGTACCGCTCCGCGAGGGCGGGCACGACCGCGTCCCACATGGTGTGGTCGGCGACGCCGGCGTGGACGAGCACCACGGGCGAACCTTCGCCCGTGACGGTGTAGGAGAGATGGCCGAGATCGTCGGCAAGGATAAGCATTCGCAGATAGTTGCAGGTCAGGACCGTGGAGACCAGAGAATTCCCGGAAGAGGACAGCGTCACAGGGAAGTGGTCGCGAGCAGCTCCCGCAGGAGCCCGACGACGAGCCGGGGCCGGCCCACGAAGGGCGAGTGGCCCGTCGACCACTCGCGCACGTCGGTGCACCGCGCGGCCATCCTGCGCTGCAGGCCCGGGTCGACGGCCCGGTCCTGGCCACAGACGACGTAGGTGGAAGGGGTCTCCCGCCAACTGTGCCGCTCAGGGACTCCTCGCCCGCAGCCGGGGGCCTGGGCGCGCAGGAGGCCGACCGCACGGGCGGCGAGCGGTGCGGGACAGTCGTTGTAGAGGGCAGCGGCGGCCCGGTCGGGGCACAGGCTGGTCGAGCCGTCGGGCTCGGACCGGATCGCGTCCCGGAGCCGCGGGGACGCCCCACCCAGCCCGGCCGCACTCTCACCGGCATCCGGCACGAAGGCCGCCAGGTACACCAGGTGTCCTGCTCCGCGCACCCCGGTGATCACCGAACCGCCGTAGGAATGGCCGAGCACGACCGCGGGCTCCCGCAGCGCGTCGACGGCGGCCTGGACCACGGCCGTGTCGGCGAGCAGCGAACCCCGGTGCAGCTCGGGCACGGCAACCTCGGTCCCGAGCGCCCGCAACTGCTCCGCCACGTCGGCGAAGTGCTCAGGACGGTGGTACAGCCCATGAACGAGCACCACAGCACCCAATGCGTCTCTCCCCGGGCCGGCGACAACCCAGTGATCTTGACACGGCCTACCCTGCCTTTGCGCCGGCAGCGGGACGGCACCTGGACCCGCACCGCCGGCGATCTGGCTCCTGAGACCATGTGTCGGTGAACTCGGAACTGCCCCTCGGATGGACGATCGAACATGTGCGCGCCCTTTCCGGAGACCGAAGCGCCGCCCAGCTCTCCTGCGATCGCTTTGTGGTCGTGGAGGCGTCCGATCGGCGTGACTACGAGCCCCTCCACCCCGATGTGATCCTCGCGTTCCACGATGTGTGCCTCGTCAGGGACGACGGCGAGTGGTTCATGGGGCAGCTCGACGCTGACGGCTCGGTGACCTGCTGGGCCTCCTACGGATCCGACCTTGCCCAGGTCATCCGCTGCCTCTGAGCGCGCCGCCACACCCTCAGCCACCTTCACAAGCAGCCCCTGAACGTGTTCGTTGAGCTCGGGCCACTGGCGGCATGCGGCAGCGGGTCACCCACCGCCCTGACCGAATCCGATGGCACCGCCGGTCTTCCGGCGACAAGACTGCACCGGTGAATACCCTGCCACCGCCCGACCCGCTCCTGCTGCCGGTACGGGACCCGCGCGCCCGCGACCTCGTGCTCGACTACGCGGGCATGCACGCCCTGGTTGCCGACCTGGTTCTGCCCGGCGCTGCGTCGATGTACGTCATGAGCGCGCTGGAAACCTCACGCGAGCTCATCCGGCATTCGTACTACCGGTACGAGTTCGCCACCGTCGCCGTCACGCATTCCCTGTTCGCCCTGGAGCACGTCCTCGCCGAGCGTCTGGCCATGAACGAACCGCTCCACGTCCTCATCGAGCGGGCCACCGACGCAGGGCTCATCACGGCCGGTCTCGCCGCCGAACTCGACCGCAGCCGACTGCTGCGCGACAAGCTCACGCAGGGCGCCGAGTCAAGTGCCGCCCTCGGCCCGATCCGGGCTGTTGCCATGGTGCGTGCCGTCTTCGATGCCGTCTCCCTGCTCCTTCGCCCACCGTCCGGGGCAGAGGCGGCAGCCCCCGGCGTGGGCGGGGCAGCGCCCGAAGGCGGACTTGCCCAGCTGTGGGACGAGCACCTGTGTGCGCTGTTCCCCGAGGGCTTCCGCGGCGTGGACTTCGACGGCGTGGACCTGGTCCTCCTGGACGCCGACGTCGCCGGCCTCGTGCTGAGGGAGCTGAAGGGCGGACTCGACGACAGTGGCATCGCCTACCTCTGGGGGTGCATCGCCGACCTCGACAAGATCGTGCCCTTGATCAACGAGGAGTACTGCGCCTCCTACTTCACGAAACTTCGGATGATCGCCCAGGTCGCAGCAGCGCCCTACATACCCACCGCGACCTGACCGTCGGGCCCAGGGCCGGCGATCAGGTCCTGAACCACGCGGTTGTAGGGGCGGCAGAACGGCCTGTCCACGCTGCACCCGGCGTCCGCCGCAGACGCCGGGCATCGATCCGCCCGCAGTTGAGGGCGCCGTACAACGCGCTGTGCCCGCGGCGGTGCTCAGCGAGCAGCGTCAGATCCACGGGCATCCTCACCCGGCCCGGCCGCTCACAGCAGCGTGTCCAACGGGTGATCACATTCGGGACGTCGTTCGAGGCCGGACCATAAAGAAGAAGCTAAGGCTGTTCCAGGGCGGTCTGCCGAGGCCCGGTCGGTTCCGCTGCGAACTCGTCGGTGAGGTCGACGCAGGTGCAGAAGTCACCCGTGCACGGGAAGCCGGTCTCGGCGCCGTAGGGTGCGAGGCCGGCCATCAGACGCAGCACCTCCGCCCGTTCGTGCTCGGCGAGACGGGGGAGTGCCGATCGGGGCGAGAGCTGTAGGTCGGCCGGGGCGTCCTCCAGGTCGGACACGGCCTGACCGTCGGCGAACAAGGTGCAGAGGGGATGGTCGGGAAAGGTGTTGAGTCGCAGCACCAGCCAAGTCCCCTCGGTCCGGGCCGCGTAGGGGAAGATGTACGAGTCCACGTCGTGCCACGAGACCGGCGTGGGCCGACCAAGCCGAGCCTTCATGACGGCACCTCCTCGACCGATGGGCGGGCGGACCGCGGCGGACCCTGGCCTCACGCCGCCGCACCGCAAGGTTCAGGCACCTTTCACCAGATGCCGTGTTCGAGCTCCTCCATGGCAAGGTTCCACGGGGACTCCTCGTCGGCGAACGCTGTCGGGTCGAACCTCCCGACGATATCCCGGAAGCGGGCGGCGAGTTCCTCCGGGGACACCCCGTTGTCGTGATCGATTTCGACCTTGCGCAGCTCGATCAACGCGAACACGAGCGACTCGACGTCCCGATGCAGCGCGACGTGACCGAGTGCGCCCTCCGGGAACGCGTACACCCTGCCCGATACGGGATCCAGGGCGAGCAACGACGTGAACAGGTACCCGAGGGCCCACCACTGCCGACTCTCCTCGGGGCACCGGAGCCCGTAGTGCTCGAACCGGGTTCCGAGGGTGATCGCGTCGACCCCCGGACCGTACGGGTCCTCGACGTCCGTGCGGGCGGCGAACACGACCGACTCGGGAAGTCCCACCGAAGCGAGGAAGGCGCCGGTACGGGCATCGACACCCGTACCGCACTGATGGGGGAAACAGGTGATGTGGCCGAGGCCGTACACCTTGATCAGCTCCGCCGACGTCACGGTGAATCGCATGGCCCGCCTCAACCGGTCTCCTCTCCAAGTGACTTCTCGCCACCACCCCACGGGCTGTGACACCGCTCCGCCCCGCAAAAGACGTGGACGCACCTGCCGATGATCAAGTATCGTCCGGGCTCGGACCACATCGCACGAGCGAACGGAAGGAGGCGAGTGCCGTGCAGTGCTCAACCACCCAGCGCTCCCTCCCCGTTACCCCGGTGTGGCTCGTCTGATCCGAACCCGGGAGCGCTCCACGCAGTACACATCCCGGAGGAATCCATGACCGATCTGGTCATCCGCGCGCTCGACGAGAGCGACGCCCAGCTGTTCCACGCACACCCCGACCCGCTGAACGCTCGCGCCTCCCACGAGCGCACCACGCACCGACCCGACTGGAAGCGGGTCGCCCTGCGCGACGGAACGGTCGTAGCCCGCGGCGCCTGGTGGGGCGGCACCGACGACAAGGAACCCGTCAACGTCAACTGGTTCGACGTCGCCGAGGGCGAGGTGGAGGCGGGGGCCGAACTCCTGCGCTCCGCCCCCTGGCAGGTCGAACTCGAGATCAACCTCCCCGGCGACTGGCGGGACCACCCGGACCTCGCTGCCGCCGCCGAGACACGCTTCGCCGCCGCCCGAGCGGCGGGCTACGAGCTCCTGGTGGAGCGGTTCCTGTACCGCTGGACCCCGGAGCGCGGACTCCCCGAGCGGCCCGGCCGCCTCGTCTTCGCCGCCGAACCCGACGACGCCGTCTTCTTCGACGCGCTGCGCCGCATCCACGCAGCCACCCTCGACGCCCACGCGCTGAAGGCCATCGCGGAAGGCGGCCTGGACCAGGCGGCCCAGGAGGAGCTCGACTTCTTCCACTGGTGCCCGTCCCCGCGCGAGTGGTGGCAGGTCGCCCGCACACCCGAGGGCGACCTGGCCGGCATCCACATCCCCGCGCACAATCCTTCCGGACCGACCATCGGCTTCATCGGTGTCCTCCCGGAGCACCGCGGCCGCGGCTACGCCTACGACCTGCTGGCGGAGTGCACCCACTTCCTGGTGGAGCACGGCGCCGAGGCCGTCACCGGAGCCACGGACCGGGGCAACTTCCCCATGGCCGCGAATTTCGCCAAGGCCGGCTTCCCCGTGGTGCGCGAGCGCATCAACTTCCACCCCGCCGCCCCGACCGCGTAGCACCGGTGTCCTGACCTCGCCCCCGCGGCGCCACGTTCGCGCCGCGGGGGCGAGGTCGTCCGCGCGGACAACCGCCGCGCGGACCGGCGCGCGGCGGACCGGCGCGCGGCTGACGGCCGACTCCCCGGCGCCCTCCCTACACTGGCGGGCATGGCATGCCGCATCAGTGAACTGGTCATCGACGCCGCCGACCCCGACCGGCTCGCCGCGTTCTGGAGCGAGGTCCTCGGCTACGTCGAACTCGGCCGGGAGGACGACGGAAGCATCGAGATCGGGCCGCCCGACGTCGGCTTCGGTGGACCGCAGCCCACCCTCGTCCTCAGCCCCAGCAGCGACCCGCGGACCGGGAAGCTCCCCCTGCACATCGACGTCAACCCCACCGACCGCGACCAGGACGCCGAACTGGAGCGACTCCTCGCCCTCGGTGCCAGGCCCGCCGACGTGGGCCAGACCGGAACCGAAGGCTGGCACGTCCTCGCCGATCCGGAGGGCAACGAGTTCTGCCTCCTGCGCCGGCGGCTCCAGCCCCTCTGACGCAGTACGTCCGACGGCGTCGGCCGGCTCGCGCCGGCCGCCTCAGATCCCTCGGAGCGTCACCTCGGCGGTGGCCTGCCGTAGTTGCGAGGTCTGGGCCTGGATCAGGTGGAAGAGTGCCTCCCGGGCCAGCCGGCCCGCCGTGTTCCCGTACTGCACCGCGCGCCCTCCCGTTGCCGCCACACAGGCGGTGGCGGCCCTCACCCCCAGGTCCAAGGCCGCGGCCCGCACCTCGGTCCGGGCCGGTACCCCCTGCTCGGGAGCCAGCTCGTCCCGCATCGCGTACGCCTCACCGCGCAACCGGGCCGCCTCCTCCGCCAGCCGATGGGCGAGGGTCTCGTACGTGGCCCCGGCCCGCGGCGCGACCGCCAGCAACAGATCGACGGCCGCACGCAGATGCCCGAAGACGGCCGGGTTGGCGTTCGCGTTCTCCAGATCGTAGGACCGGGCCCAGTCCGGCCTGGGCTCGACGGAGATCACGTCCTCCGGCGCAACGACGACATCCCGCAGCTCGACGGCCGCCGTGTGCGTCGCGCCCATCGCCCACAGCGGCGGCGACGCCACCACGGCCATGCCGGGGCCGGTGTCCACGCGTACGCACAGGGCCCGGTCATCGGCGGTGACGGCTCCGACGAGCGCCATCTCCGCGAGGCCCCAGCCGGTCATCCAGGGCACACGGCCACGGAGCCGCCACCCCCGCGCGCAGCGCTCCGCGGACACGGGCGGCCGCGGCTGACGCAGATACGCGAAGCCGGCCGTCGCCCGCCGTGCGCCCGTGGCCAGGTCGGGCAGCCAACGGTCCCGCTGAGTGGTGTCGGCGCTCTTCATCAGCGCCTTCACCAGGGCGAAGTGCTGGGTGTACACGAACCAGGTGGACGGATCGACGGCGGAGAGGATCTCGTGCACCTCACGGACGACCGCGTTCCCGGTGCAACCGCTTCCGGGCATCGGCTCGTACCCGAGGATCCCGTAGGCACCGCACCGCGCCAGCTCGTCCAACCGGGCGCCGGATACGCCTTCCACGGCGACGCGCTCCGCATCGGGCCGGAGCACGGCGGTCGCCGTGCGCGTCACCGACTCGATCAACGGATCGGCCGCCAGATCCGGAGGCGTCCCCAAGGCCGTTCCCTCGCCGGGTGCCCCGCGCATCAGCGATCACCTCGTTCCGGACTCACCGTCCGTCCACCCTGGTCCATCCGTCGTCCGTCACAACGGTGTCGGCCGGTCGGGAAGATGCCAGCGGTGCGGGGCGACGAGTGCGTCGATGCTGTCCGGCCCCCAGCTTCCGGGGGCGTACGGCTCCACGGGAGGGGGCGAGTCCAGCAGCGGGGCCGAGATCTCCCACAGGCGTTCGATGCCGTCGGACCGGGTGAAGAAGGACTGGTCGCCGAGCATGGCCTCCAGGAGGAGGTGCTCGTATCCCTCCAGGGAGTTGTCGGCGGTGAAGGAGCTCTGGTAGCCGAAGACCATGTCGGCCTCCGCCAACCGCATGGTGGGGCCGGGTTCCTTGACGAGGAACCGGGCGGTGATGGAGCCGGGATCGGCGAAGTCGATGACGAGTTCGTTGCCCCGCCCGTCGACGGCGGCCCGCGCGTTCAGGGGGAACATGCCGAGGACGGGCTCGCGCAGCCCCAGGGTCACGACGTGCCGGCCCTCGGCCAGCGCCTTGCCCGAGCGCAGGTGGAAGGGGACACCGGCCCAGCGCCAGTTGTCGATCTCGACGCGCAGGGCGGCGAAGGTCTCGGTGTCGGAGGCCGGATCGACCCCGGGCTCGGCCCTGTAGCCGGTGTACTGTCCGCGGACGACGTGGGCCGGGTCCAGTGGTCGCATGCTGCGGAAGACCTTGACCTGCTCGTCCCGGAGCGACTGTGCGTCGAGGACGACCGGCGGTTCCATGGCGACGAACCCGAGCAGCTGGAACAGATGAGTGACGATCATGTCGCGGAAGGTTCCGGTGCCCTCGAAGAAGTGCGCTCGGCCCTGGATGTCGATCTGCTCGGGTACGTCGATCTGCACATGGCTGATGTGCTCGCGGTTCCACAGGGGTTCGAAGAGACCGTTGGCGAACCGGAGGGCGAGGATGTTGTCGACCGCCTCCTTGCCGAGGAAGTGGTCGATGCGGAACACCCGGGACTCGTCGAACACGGCATGGATGGCCCCGTTGAGTGCGCGGGCGGACGCGAGGTCGGTGCCGAAGGGCTTCTCCACGATGACCCGGGCGTCCTGGGCGAGCCCCGTCGCGCCGAGGAGCTCGACCATCGAGGTGAACGCGACGGGCGGAACGGCGAGGTGGAAGAGCCGTCGCGGAGTGCCACCGACGGCCTGCTCGGCGGCTCCGACCGCTGCCACCAGCGGCTCCGGGGCATTCGGGTCGGCCGAGCCGAAGGACAGGGCGGACTCGAACTCCTCCCATACGGGGCCTTCGGGGCGCGAACGGCCGAACTCGGTCACGGCCTGCCGCGCGTGGGCGCGGAACTCCTCGTCGCTCAGGGCCTCGGCCGCCGGGGCGGAGCCGACGATGCGGTAGCGCCGGGGCATCAGCCCCGCCTTGGCGAGGTGGAACAGGCCCGGCAGCAGCTTGCGGCGGGCCAGGTCTCCCGTGGCGCCGAAGAGGACGATGACGTGGTCGGGTGTGCTTGAGGCCATGCGCCGCACTTCCGTTCCGGTGCCGATCCGGTGCCGTTCCGGGCGGTCGTCTCGCCCTGACCACCCACTGTGCGTGTTCACCGAGGATCCGGCACCCGGGATGCCACCACCCGGGTCATGCCACGCGTGGGGAGGGCTCGTTTCGCTGACGGGCGGGTACCACCCTCGGCACTAGTCTCGCAACGTGGGACAGCCTCTGGAGAGCGTCGAAGGCGCAGGACCGTTCATCACCCGACGCACGTGGCGGCGTCCCGAGGGCGACACGGTCGTCTGGGATTCACGGCCGGCGCGTAAGCGCGGCACGCTGTCGGTCCGGGGCCCGGGGGACACGGTCGACCGGGTCGCGACCGCCGATCCCGGGGCGCTGAGCCGCGTACGCAGACTCAATGCCGTAGCCTCCACCGCGTTCATCATCGGCGGGGCGTTGTTCGCCGTCGGCGCCGCGGTCGCGCAGTTCGGTGCGGGCGATCCGCTCGTCAGCGCGTGGGTGTACCTCGTGGGGGGCCTGTTCTTCAGCACCGGAGGCTACGTCTCGGTGCTGCAGGTGCTGAACGGGCCTCGGCACGCCCCGGACGGAGGCTTCCAGGCCCCGGCCGGCTGGCGGTGGTGGGGGTACGAGCCGATGCGGCTGGACTGGCTGAGCATGTTCGTCCTGTTCACCGGGACGCTCGTGTTCGGCGTCAACCTGCTGGACTCCTTTCTGGAGGGCCTGAGCGTCAGTCAGGTCAACCGGCTGATCTGGACCCCCGACGTGATCGGGTGCGTGCTGTTCCTGATCTCCGGGCACCTGGGGTTCGCCGAGATCTGCCACCGGCCCTGGCCGTGCTTCCGCTCCCGAAGCCTCGGGTGGTGGGTGGTGGCGGTGAACCAGTTGGGCTCGATCCTGTTCATGATCTCCGCGCTGGCGGCCTTCACCCGACCCGCCACCGGAAGCCTGGTCAACGTCGACATCGCCAACTGGGGGACGCTGACCGGGGCGCTGTGCTTCTCGGTCGGCGGGGTGCTGCAGCTCTTCGAGCGACCGTAGACGGTCGCGCCCGTGTCCGTGCCGGTGCCGGTGTCCGTGTCCGTGCCGGGTGTGGCATCGCGGGCAGTGGGGCGGACGTGACAGGGGTGGCTCGGTGTCGACGTCCGCGTGACCGCTGGTGCCGTGCCGTCAGTGGAGGGTCAGCGTGTAGGTGAGGAGGACGAGGCTCACGGTGGTGAGGAGCGTTCGCCACGTGTTGGCCCTGTTCCAGGGGGTTTCGAAGGTGGTGCGGGTGGTGTGGGCGGTGGCGGTGTCGGTGTGTTCGGGGGATCCGGCCTGTTCGAGGGCGTTGTTGAGCGGGATGTTGATGCGCCCGGTGATGACCATGGTGGCCACGTAGGCGGCGAGCGCGACCGCCAACGGGACGATGGCGTCGCGGGTGTCAGGGTCGGTGGCATGGAGGAAGAGGGTGACGGCGGTGAGGAGGGGCGCGCCGAGGTAGGCGAGTATGAACCAACCGTTCAGGATGGCTCTGTTGATGTTCTGCATGGTTTCGACGAGGGTCTTGTCGCTGCTGCGGGCGAGGCCGGGCATGACGGCGACGCTGAATGCGTAGAACAGGCCGCTGATGAGTCCGGAGGCGATCGTCGCGGCGATGAGGGTTGCGGTGCGTGCGGTTTCCACGTGGTTCCTCTCTCTGGTGTTCCGGTAGGCGCCCGCGGCCGGGCCGAGAGGCCGGGCAGGGCTGTTCGTGCCGGGTCGTGCCAGGGGTGGTGCCGTGCGGTGCCGAGATCGGTGCGCAGTGCCGGGCCGGGGGTGAGGCCGGGTCGCGCCGTGCGGTGCCGGGGCCGGACCGGCCGAGCAGTACGGTGCCGGGCGGTCGGTGCCGGTGGTGTGGTGGGGTTCGGTTGATCATAAGGGTGGAGTGGCGCGTGTGGCCCTGTGGTTTCGTTGGGTCGTGTCGTCCTGCTGCTGTTGCTGATGGTGTCGATTGGGGGGTGTTGTCATGCTGACTGCTCTGACCGGGGTGTTCGGAGACCGCGGGGACGCGGTGTCGGTTGCGGGGCGTGCCGCGTCGTACGAGGACCTGCTGGGTGCCGCCGGAGCGGTGGCCGCCGATCTCGCGGGGTGGGGGCCGGTTCCGGCGTTCGCGGTCACCGCGACGGCTTCGCTGGAGACGGTGGCGGCGGTGGTCGGTGGCCTGCTGGCGGGGGTGCCGTGCGTACCGGTGCCCCCCGACGCCGGGCCGGTGGAGCGTGACCACATCCTGCGGGACTCGGGCGCCCGGCTCCTGGAGGTGGACTTCGCCCGCCGTGCGCCGGCGCCCGGCCCCGTACCGTCCGCGGGGGAGGATCCGGCATTGATCCTCTACACCTCGGGGACCACGGGTGTGCCCAAGGGCGTGGTGCTGAGCAGGGCGGCGATCGTCGCGGACCTGGACGCGCTGGCGGGGGCCTGGGAGTGGGGTCCGGGGGACGTCCTGGTGCACGGGCTGCCGTTGTTCCACGTCCACGGGCTGGTGCTGGGCGTGCTGGGGGCTCTGCGGACAGGGAGTCGGCTGCTGCATACGGGCCGACCGACGCCGGAGGCGTACGCGGCGGCCGCGGCGGCGGGCGGGAGCCTGTTCTTCGGCGTGCCCACCGTGTGGTCGCGGATCGCGGCCGTGCCGGAAGCGGCCGCAGCTCTGTCAGGGGCCCGGTTGCTGGTGTCGGGAAGCGCGGCACTGCCGACCCCGGTCTTCCGCGACCTGGAGCACCTGACCGGACACCGGGTCGTGGAGCGGTACGGGATGACCGAGACGCTGATCACGGTCAGCGGGCGGGCGGGTGGTGACGTCGCTCCCGGTACGGTCGGCACCGCGCTGGAGGGTATCGCCACCCGGGTCGTGGCCGAGGCGGGCGCGGAGATCGGTGAGCTCCAGGTGAAGGGGCCGACGCTGTTCTCGGGCTACCTGGGCCGACCGGACGCGACGGCGGCCGCGTACACGGGTGACGGCTGGTTCCGTACGGGGGACATCGCGGCCGTCGACGAGGAGGGAGTGCACCGGATCGTCGGGCGCGCCTCCACCGACATGATCAAGTCCGGCGGGTACCGGATCGGGGCGGGCGAGGTGGAGAACGCGCTCCTGGACCATCCGCGGGTGCGGGAGGCGGCGGTCGTGGGTGTCCCGGATGCCGATCTCGGCGAGCGGATCGTCGCGTTCGTGGTGGCCGAGGGCGTCAGCGGCGGCGAACTCACCGACTTCGTCGCGGCACGCCTGTCCGCCCACAAGCGTCCGCGCGAGGTCCGTTTCATCGAGGCGGTGCCGCGCAACGCGATGGGCAAGCCGCAGAAGCGGCTCCTGCTGGAGGGCGAGGAACGACACCGGCGCTGAAGCGCGGCGGCTGCTGAACGACGACCACGTACCCCCCTCACCACGCCCGAGACTCCCCCCAGGGCCGACCAGGAGAGCCCGAACCCGTGCAGGCCGAGGGGCCGCTGTCGGCCCGCACCGTACGGCCCGCCGGTCGGGCCGCGGTGATGGCCCCTGGAGGACGATTTCTTACCAAGAGCTGTTCATGTGATGAGAATCGGAATCCTCCGGCTGCCAAGCCCGGCACGGTTCCCGGCATCTCCACCGCAGAGACGACACAACACCTCGTCTCTGCCGCCGAACCACCACCCCCGTGCCCGACCGACGCAAACGCAGCCGTCACTCTCGGAAGGACCACGGCTTCCCACTGCCCGGACGGGAATCGTGTCAGAGGTCCGGGCTAGGTTTGGCCTGTGAACCACAGCAGCTCCCAGGCCGGGGCGCCCCGCGAGCCTGACGTGCCGCCCTACCAGGTGGTCCTGGAGGAGACCGATTGGAGTTCGCTCCAGACGGCTTTCGGGAACGGCGAATGCCTTCCCGAAGTCCTGGCACGGTTGCTGGAACCTGATCCCAAGGTGCAGGTCGCCGCTTTGTCGGAACTGGGCGAGCTGGTCGGCCACCAGAACAGCATCTACGAAGCCACCGCCCCCGTCGCCATGTATGTCGCCGGGATCCTCACCCACCCGGCGGCCATGACCCTCCGGCCATATCGCAACGTCCCCATCCGCGCGACATTGTTGAGCTGGTTGGCTTCCACGGCCTACGACGCCTCCGACGAGATCGTCGACCGCACCGAGCAGTACTTCCCTGGCTTCCTCACCCACGACACCACGTTGGCAGCCTTCCGGGACCTGCGCCCGATGCTCTATCGAGCCGTCGTGCCCTTCCTGCGGGACAGCCACGAGGACGTGCGCGAAGCCGCCGGCCTCGCCGCGCTCGTCGTCGCCGAACACCCCGCGCTCGCCCAGCACCGCGATCACCTCGCCGTGCACGCGCGCCGCATCCTGGACACCAGCAGTGACGACTTCAACCGGCGCGTTGCATGGAAGGCCCTCGAAACGTGGGGCCACGACGTCACCGACGTTGAACCTTTCCAGGAGGAGCCCTGGGACTGCGGGCCGCACAGCGATGGCCGCGGCGATCTCGAACCTCCCTTCTGACGGAGAGGCGAACGGCCCACGGGGCCAAGGACGTGCGGCCAGTCGAGTACTTCGGAACGAGAGGCGGTCGTGCCGAGAATCTCCCTCGTACCCGGGTGACGGCGACCGCAGGCCGCTCAGGCTCCGGCAGGCCTTGGGTCAGTCGCCCGTCCGGCCGTCGACGGGGATGCTCAGTGCATCGCAGAGGGCGGTGAGGGTCGCCCCCAGGGGGAGCGCGACGCGGGTGGCGGCGTGCCGGTCGCCTCGCGTCGGATCCCTGTTGACGATCAGGACGGGTTTTCCCGTCTGGGCTGCCTGGCGGACGAACCGCAGGCCGGACATCACCGTCAGCGAGGAGCCGAGGACCAGGAGTGAGGTCGCCGCGTCGACCAGTTCGCGGCAGCGCTCGACCCGGAGCGGGGGAACATTTTCACCGAAGAACACCACGTCAGGCTTGAGGAGACCGCCGCACTCCGAGCAGGGCATGACGGTGAAGTCACCGACCTGTGCGTCGGTGAGGTCGGCGTCACCATCCGGATTCAGTTGGGCAGCCACGGGTTCGAAGCCCGCATTGGCTACCTCCAGCCGCCGGGCGAGTTCCCGGCGCGTGCTGAAGGCGCCGCAGGAAAGGCAGACGACCCGGTTCAGACTTCCATGGAGTTCCACCACGTCGTCGCTGCCGGCGGCCTGGTGCAGACCGTCGACGTTCTGGGTGATCACCGCCGAGAGCAGTCCATGCTGCCCGAACGCGCTCACGGCTCGGTGCCCGGCGTTCGGTCGGGCACGGCCGAAGGTCCGCCAGCCCAGGTGACTGCGTGCCCAGTATCGGCGCCGGGCGTGCGCGCTCGTGGTGAATTCCTGGAACGTCATCGGGGTGTGCCGACGCAGGCTTCCGCCCTCGCCTCGGTAGTCGGGGATGCCCGACTCCGTGGAAAGGCCCGCTCCGCTGAGCACCAGCACGCCGCCGGCCCGCAGCGCGTCGGCGACCGGCCCCGGATCCGTGGTGCCCGGCCGCAGGTCCTCACCGGGGGTCCAGCTCAGGGTGGGGCGCGTACGCATGGAGCCAGCGTACGGAACAAGCCCGACGAAAGACGAGGGCCGGCCTCCATACCCTGAGCCCCGGCGCCCGGGCCGGCGAGCCCGGCGACCACGACCCTGGGCGTCCCGCGGCGGACCGACCGCGAAGGCGCGTCGTCCGGCCGACCGCCGGTGCTCGCCGGCTTCTCGCCGCGACCGGCAGGAACGTGTCACCCCGAGCGCGTGTCTCTTCGATGGGTTGGTCAGTTGATCGGATGTGTCCGTCCGAGTAGTGATCACCGATGCGATGTGGGACCGGATCGCGCCGCTCATGCCGGCAGATCCGGTCCGTGGACGCCGGTGGGCCGATCACCGCCGCATCCTTGAGGCCATCGCGTGGAAAGTACCGCACGAACTCGCCCTGGCGGGACATGCCCGACGAACTCGGTCCGTTCCAGACCGCTCACAAACGGCTGATCAGATGGGCCGTCGACGGAACCTGGGAACGGATCTTGGCCTCTGTCCTGGCCGCCGCGGATGCAGACGACGACATCGACTGGACCGTGTCGGTCGACTCCACCGTCGTCCGGGTCCGCCAGCACGCCGCCGGAGCACTCAAAAAGGGGCGGCAGGGCGCCGCGAACCCGCCGATCACGCCATCGGACGATCGCGCGGTGGCCTGAGCACGAAGGTCCACTTGGCTGTGGACGACCGCGCGCGACCTCTGGCTTTCACCATCACCGCCGGCCAGGCCGGTGTCGCTCCGGCCTTCGAGGCGGTCATGTCCCGCATCCGCGTCCCTCGCCACGGGCCGGGCAGGCCCCCGGACCAGGCCCGAAGCCGTCCTCGCCGACCGCGCGTACTCGCCCCGTGCCATCCGGGCCCATCTGCCGCGCCGGGGAATCCGCGCGATCATCCCGCAGCCTTCCGACCACATCGGCCACCGGATCCGGCGAAGCCGTCACGGAGGCCGTCCGCCCGGCTTCGACCGCGAGACCTACAAACAGCGGAACACCGTCGAGCGATGCCTCAACCGCCTCAAGCCGTGGCGCGGCCTGGCCATGAGATGCGACAAGCCGGCGAACGCCTACCAGGCCGCACTGCACCTCGCCGCCATTCTCATCTGGACAGGCGGGTGACAGGCGAAGCACCTTGCCCGCGAAGATGACCCCATGGACGATCTTCTGAAGTTCCTCGTCGCACGCATCATGGACGACAATCACGCCTATGCCTACGTGGCCGAAACGATGGGCGGAGACGCCCTTCTCGACAGCCATCTCCCCATGCTCGATCTGACCGAGCAGCTGGCGCACGACTACAAGGCCATGGACCCCACGAACTCCCGCTCGGCAGGCCTGGCATACGCCATTCGGGTCCTTGCCCAGTCCTACGCCGAGCACCCCGCCTACCGCCAAGAATGGCGCCCGTAGCCCTTCAAGGAGACAGGTCCTAAAGGTTGTTGCACGGACTCCCGGTCCGCAACCGCCGCAGCACACCATTGACCACCTGCCGGTGATCACGCCACGGCCGACCACGCCCATCCACCTGCGGCACCAAAGGCTCTGTCCACTCCCACGCCGCCTCCGTCCACTCACCTCGACCTGCCACAAGATCAATTTCCAGACAGGTGGCATTAGCATGGGCACGCCATCCCCCGTGCCGTGTCCAGTCGACGGAAGACACCCATGCGCCTCCAGCGGATATCCGCCGCGACCGCGGCCCTCGCCGCGCTCACCACCTTCGCCACCGCCTGCGAGGACTCCCCCCAGCCGGGCCCGCCCTCCGCGAGCGCTCGGGGCGCCGCCCCCGCCTCCCCCACGGCCGCCGGCGCCGAGCCCGCCACGCTGGCCGGGGCGCAGGCCCACGTACAGCAGTACACGTCCTGCGAGAACCTCAGCACCGACCCGAACGACAGCCGGGTGCCGCTGAGCGGGTTCATCGGCGCCGGGGACTGGGGCATCACGGAGCGCGGCGTCTGCACGGACAAGAAGGCGCGGGGCGAGATCGTCCTCTTCCTGACCCCGGACATGAAGGCCTTCCAGCAGGCCGCCAAGGACCACGCCGCGAAGCTGCTCGCCGAGGGCAGGGGCGACACCGACCTCGCCAGCCGCACGGTCGTGGGCAAGACCTTCGCCCTGACCGCGCTGGGGACCGCCACCGCCGTGTCCCTGGTCGACCCGCCCAACTCCGACCTGCGCATCCTGACCTGCAACCCCGACGTCTTCGTCCCGGAGGGGTTCAAGAAGGAGAAGGCCCTGGTCGAGGGCTGCTTCCTCACCGACTACGTCAACAGCCCCGACGGCCAGGGCAGCCCCCACCGCGGGGCGGTCCGCGACCCCTCCACCGAGGGAGCCGCGAAGCCGGGCCAGCCGTCCACCGGCAGCCTGGGCCTGCCGAGCGCAGGCAGCATCGCCGAGCTGAAGCAGCTCGTCAGCCCGCACACGGTCGACTGCACGAGCATGACGGTCACCGACGAGCACATACAGTCGATCGACTACATGCCGGTCGTCGACGGCCCCCCGAGCGCCTGGGGCGTCACACAGCGAGCGGTCTGCGGCCAGCTCGGCGGGGAGCGGCGCGCGCACAACCTGAACTGGCTGGACACCGTCTCCGACATGAAGACCCTCCAGACCAAGGCCAAGGCGGCGCAGCTGGCCGACCTGAAGGACGACGGGCGCCTCAAGGCCACTGCGAGCAAGCTGCTGGTCGGCACGAACATCGCCGTGGAGACCAACAACGCGAACGTTCGCCGCGGGCTGTACCAGCTCCAGTTCCTGTACCTGAACTGCGAGACCGGCTTCACCGCGCCGGCCGGCTACCGGCTGGAGAAGGCCCAGGTCGAGGGCTGCGTCCTGACCAACTACGAGCGCCCGAGCTGACACACGGCCGTCCGGGGCGTGCGCGGCGCGCCCTGGGCGGTATCGACCGGGGTGTTCCGCCATCCGCGCACCAGGAACACCAGGAGCACCAAGAGCCGCCATGTCGCTCTTCATCCCGGATTTCGACGACTCCGTGGTCGTCCGCGGCGGCGTGCGACCAGACGGTCTGCCACGGCCCATACCGCTCGGGCAGGTCACGCCACGGAGCCCCGGTCCGCAACCGCCGCAGCACGCCATTGACCACCTGCCGGTGATCACGCCACGGCCGACCACGCCCATCCACCTGCGGCAACAAGGGCTCTGTCCACTGCCATGACGACGCGAAGCAACACGGACGCGAGACATCCACGGCCTATGTGCTCGTACCGGCGAGCCACCGGTTCCGGCGATGGAGGACTGGATCACGGAGGCGTTCGCCACGCGCCGAACCTCGTGGGCGGCGTCCCTGTCGGAGTGGCTGCTCGTCATGGCCTCCACGGAAGGCCTCATCGCGTGACGCGGATTCGCGTCATCGCCCTGCTCGTGCTGCCCTGCATCACACGCTGGGCCGACGCGGCCTTCCTGAGCGCGTCCGTCGCCGCGCAGTCGGCCGTCTTCCTGGTCATGACGATGTGCGTGGACCGCCCACCCCGCCCCGCCTGGACGGCGGTTCGCCCACCTGGAGCTTCCCGTCAGGCCGCGTCAGCGCCTCGGCGGCCTTTCGCCCGTCACCCTGCACCGAGCCCGCGCCCAGTGCGACGGGACCCGGCCGACGGCTCCCTGCCCGCCCTGTACGTCAGCCACGACGCCCCGCCACTGCTCGACGACGGCCCCCTGGATGCGCCGGCTCCCGGGGTACGCCCAGAGCCTGCCCGTACCCCGGGCCGTCCTGATCGTTTCCGCCCACCGGGAGCACGCGCCGCCGTCCCTGTCGGCGCCGGCCGCGTACACCCCGCCGGCCTACGACCTCGGCGGCGTCGGGGGTGGGCGGCGACGATGCCGCACGACGGACCCGTCCACCAGCACTCGATCCTGTGGCCGAGCGCCCGGACCGGGTCACCCACCACTGCGCGAGCGGCACCTCCGCTTCATGAGCGGGATCCTGTTCGGCCCCCGCGGGCGATGCGCATCACCCGTCCGGCCGTGGTCGGCCGCGTCCCGAACGGTCCCGACCGACCTCCCGCCCTAGATTCGACGACGTCCGTACCAGTGCGCGTGAGGCGGTCGACCACCGTTCGACCTTCCCGTCGACGCGTGGCGAGCGAAGGGCACGACATGACCGGTCGCCCCAACATCCTGCTGATCGTCACCGACGAGGAGCGCGCTTCCCTGCCCCGCCCCGAGGGGTACTCCCTACCGGCCCGGGAACGGATCGCGGCCCGCGGCACCACCTTCGAGCGCTACTACACCGCCTCGGCGCAGTGCAGCTCCGCCCGGTCGGTGATCTACACGGGCCGGCACCTGCCGCTCACCGAGATCTACGACAACGACAACATGCCCTACATCCGCCCCCTCGACCCCGCACTGGGCACCCTTGGCACGATGCTCCGCGCGGCGGGCTACTACACCGCCTACCAGGGCAAGTGGCACCTCTCGAACTGCTATGTGACGCCCGAGAACCCCGGCCCGACCACCGACGCCCTGGAACCCTACGGCTTCAGCGAGTTCAACGACTGGGGCGACATCGACGGTGGCGCCTGGGCCGGCCTCAAGCTCGACCCCGTCATCGCCGGCCAGGCCGTGCGCTGGCTGCGCAACCGCGCACCGGTCGTCCGCGAGGACCGGCCCTGGTTCATGGCTGTCAACTTCGTCAACCCCCACGACATCATGAGCTTCGACTACGGCGGCCGCCCCCAGGTTCAGCTGCCCTTCGGCCTCGCCCACGCCGTCGTCACCCGCGCGGCCGCGAACATCCCCGTCTACCAGCGCCGCTGGGACTTCGACCTCCCCGCCGGCCTTCACGACGACCTTTCCGGCGCGGCCCCCGCGGTCGCCGAGTACGCGCGGATGCTGGACACCGTCTTCGGACCGGTCGCCGACGACGAGCACTGGTACGACGGCCTGAACTTCTACCTCAACGCCATCCGCGACGTGGACCGCAGCGTCGAGCTCGTCCTCGACGCCCTGGAGGCCTCCGGCCAGGCCGACCGTACCGTCGTCGTCTTCACCTCCGACCACGGCGAGATGGCCGGCTCCCACGGGCTGCGCCAGAAGGGGAACCTCGTCTACGACGAGAACTTCCACGTCCCCTTCATGATCGCCCACCCCGACGTGCCCGGCGGCGGACGCACCCAGGCCCTCGCCTCCTCCGTCGACATCGCGCCCACCCTGCTGGAAATCGCCGGCGTCGACGCGACGGAGACCGCCACCCGTCACCCCGCGCTCAAGGGCCACTCGCTGATGCCCGTGCTCCACGGCCGCCCGGTACGGCAAGGGATCCTGAACGCGGTGGAATCGATCACAACGCTCGACGCCTCGTTCTGGTTCGAGTTCGCCGACCCGGAAGCGCCCAAGCGTGTCGCATCGGGGGACCTGCGCCCCGACTGGAACAAGCGCGGCTTCCTGCGCGCCTACTCCGACGAGCGCTACACCTTCGGCCGCTACTTCTCCCCGCTGAACCCCAACCGCCCCACCGACACCGACGCACTGCTGGCCGACAACGACGTCGTCCTCTACGACCGCGAGCAGGACCCGGCCGAGCTGCACAACCTGGCCACCGACCCCGCCCACCACGACCTCGTCGAGCGCTACCGCGCCCGGTTGGAGGATCTCATCGATGCCGAGATCGGCCCCGACGCCCGCGCCTGGGTCACCGAACGGCCCCAACTGCTCGGCTGGCCGACCTGGCACGGCGACGACCACCGACCCGAGACGCTCACCGCACAAGGACGCTGACCCCCGTCCAGGAACGGCGACCTGTCCGCGTACGTCTCAGAGTGCTCAGGCAGGTACGGATGAACGTGCCGGCGCCGGCAGGCCCGCGGGGATGTCGGGCGCGAGCAAGCGGGCAAAGTCGGCAAGGGAGCGTGCCGCGGCCACGTATTCCCTAGACTCGTAGGGCTACGACAAGTCTCCGCACGTACGCACGTACGCACGGCCGGCCGTGCTGCGGCCGGTGCGGCGGACTTGCCCGCGCGACGTCTGACCCGCTCAAGGGGGGAGCCGAATTCATGGATCCAGTCACGCTGGCGGCTGCAGCCGGATCTGCGCTGGTGGGGGCCATGGCCACGGACACGTGGACGCAGGCCAAGGCCGCGATCGCAGGTATCTGGGGCAGATTCCGACCGGACCGCGTCGCGGTGGTCGAACAAGACCTGGATGAACTGCGGCTGGAGGTACTGGCGACGCGCGAGCACAACGACACGGCGACCCGGGACGCGCTCACCGCCGACTGGCAGCAACAGCTGGCGCGGCTCCTCCGGCAGAACCCCGATCTCGCCGATGATCTCCAGCGTGTCCTGGACGACGTGCTCACGCCGTCCCTTGCGGAAGAGGAACGAGGACACGTCTACCAGCAGATCAACATCGCTCGTGACCGAGGGCGTGCCTTCGGCGTACAGGGCGGCAACCTGATCTATCACGAGGCGAAGGACTCCGAAGGGGTCGGCCCCGAGCCCGCCCACTGACCATGGCCGACTCTCCGTCCTGGACCGCATCCCAGGAAGTCCGCGTCGAAAACGGCTACGGCTACGGCGTGATCGGGGCCGATCTGCATGTCCATCCGGACCGCGGACCGGTCTACCTCCTCACGGGCCATCAGGGACCACGCGAACTCGTCCTCAGCAGGGAGGAGGAAACCGGACTGCCCGCGCAGCCCAGCAAAGTGCTGAACGCGCGCTACGCACTGGTCGACTTCACCGGCCGCCGGCAGGACCTGGAACGGCTGGGCCGGTGGCGGGACGACCGACTGCAGGGACCGTCGGCCATGTGGCTGCACGGCCCTGGAGGACAGGGCAAGACCCGCCTCGCCGACGAGTTCGCCCGACTTTCCACGGCTGCCGGGTGGCAGGTGGTGGACGCGGTCCACGGCCCCGGCTCCGTCCTGCCGGTCCCGGGCAGCACTGACCTGCGGATGCCGGAGGCGGTAGGGCTGCTCGTCATCGTCGACTACGCCGACCGCTGGCCGCTCTCCCATCTGACCCTGCTCCTGAGCAACGCCGTCCTGCGCCGCGACCGTCCCGCGCGCGTGCTCTTCATCGCGCGCTCGGCGCATTCCTGGCCCGCCATCAGAACCCTGCTGGAGGACCTGAACGGTCAGGCTGCCGACCTCCCGCTCGGACCGCTGCCGGGCCGTATCGGCTCGGCCGACGACCGTCGCGCCATGTTCGACGCGGCTTGGCGACGCTTCGCGGGCCTGTGCAACCTGCCCGAACAGAACCCCACCGGCCCCCCGCACGGACTGGACAGGCCCGAGTTCGGGCTCATCCTGATGCTGCACATGGCAGCCCTGGTCAGCATCGACTCCCACGCACGCGGCGTCGAGAGTCCCACGGCGAACCTCTCCGCCTACCTGCTGGACCGCGAACTCGCCCACTGGACACGCCTCTACGAGGCACGGCAGGAGCAATTCGACTTCCAGACCCCGCCCAGCACCATGGCCTGCGCCGTGTTCACGGCCGCGTTGCACGGTGCGACACCGTACGCCGAGGCGTGGGACACCGTGGCAGGTCTCGAACTGGACACCCCGACCGAGCGGATCCTGAAGGACCACGCCGTCTGCTACCCCCCGGTGTTCGCGGACTCAGCCCTCGAACCCCTCTACCCGGACCGGCTCGCCGAGGACTTCCTGGCCCTCACCATCCCCGGGCACGCCCTGTCCGCGCACCCGCCCGCGAACTGGGCACCGCGGCTGGTCAGGGTCCTGACCGGGGCCGCCGAAGGCCGGCCCGCCCCGCCCGCTTCCCGGATCGCCCGCTCGATGACGGTCCTCACCGCGTCCGCCGCCCCGGGCCGCTGGCCGCATGTCGGTGTCATCCTGGACCAGATCCTCACGACCTCACCACAACTGGCCCGGACCGCGGGAAACGACGCACTCATGGCCCTCGCCCACGTCGACCGGTTACGCACGGATACCCTCGCGGCGGTGGTCGCCACCTTGCCGGCGCCCGGCCACGACGGTGACCTGGCGGAGGGCGCTGCCGCGATGGTGCGGCGCCTCACCCTGCAGCTGATCAGGGAGAGCACCGACATCTCCGTCCGCGCGGCCGCCAGGGCCGAGCTCGTGGAGTACCTGATCGACGCGGGGCAGGACGTCATGGCGACCGAAGAGTCCCGCATCGCCATGGAGGAGCTGGAGAACGCGGGCGCGAACCGGGGCGACCGGGCAGATCTCACCGGCGCCTACGCCCTGGCACTCCACCTCCGATCGACCGTCTCTTACCAGAACGGTCAGGCGGATTCCGCCCGGGACCAGATAGACCGATCGGTCGAGCTGTACCGCGCGTGCGGCCCGGACGCGGCTTTCGGTCTCGCGCGGGCGCTGGTGGACCTCGCACACACCCACTTCGGTGAGGGGCGGGTGCAGGAAGCCCTCGACGTGCAGCGTGAAGTGCTCGGACTGGCTCAGGAATTGGTGGCGCGCAGCCCAGGGCGTCACGAGCGTCTGCTCGGCGACTGCTGGAACAACCTGGCTGTGTGCCTGTGGCGGGCGCGTCGGCCGGACGAGGCACTGGAAGCGGCTCACCGAGCGGTCGAGATCCGTCGAACCCTGGCGGAAACCGACCTGCAGACGCATGGAGGACGCCTCGCGGAATCCCTGTGCAACGTCTTCCTCTTCCTGAATTGGCTGCACCGCGAAGAAGAGGCACAGGAGCAAGGCCATGAGGTGACCGAGCTGTGGCGTCGGCTGGCCGCCTCCAACGACTACCGCTTCGAGGGAGGCCTCGCCAACTGGCTCACCGTCTACGCCGACATCTGCGGATCCACACCGGACCACGTCGACGTGGCCCTCGCCGCGATCGCCGAATCCCTGGCCGTTCTGGGCCGGATGGCCACCCGCGAGAGGCGGTTCTCGTGGCGCCACGGTGGAACGCTCGGCATGCTCGACGAGAGCTGCAAGACCGCCGCGGTACTGCTCCATCGCCTCGGCCGGAGCGAGGAGAGCGAGCTGGCGAGCCGGATCCGCAGCAGTCTGCGCTTCCTGGGAGGAGGCCCTCCGCCCAGGACCTTCACCCGGCTCGCCCTCCTGCTGGAACACCTCGGCCGTGACGAGGACGCCCGATGGCTGGCCCCCTGGGGAGAGGAATGACGAATCAGCCTGACCAGCCACGCGGCGAGCCACTCCATCTCCAGCCGGGCCGAAGCCCGCAGGCTCCCCGACCGTTCGGCTGCTTTCGTGCACCTCGTACGCGCGGTGCAGGGTCGCAGCGGGGGAGTCGGCAACGAGCGGAAGCTCGCCGCGTGGCGCTCCGGCAGCCGTCGAACGGACCTATTGCGGCCGCTGGTTTCGGAGATCCTTGAGGCGTGCGATGTCGTCGTGGACCGACTCCTGTTCGTCGGCGGTGAGGTGAACTGCAGCGGCCTCATCGAGGGCGGTCGTCATGGTCTCCCTGTCGCCGAGGCGGCCGGCGGTATCCGCTCGCAGGACCAGGAGGCGGAACAGTTGCACCGGGGTGGGTCGTTCATCCTTCATGCGAAGGGCGCGATCGATGATCCTTGCGGCGCCGCTCGGGTCATCCTTCGAGTCCGCGAAGAGGGACGCCATGTGGAGAGCACGGGCGAAGGTCTCGTCCGGGGCGGGTCGGTGGTGTTGGTCCCTGCTCGTCGGTTGCCCGACACGGATGCAGTTGCCTCCCGGATCGGTCATGAGGAACTGGCGCACGCCGTACGACATGTCCTTCAGTGGCCCGATGCGTGGCAGCCCACGGGTCGGGACCCTCCCGTACGCCGCCTTGAGGCCGGTCCGGAAGGCATCGTGCAGGCCCTCGACGTCGTCGGTCACCACGTAGCACGTGCTGATCGACCGGGTCGGCTCGTACTGCTTCAGGCCGAAGAAATGGAGCTCGATACCTCCTCGCTCCACGACCGCGTAGGGATTGGGGCTCCGTTGCTGAAAGGTCACTTCGAAGCCGAGCGCGATGTAGAAGTCGAGGACGGGCTGGAGGGTGAGGCACGGCAGGATCGGAATCGTCTTGGCGGTCATGCCGCCACTCTAGTCAATTTTGACTAGAGTGGGGAGTGGAGATCCGACCGCTCAGGCGCCGAAGGCCGGTGAGAGCCGGCGGCCCGTGGCGGAGGCCGGCAGACGTGGACGGGCGTGACGCTGACGATGTCCGGGACATTTGCTGCTGAGGCCTGCCAGCCAGGCTGGTGCATGCCTGTCGCTACCGTCGCGTGGGGTGCTGTCAGACGGTTCGCTCGGCGCCGTAACAGCCCCAACTCAGCCGGCGTCGCATGGCGTCGGTGCCGTCAGTCTGAATATGTCCGATCAGCATCGACCTCTGCGGCTCAGGTAGCTGTCGGCCGTGTGCATCGGTCCATTCGAGAGTGCAGAACAGCTCGGACGCGCCGTCAAGTTGGGCCGGCTTCGGGGAGGGCGCAGCCAGCGCGTCGAGGATGAGGTCGGGTGATTCGTTGTGGAGTTGGCGCAGTGTGGCAATGTCGTACCACGTCGAGCCACCGCTGAGCTCCCTGGCGCCGATTCCTGCCCATGCCAGCAGAGCGCGGATCCGCTCGATCGCATCGGGGTGGTGTTGCTGGATGAGAGCGGTGAGTCGGTCCTCGGCGTCGTCCAGCTGCCGCGACCAGACTTCGTCGTCACGACCCGGTGGTCGCGATACATCCGCGGCTGCGTCGGCCAGCCCGGCCGGTGCGGCCTGGATCCAGCGCATCCGACGCTGCTCGGCCTCGGCCTCTTCCTCAGCCAGCCCCTCCTGGACCTCTCGTGATCCGGTCAGGCCACGCCGGGCCAGCCATTCGGTAAGGGCGGGTCCGTCACGCAAGTCGGCATCGCAGTTGCCGATTCCTCGCAGTCCGATCTGATGGTGCAGGGTCCAGCGGGCCGTTTCACCGTCCGGTCCGTGAACCATGATCGTGGGCCAGCCGTTGCAGCGGCATCTGTCGCCGGTCCCACCGTCCACGATGGCCAAGTGGCGTGCCAGGTCGGCGATCTCGTCACCCGTCACCACGAGCTGTGCCACGTCGATGGAGTCAACCTCGTCGGGTGACCCCTCGACTATCACCACGCGTGTGGCCCGGCTCAGTATGTCCTGCAGCTGGGCAGTTGTCGGAACATCCTCGGTCATCCTCACCGCCTCTCTCTGCCGATCACGTTCCCGGGAGGATATCGGCGGCTCGCGTCGAAGTGCCGACAGATCTGATCCTCGGCCGCCTCCAAGACCTCATCCGACGGAGTGCCTTTCGTGCCTGGGCTGGGGGTGTTGCTGCTTCTCTTGCCGGCCACCGGGGCGCACACCCCCGCCAGGTGGAACGACGAGCAGGCCGCGGGCGCCGGTCTCGCCTCCGTGACCGCGATGCGCGGGCTCGACGCGCTCGGCTCCCTCGCGGGGCGTACCTGGACGACCTCGTGGCGATCGCGGGCGACCCGAAGCGCGTCGCGACGGTCGCCGACCACGCGGGCGGGCAGCGCCTGGACACGCATGTGGTTGACGCGGTGAACGACTCCGCTCTCCTGGCCGCGGCGGCGGAACCGGGCGGGCAAGGCCGCTACACACCCCGTATCGGTGACGCGCAACGTGCCGGCCCGCGTGGCGAGCGTGCCCTCGATCGGTACCGGCGAGCGGGCGGTCCGGAGCGGGCCGATCCCCATGACGCCTCGTCAAACCGGCCGCCCCACTCGCGCACCGCACGCGGCACATGAGCCGTCGTCCACGGGGGCACGAGCCTCATCCAGTTTCAGTTCGATGAGGTCACAACCCACCCCAGGCGCCGGACGGCAGCCGACATCACCACCAACGACACCGAGTCGGACGGCTGACGCGCGGGGCGGGCGGGGCCCTCACCGCTTCAAGCTCGAACCGGACCCCGTCCATGCCTGGAAAAAACCTCTCCGTCCCCTCGTAGGTTCGGAACCTGTACGGGATAGATGTGGCTGAGATTGTTCTTCAGGCAGGGAAGTGTTGGCTGAGCGGCGTGTCGTCGAAGGGGCGATCGTCGGGCACTGGTCGCCAGGAACAAGCTTGGATCACCTGCACGTTCGAACCGCTGGAAGGCTGGAAGGCTGGAAGGCTGGAAGGCTGGAAGGCTGGAAGGGAGTCCGGCCCCTCTTCGACGTACAGAATCAAGCCGCGAAGGCGCGGTTCCCCGCGGACAAGGTATGGGCCACGAAGGAGATTCGTGACCGCGGAGTGGAGCTATGTCCACCGGAAAGCGGAGCCGGCGGGGGCAGGTTGGTCCTACGTGCCCCCGTCGATGCTTGTCCCGCGGATCTCCCAGGCTGGTCAGACCGAGCGGACGTGACTGAGTACCGCGTCTGTTCGATGAGCACTGGACTTGTCCTGCTGTGCAGCCGTTTTGAGCAGCCAGGGGCTGCGAACGCGAGGGCTGGGCGCTCAGTCACACGGGGCGAAATCGCTGTACTGACCTCGGGGTGACCTCGGGCGTTGCCGATGCCTGTCGATGGTTCAGGTGCCGAGGTGGCTGCGTTCCCCCTTGTGGTCGAGGATGATCAGGATCTCGGCGGGGCCGCGGTCGCTGCGCAGGGCGTGGGGGGTCATGGTGGAGAAGGACGCGGCTTGTCCGGCCTCGACGCGGATGACGCGTTCGCCGAGGTAGAGGATTACCGTGCCGGACAGCACGGTGAACCAGTCGCGACCGGGGTGGACGCCCAGGTCGTCGCGACTGACATCGCCGGCCTGGTTGGTGATGCGCATCTTGCCCACGGTCAGGCCGTGGGGCCCGTCGTCCTTGCTGAGCAGCCAGGTCGTCAGGCCGCGGCGCTCGTCACGCTCGGGCCGGATGACGACATCGGAGTCGTCGGGGGATTCGACGAGTTCGTCGAGGGACTTGCCCAGCGACTCGGCGATGGCGGTGAGCTGATCGAGACTGAGGCGCCGGTGACCGGTCTCGATGCGGCTGAGCTGGGAGGGGCTGATGCCCGCCCGCTCAGCAAGGCTGTCCAGTGACCAGCCCCGCGCCTTGCGCAGGGACCTGATTCGCATCCTGACGGTGGCGTCCAACGTCGATTCTTGCTCCACCGGCAAGACCATATGCCATGACAGCAAGGGCCGATCTACCGTCGCAACATGAACACACACCAAGACACTCACGGCCACAACGGGCACGATCCGGCAGCGCATTCCGGTGTCGCGTTGGCGAAGCTGCTGGAGCTGGACGGCGAAGTCCTGGCTTCCTACTTCTCGCAACTGACCGGCCTGCTAGCCGAATTCGCCGACCCCTCTCCGGACCGGATCCTGGATCTGGGAAGCGGTCCCGGCACCGGAAGCTTCGCGCTGGCTCGCCGGTTCCCCGCGGCGCACGTGACGGCGGTGGACGTCTCCGCGCAGATGCTGCACCGCCTGAGCAAGCAGGCCTCTACGCACGGGGTCGCCGACCGGATCACCGCGGTCGAGGCGAACATCGACGAGTCCTGGGCCGAGTTCAGTGAGGGCGGCCCGTACGACCTGGTCTGGGCCGCCGCCTTCATGCACCACGTGGCCGACCCCGCCCGCACCTTCGCCCGGGCCTTCGAGCAGCTGCGCCCGGGCGGGCTCGTCGCCGTCACCGAGATGGACTTCTTCCCCCTGTACCTGCCCGAGGACACCGGCGTCGGCCGACCCGGTCTGGAGACCCGCCTGCACGCCGCCACGAACACCCAGCCGCCCCACGAATGGACCGACCACCTCCGCGACGCCGGGTTCACCCTGCTGGAGCGGCGCCCCTTCGACATCCGCCTCGACGCCACTCAGGCAGGCCCGTCCCTGAACGCCTACGCCAAGGGTTCTCTGGCCAAGCTGCGCTCCCACGCCACGGAGGTCCTCGACGCCGATGACCTGGCAGCCCTGGACGTCCTGCTGGACGACGAGCAGCCACACAGCGTCGCGCGGCGTGACGACCTGAGCCTGCGCACCACCCGCACCACATGGATCGCCCGCCGTCCCTGAACCCACAGGGCGGGCCACGCCAAGGTGTCCCTCGTCCACCCCCCCCGTCCCGCTGACCGAGCGGCCCTCGCGTGGCCGATCACATCCAACGGTCGGGCGACCGTCATCACGGTGGACACACATGGACATGTCGAGGGCGCGGGCAGTGCCGACAGCCTCATCCTGCCGGGCGAAGAACTGGAATGCCGGTCGGAGCCCTGACCGGAGGTGCCAGAGCGTCAAACTTCGCTGAGACAGATCGTGGGGCCGTCCCTTGTGCGGTGGACGGGTTCGGTCGGGGGTGTGGTGGTGCCGAGGACGAGGCTTGCCACGGTCCGCCGTTGGTGCGGCGGCCGGCTGACAGGCGGGCGGTGAAGCGGGGGCAGGCGATCAGGACGATGGGGTAGATGGCATAGCCGATGCGGGTGGCCCGGGATAGCGCTATCGCCAGGAGCAGCCCCAAGGCCAGCTTGTCGGCGGCGACGGTGCTCCGCGGCAGGCGGACCAGCAGCGACGCCCCCACACCCACGGCGCTCAATGCGATCAGCGCCGTGGTCACAACCTTGCCGCGAGGAAGCAGCTGAAGAACGCGGTCCAGGACAGACCGCTGCCCGAGGAGCCTCGGCGGGGCGGGCGGGGCGGGCGGGGCGCGTCAGCGATGGTGGGCGTGTCATCCCAATGGGGCGATGTGCTGCGCGGCGGATCAGGCAAGACTCTCGCCGAGCCCAACTTCGCCCCGGAGGTTCCATGTCGAAAAGCGTCGCGCCTCGCATCGACGTTCCGCATGAGGCCCCGGCGCGGGCATCGCTCGTTCTGGCGTCCCTGATCGTCGTTGCCGCGGTGGCCAACTTGAACCTGTCGGTGGCCAACGTGGCGCTGCCCGCGATCGGGAAGGCCTTCGACTCCTCCCAGACCATGCTGAACCTGATTGCCGTGGGGTACTCCCTCGGTCTGGCCGCGTCGGTGCTCTATCTGGGTGCGGTCGGCGACCGTCACGGGCGCAAGCTGCTGCTGCTCCTCGGCATCGCTCTGTCCGTCCCCGCCTGCCTGCTCGCCGCGTACGCACCGAACGACACCGTCCTCGTGCTGGCCCGAGTTCTCGGCGGGCTCTCGGCCGGCATGGCCTACCCGACCACCCTGGCGCTGATCACCGCCCTGTGGGCGGGGCCGGAGCGGACGAAGTCGATCGCGCTGTGGTCGGCCCTGGGCGGCGGCATCTCCCTGCTCGGGCCGGTGATCGCGGGCGCGCTGCTCGAACGCTTCTACTGGGGGTCGGTGTTCCTGGTCACCCTGCCCCTCGCCGTGGTCGCGCTGGTCATGGCCCTCCTGTTCGTCCCCGCACACGCCAACGAGTCAGCCGAACCGGTGGACAACCTCGGCGGCATCCTGTCCGTCCTCCTGATCGCGGGACTGGTGCTGGCGATCAATTTCGCCGCCGTCCCCGGCCAGGGGGCACTGGTCGTCGGCCTCGTCGTGATCGCCCTGGCTGCCGGAGCGGCGTTCTTCTGGCGCCAGCGCCGGGCTCCCAACCCGCTGTACGACCTCCACATCGCCGGCCGGCGTACGTTCTGGGTTGCCGCATGCGCGGGAATCATCGTGTACGGCTCCATGATGGGGTCGGCGTTCATCAGCCAGCAGTACCTGCAGAACGTGCTCGCGTACAACCCCGTCGAAGCCGGCGCCGCCATCCTCCCCCTCGTCGTGATGATCGTGCTCGTGGCACCACGGTCCGCGAAGCTGGTCGAGACACGCGGCGCCCGCACGACCCTGCTGATCGGTTACACGTTCCTCTTCCTCGCCTTCGCCTGGATGCTCCTGTTCTGGGGCGAGGACAGCAGCTACTGGCAGATCGGCTTCGCCTACGTGCTCATCGGAATCGGCGCCGGCTTCGCAGGGACGCCCGCATCCCACTCGCTGACCGGATCGGTGCCCGTGCGACGGGCCGGCATGGCATCGGGCACCGCCGACCTGCAACGGGACCTCGGCGGGGCCGTCATGCAGTCCGTCATGGGCGTGCTCCTCACCGCCGGCTACGCCTCGGCCTTCAGCGCGGCGATCGCCGCTTCCCCCGAGAGCAAGGACGTGTCGGACCAGGTTCAGAGCGAGCTGACGAAGTCGTTCGCCTCCGCCGGGCAGGTCGCCCAGCAGCACCCCCAGTACGCCGACCAGATCGTCGAGGCAGCACGTCAGTCGTTCCTCCACGGCGACGACTGGGCTTACACCGTCGGCCTGGCCGCGATTGCCCTGGGTGCGCTGCTGATCTTTTTCATGTTCCCGCACCGGGACGCCGAGCGGGAACTCCTCCGGCGCTACTACACCGAGGACTCCGTCTCCGCCGCCACCGAGAAGCCGAGCGGCCCCGGAGCCTGAGAGGTCGGCCAGCCGGTCGGCCGGTCGCCGACCGTGTCGTGCGGGTCCTTGCCCCACGGCCGTCGAAAGCAGGCCCGAGGACCGGATCGACGCAGGCGGGGATGCGGGCGTGGCCTGCTTGACCGGCCGGGCTGCCGCCTGCAGAGTCGGGATGCGGCACCGCAGCCGCAGCGCCGCCCGACTCTGCCGACCGGTCCCGCCATCCACGTGGCAGACGGTCCTGACACCCAGGAGCGGCTGATCCGATGGTCCTCGACCTGGTGGTGATCGGTACGGCTGTCACCTTGGGGCCTTTGCACAACAGCGCTTTCATCCTGCTTCTCTCCTCACGGCGCGGCGTGCGCCAGGGCCTGGCGTTCCTGTTGTCGTGGCTGGCCAACCTGATCGCGGTCATCGCCTGCGTGATGCTGCTGACCGGCGGACAGCCCCCGGCCCGTCACAGCACGCCCTCAACCGCCGCGCTCGCCGCGAAACTCGCCATCGGCGTGGCTCTGGTTCTGTACGGCGCCCACCGGCACCGCCGACCGCCCCGCCCGCACGGCCCACCGCGCTGGACCGCCCGGATCGACAACGCCTCCCCGGCCACCGCAGCCGGCCTGGCATGGCTGCTGCAACCCTGGGCGCTGGTCGGCGCGGGCGCCGCGACCGCCATCGACGCTAACCTCTCCACCCCCGCTGACTGGCTCGCACTGACCGGCTACTGCCTGCTGGCCACACTCAGCCTCATCGTCATGGAGTTGTACGCGCTCTGGGCACCCGCAGCCGCGGACGCCCGGTTGAACGCCCTGCGGAGTTGGCTGGAGCAGCACCAGGAGCGACTGATCGTCACGCTCTCACTGCTCGCCGGCCTGTGGCTGACGGCTCGGAGCATCTACGGGCTGGTCGCCTGACGCGGACGGCCCCGAGTCACGAGCCACCACACCCGGCGCCCCACCCCTACAGGGTGCGAACCGGTCGAAGGCGGACCAGGATCCGGCGGAGTGGCCTGAGGGGCATGCGTAGCGGCCTTTGCGCAGGTCGGGGGCTAAGTCCTGCTCTGCCTCGCCCGACGGCCGGCGTCCTGTTCGCGATGCTCCGCGACGGAACCCTCTACGAACCCTGGCCGACTGCCGCGGTCACCTGACCAGCGGTCGGCGAGGAGGACCGGCTTGCCCAAGCGCCGTCCGATGTCCTGGAGGAAGCCGCAGGACAGATCGAGTCGTTCCTGGCCCCGCAACTCCCGCAGGTCGATGTCGAAGTCGACGTCATCGGCGGAACGGAAACGGAAGATCGCCAACACTTCGGCCGCCGGCCAGGCCCGCACGTTCGGGCACTCAGCGTCCTTCGGGCGGGACAGCACGACCTCCGCCCGCGGCACCGGAAGCATTGTCTTGCCTTCGGAGTACTGGTGCTTTCATCCGTTGGTCATCTGGCTGAAGGCCCTCGCGGAGCTGACGCCGGATCGGCGGTGCCGGCGTTCCAACAGGGTGCGCAGGTCCCTGGGTGCCTGACCAGGGTGACGCGCCCCAGCAACGGCAATCCCACTGAGGTCACGTTTTCCTCCGTGGCCTTCACGAAAGGCCACGCTCTTTTACCGTGTTCGGCAGCAGCAGCCGCTGCCAGGAGGAGCCGATACTCGTCTCCGCTCCCGCGGTCGACGCGTTCACGGCTTCCGGGTGCGACGAGACGGGGTTCGTGGACATGGCCGAGCTCCGCGGCCGGTGCCGCGGGTGAGCCCGCACTCGTACGCGGGTCCGCCGCTCGACACCGGCCGCGAAGGTCCTTCCCGAACTCCCCGAATTCCCCGAGCACGCCGAGGAGACGGTCCGGGACCTGCTCGCCGCGGCCGCGGCCGATCCGTGGGGCCCGGTGGGCCCGCAGATTCCGAAGGCGAAGACGTCCGGATCACGTCCGCGGGCCGGTCGTCCGTGATCTACTTCGCCAACCGGCCGTCGCTGTTCACCGTGGCCGGACCGGGCCGCACTGTGCTGGCATCGTCGTCCGCAACCTCACGGCTGCGGACGACGATGCCCAGCCGGTCAGGGGTTCAGCCGGCGCGACGCGTCTTGACTCCGGAGGCCTCGAAGTCGTAGATGGTCCTGTTGATCCGTAGGCCGTCGACGGCGCCGATCCACATGTTGTCGCGGCCCTTGCCCACCGCGGCGGTGTAGATGGTCGGTTGTGCGCCGCCGTCGTTGAGCGCGGTCTTCAGCTGTGGGAAGGGGCACGGGGTCGCCAGGTTGCAGCCGGTCGCGGTGCCCGCGCCGCCCGTGAGGAACCACGTCCCGGTCGTGGTGGCGTCCAGGTAGCCACTCCAGGCGTTCGTCACCGGGGAGGCCGGTGGCAGCCAGACCAGCGACGAGTAGGTGGTGGTTGTCGCGGTGAGGTTCGGGTTGATCTCGAACGTGATGTTCGGCATGTTCGTCGGGCCGCCGTACGAGATGTTCTCGCCGGTCTGGAAGACGTGGAAACCGACCTGGTTCAGACCCTGGGTGCCGAGGATCGGCTTGCCGTAGAAGTCGACCTCGTTGCCGAAGCTGACCTTCTCACTGGACGGAGTGAGGGAGGTGGAGCGGTCCGCGACCTCGATTCCGAGGCTGCCCCGGCCGTAGGGCGGCCTCGCGGCGGTCCCCGTCACACCGAACGATCCGTACGGGCCGTCCCTCAGCGCGGCGACGGGAGAGCCGATCGTGTTGCGGGTGATGACGCCCCAGTGGTGCGAGCTTCCCAGATCTACGCCGGTCAGGGCGGACGCCGGGACACCACCGGCGGCGATCGAGATCAGCGCCGTTAACCCAAGCACGACTTTCCGCTTCATACCGAAGCGAGCGTTCACGCTCACTCCTTTCGTGGTCGGTACAGGGAGGGCAAGACGTGGGCGCCTGAGTCAAGCCTGCGTTGCGCACGCCACGGTAGGGCCCTCGGAGGCGGAACCGGCCACAACGCGCATATGCATCTGGCAATTGACTCTCCTGGGGGAGCGCATGATCGGCCGGGCCCGATCAGGCCCGACGCGGCAGTGGACGGACGCGGCACGGGGCCGATGATGCCGATCGGGCCAACGCCCAGCACCGGCAAGGTCTGCGAATCCTTGTGCCGGAGACGCGACTGGAACGCACGCCGCCTTGTGGCCTGCTGCCGGTCCTGGGACGGTGTCGGCCCCTCGTCGGTGGGGACTTCAGGGCGGGACCGTGTCGCCACCCGCTCCGATCGCGAACTACGCGGCGCATCTGTCGGCAGTCCGAGACGGGGCCGTCCCCTCCCCGCGGAACTCACCGAGCTCCCTTCCCACCTCATCCGGGTCCTCGGCGTCCTGGCCGCCGAGGAGCCGTCGGTCACGCTGAAAGCCCTCGCCGACCTGCGCTATGTCATCGCCCAGAGCAGCCGCTGGGCGACGGAGACAGTGACCGATCGTATGCGGGCCAGGCCCGCGGCCTGCCGGGTCGGTCGCCCCTGCCTGGCCGAACTGGCCCTCCGCCGACCCCGCACTTCTGCGGCTGCGGCGACTACGGCGGCTCGGGCGGCGAAGAACCCTGCCTCAACACCTGGACCGATTTCACCGGCCCGGACTTCGGCACGGGATCGCCCACCAGGACCTGCGAGCACACGGAATCCGAGCACGCCCAGATCTGACCGATCAGGAGGACGCAGATGTCCGTGGCGAAGAGGAACGACAGGACCGACGCGCAGTCGCAGATGCTGGCTGAGGCAGCTGCGCTGCTCATCGAAGCGCAGGACAAGGCCGTGGCGATGATCCGCGAGTCGGGGTTGGAGCTGAGCCCCGCTGAGTGGAACTCGCTCGAATTCAAGTGTTCCGGAGAGCTGCCGCCTCCACCGACCCCGCACCGGTGCCGCTGCCGACGCTACAAGGGCTCGGGTGGCGACGACCCCTGCCGGACGGAGTTCCCCGACCACGGCGGTGTGGGCGGCGACCAGTGGGTGAGATGCGGGCATTTCAAGGAGACCCACGGCGTGTTCTGAGCTGTTCGTCCACCGGAACACCGCCGCAGACGGCTCCGGGAACGGCATGGCCGCCGTCTTCTTCGCGGCCGCCTTCTTCCGCTTCGGCATCTCGTGCACCGTCGCCCCACCCCCGCCCGCCGGGGTTTCGCCGCGGCGCTCACGGGCCTCCGCCACCGACGCCTCCAGCGCCGCCATCAGGCCACCGAGATGCGGCTGCGCCCGTCCGCGTCGAGTACGGGCTGATCGCCGCCGATCCGGAACCGGCCCGTACGCTCGCCGGGCGCACGTTTCCGGGCTGGAATCCGCTGATCAGGACGTCGAGGCCGGGTATGACGGCGGCGATGGCGTCGGTGGCGAGGACGGCGACGCTCTGCCAGAGGACGATCTGCCGGTCTTCGGCGATCCGCATGGCGTCGCGGCGGAAGGCCGTGACGTGGTGCCCCCGGCCGAGTGCTTCGGTGACGACACATGGCGAAAACGCTGACAAGATCAGCGGGCTGGCGAAGTGTCGGGTAGCGGCGTGGGTGTGGCCTTGGGGCCGGACCTCAGACATCAGAGCCCGGGTGCGGCGCTCGCTCGGCCGCTACCTCCTATCAGGTCATGTTCCACCTGGCCGGAGCCATGAGAAGAACGAGCCCCGGAAGCCGGACGGTACAGCCCGAAGACAGCCCAGGGCGCCGGTCAGTGGCAGAGCCACGACCACAGGAACCCGCGTACGAGTATCGATGTCAGTAGCTGTCTGTAGCATCCGTGGCCAGGTGGGCGACCCGTCCACCCGCAGTGGGGAGGGACGGGGTCGTGAACGGGCTGCGAGGAGCGTGTGGCGATGGCGAACGGTAAAAGGGCCCTCTGGCCGGCGCTGGATTCCGACGATGAAGCCGCGCTGTTGCGGCCGTTGGCGTTCGCCGAAGGCGGGGGTCTGCCTTTTTCCCTGTGGGTGGTCCTGGCAGGTGCCCTGTCGGGTCACCCGTGGACGGCTCAGGACGTGAGCGTGTTCCGGGACCGGGCGGGCGAACTCCTGGTCGAGACGCAGACATCGGAGGGTATGGCCTACCGGTTGCGTGCCCGGGGAGCTCGGTCGGGCGAGCGGCAGACGCAACGGGCGATCACGAGCGCGCTGCTGGCCGAGGTGCCCCTTGACGGGGACGGCGGGCACCGCGACTGGCCGGCTTCCGCACCGTACATCGTCGACCATCTCGCCGCCCACGCTGCCGCAGCCGGTGCCCTGGACGAGATACTGGAGGACGCCGAGTACCTGGTGCACGCGGACCCGCGGGGACTGCTCCGCGCGCTCAACATCCCCGGCTCGTCCCAGGGGTCGGTGCGGCGGAGTATCTACCGAGCATCTGTCCACGTCCATGCCACCGCCAGCCTGCCCGAAAGGCGGGACATCCTCGCCGTCGACGCCGCGCGCCACGGCGAGACCGGCCTCGCCCGGGAGCTGTCTCGCGGCCGCCCGTGGCGGCCGCGTTGGGCGACCGGCACGATGGTTCATCCGGCGCTGCGCTTCACCAAGACAGGATTGGGCGTGGACGCCGCCGCGTGCACCGTCATCGACGGGCGTCCCCACGCGGTGACCGGCTGCTACGACGCGAACGTCCGCGTGTGGGACCTGGTCGACGGAACCGAACGTCTTGTCATCACCGAGGACGACGGGGTCTACGCCCTGGACTGCGTCGAGATCGACGGGCGCCCCCATGTCGTCACAGGAACCTGCTCCGGCAGCCTACGAGTGTGGAATCTGGATACCGGGGCCGAGCGGTTCGCCCTCGGAGGCCACAAGGGCTGGATACACGCGGTGGGCTGCACGGTGATCGACGGCCGCCCGCACGCCGTCACTGCGGGAGAGGACTGCCTGGTCCGGCTGTGGGACCTGGTCGACGGGTCGGAACGTGCGCGGATGCCCGGCCACACCGAGGAAATACGAGCGGTGGCGTTCAGCGAGGTCGCCGGCCGCCCCGTGGCCGTGACCGGGGGCTATGACAACACGGTGAGGCTGTGGGACCTGGACGACGGCGTCGAGCGGGCCGTGCTCACCGGCCACACGTCGGCCGTCTACTCGGTGGCTTGCACGGTGATCGACGGCATCCCCCACGCCATCACCGGGAGCGGCGGGGAGCACGCGGCACGGGTCTGGTGCCTGACCGACGGCTCGCAACGCGCTGAGCTGGACGGACACACCTCGTGGACAGCTGCCGTGAGCTGCTTCGAACTTGAAGGACGCCCACACGTGTTGACCGCCGGTGGTGACTGCACGGTGCACGTGTGGGATCTGACCGAGAACACGGAGCGCGCCGTCCTGACCGGGCACCACGGCTATGTGGACGCGCTGGCCACCACGGAGATCGACGGGCGCCCGTACGCCGTGAGCGGTGGCCATTCCGCGCCCCCGCGCGTATGGGACCTGGGCGACACGGCATCGCCCGCGGGACGCAAGGGACACACCGGGACCGTGCAGGTCGTGGATGCCGTGGAGATCGACGGCCGTCCCCACGTCGTCACCGGAGGCGACAGCACCATACGGCTCTGGGACCTGGCCGACGGGACGGAACGAGGCACCCTGCCCCACGGGCACCGTGTGGAGGCGCTGGCGTGCACAACCGTCCACGACAGCCCCTACGCTGCCGTCGGAGGCTGCTGCGGCGTCGCCCGGGTCTGGGACCTCGCCGCAGGGACAGGGCTTCGGGACCTTCCCGGACCCGACCGCCGGGTGGAGACCGTGGCGTGGGCGGATGTCAACGGCCGTGCCTGCGTGGTCACCTCCGACGAGGACCGCACCATACGCGTGTGGGACCTGGACGAGGACGCGGAGCATCCGCTCCACAGCGACCGCACCCGGTCGGCGGTGCGGGCCATGGAGCCCCTCGCCGTCGACGGCCGCCCCCACCTCCTCACGGGCAGCGATGACGCCGCACTGCGACTGTGGAGGCTCACGGAGAAGGGCCGACGCGTCACCGCCACCGTCCACACGGGGCACCACTGGATACGGGCACTCGCCGCCACCGTCCTGGAGGGCCGCCCCCACGCGCTGACCGTGGGCGGGAACGACGCCACAGTACAAGTGTGGGATCTGACGGACGGCACCCTGCGGTCCACCCTCGCGGGACACCCGTCAGGAGTTCTCGCGGTGGCCTGCACCACGCAGGACGACCGTACGGACGCCATCACCTTGGACGGCAGCGGTACGGTCCACGTCTGGGATCTCCTGCCGGCCCGGCTCCGGGAGAAGATCGCGCTGCCGACGCGGGCCCAATGCATGACCACCGTCGGCCAGGGCCTCGTCATCGGCATGGGCGACGACGTGGTCGTACTTGACCGCAATCGCTGAGGCAGGACCGGGGTGGAAGATGACGCATCCCGAGGCCGCGAGCAGAGCGGTAAGGAGCAGGGGCAAGGGCAGGGACCAGCGACGCATGCCGCCACCGTGCCGCAGAAGCCCGCCGGGTGCCTGTGACGGGCCCGCTATGCCCCTCGGATGGATGGCACGACGGGTTGTTCGTACTGCAGGCCGCCTCCGGCTGGTCTGGCGGACCGTCAGGGAGGCCCCTGTGACGCTCTGACGCTCCGACCGCCGGTGGAGCCGGTGCTGGCGCAGACCGCGGAAACCGTGCCGGGTCCGGCCACTGTGCGGCCGGCCGCACCGTACGGGACGGGTTCCCAGGCAGCCTCTCCTCCGGGCCGTCAGGACCGGCCCCGGGCCTCGGGTTACGCCCGGAGTCCGGTCGTCCGGCGGCCGGTCCCTCTGTCCGTTCGTGGCTCTCAGTGTGGGGCGGGGATCGCGTCCTGTGTTTCGTCGGTCCCGATGATCGGGGTGCGGTGGCCCAGGGGTTGCGGGGGTGCCTCGTCCGCGCAGACAGTGCCTCGTGGGGGCAGGGCGAGCGTGGTGAGGTAGGCGTCGACGAGGCTGCTGACGCAGGTGCTGCGGTTGTATGCGGTGTGTCCTTCGGCGTCGAAGGTCAGCAGGCGTCCGCCGTCGAGTGTTCCGGCGAGGGTCACGGCGTCCTGGTAGGGGGTGTCGGGGTCCCCGGTCGTGCCGAGGACCAGGATCGGGGCGGAACCGGTCGCCCGGTAGGAGCCCTCGAAGCGGCTGGGGCGTTGCGCCGGCCATTGTGTGCAGGCGGGTGCGTGGTTGTGGTCGTAGGTCGGTGGCCCCCACCCGATGGGCGGGCCGAGCAGGGGCGCGGAGGCCGTCTCGGCGGTCACGAGCGCGCCCAGCAGCAGCCGGTTGTCGGGGTAGCGGCGGTCGGCGCATTCCACGGCGGTGTTGACGGTGAGGAAGTCGAACGACGCGGGGGAGGGCGGTGACAGAAGGAACGAGGCCTGCCGTGCCTGCGCCGAGCGCAGGGCCTGTCCCAGGTACGGCCAGATCTCCTTGCCCGCGTTGATGTTGAACATCAGCCGGTAGGCCAGGGTGTAGCCGGTGGCCGGACGTCCGCTCGCGGAGATCACCGGGTTCGCGTCCAGGTCGCGTTTCAACGCCTCGAACGCCTGCCGCGGCCGGCCCTCACCGAACCCGCAGGCCGCCACCTCGCGCCCGCACCAGTCCAGGAACCGGCCGACGGCCGCGTCCAGGGCGGTGAACTGCGCGGCGTCGTACGCGTACGGCACGTCCGCGTAGCGGTGTGGATCGTAGGCCCCGTCCAGGACCATGGCGCGCACCCGCCGCGGGAACTGCGCGGCGTAGACCGTACCGACGTAGCTGCCGAAGGAACGGCCGTAGAAGGTGAGCGTCTCCTCGCCCAGCGCCTGTCTCAGCAGGTCGAGGTCCTTGGCGTTCGACCCGGTACCGACGAACGGGACCAGGTCCCCGGAGCGTTCCTGGCAGGCGGCGGCGAAGTCGACGGCCTGGCGCACCAACTCCCTCAGGGCCCCCGGCCCCGGCCTCGGCGCGCCGCGCGCTCCGTCGACCGCGGCCGCGTACTCCTGGTCGTCCCAGCACTCCACCTGCCCGCTGCGCGCCACGCCGCGCATGTCGTACCCGACCACGTCGAACGCGTCGCGCAGGGAGGCGGGCAGCGCCTCG
Source organism: Streptomyces virginiae (assembly GCF_041432505.1). Taxonomy (GTDB): domain Bacteria; phylum Actinomycetota; class Actinomycetes; order Streptomycetales; family Streptomycetaceae; genus Streptomyces; species Streptomyces virginiae_A. The sequence goes on from NZ_CP107871.1 coordinate 8,706,513, forward strand.
TAGCTGTTGCGGGCGAAGTCGACCCCGGAGTTCCCGGGCCCGCCCGGGTGCAGGACCAGGACGCCGGTCCGGTGCGCAGGGTCGGCCGCCGGTCGGCGGGTGACCGCGAGCGCGAGGGTGGGCCCGGAGGGCCGGCGGTGGTCCAACGGCACTCGGGCCGTCGCGCACTCGAAGCCGTCCTTCGACCCGTCGCAGGGCCCCCAGGACAGCGCTGGGACGGACGCGGCCCCGACCTCCGTGGCGCTTGCCGTTCCGGAGGCGCCGGACGCGCCGCCTCCCAGAAGTGCGGTGATCGCGATCAGGACCAGAGATGTCCCCCATGCCACACGTCTGCTGGGGTCGTGGGCCGAACGGGTCATGCGGCGCTCCTCCGTCACGGATGTTCAGGCGGCGACAACGTAACGGCCGGCCACCGGCCCTGTCGGCCCGCCGGAAGTTGATTCCCGGCTACCGCCAGGGTTGTACGCCCCGGCCCGACCTGCAGTCCGACCGCCGATCCCGAGGCCGTCGCCCGCACACACGACGCACCCTGCCCGCAGGCCTGCTCCGTCCCGGTCACCTGGTCCCCGCCCCCGGGGTCCGGGCGATCGCGGGGGAGCGGTGGGATCCCGGGACGGTCACCTCGGTGTCGAGCAGCCTTGTGCCCGCGCGTGCGCGCTCACCAGCACGCGGCCGGGGCCCGTGAAGGGGGCGCGGGGCGTAGGTGTCGCTCCCCGTTCACCGGACCGCGTAGATCATATTGTTGCCGTACGGACGGCTTTCGTCCGAGGGTACGAGACGGGGAGTTCCACCATGCGCATCCACCGGAGCCGTGCTGCGGCCCTTGCCGCCGCCGTCGGGTTCGTCCTGGCACTGACCGGCTGCGGGAGCGGCGGGGGCGGCGGCACGGACGGGAAGTTCAAGGCGCCGACGGCGGGCACGGGCACGCCGTCGGCTTCCGGCACCCCGGCCGCTTCCGGCACGGCGTCTGCGTCGGCGACTCCGACGGCGGCCGGTCCGAGTGGTAGCGGCGATCCGGCGGGCGCCGCCGGCCCGACGCCGACGGGCCCCGACGGCAAGGGGAAGGCGACGGGCGGCACCGACGCGACCACCGAGGACGCCTACGCCTACACCCACCCCTGTTCCGCCAGGAACCTCACCGTCAAGGTCACCTCGCCGCAGGGCTTCCCGGCGACCGTCCGGGTCGTCACGGTGACCAACAACGGTTCCACCACGTGCGGCCTCGACTTCCACCCCGCCATCGGCTTCAGCGCCAAGGGCTCCGCCCTCGGCATCCAGGCCACGCCGCCCGAGGGTCTGGGCGGGGCGCCGGCGCACCCGGTGCGGCCCGGGGCGACCACCTACGCGGCGGTGGACCTCAACCCCTCGGGCGGCGGCGGTCCCGTGGCCGACGAGATCAACATCCTGGCCGACCCGAGCCACATGCCGAACGCCGACGGCGTCAGCCTGCCACTCGCCACCACAGGTACCGTCGCCAAGCCGAGGGTCGGGCTCTACCACTTCACCGCGCGCGACTCGCTCGACACCCTCTGACCGGGCGGGGCGCGGCTGCTCCCGCAGGTCAGTCCGGCGGGGCCGCGTCCAAGGCGTAGGCGAGGCCGGCGCGGGTGGCCGGCAGGACGGGGTGGTTCGGGCCGAGGAGTTCCTCCTCGTCGGCCGGCGGGTCGGTGATTGTCCGGCCGGTGCGGTGGGGTGGCCCCGCCGTGACCGGATCAGGGCGTCGCCCGGCGCAAGGACAGCGCGAAGGCGCAACTGGTGACGGTGAGGACGACGATCGGCGGTATGGGGAGGAGCAGGACGGATATCGCCAGGCCCATCAGTGAGGCGACGAGGGGGATCCATCCGAAGGCGGTGCGGCGTTCGACCAGTGCCGGGGCGTGCCGGACGGCGGTGAGGGCGAGGAGCCCGCACGCGATGACGAACAGGGCCATGACGAGGCTCATGCCCTGGACGACGTCGAGGGTGCTGCGTTCCAGACCGAGCAGGGTCATGCTCGACTCCCGCATGGCTTCCGAGGACGCTTGCTGCTGGGGGGTGGGGTCGCCCAGCGCCGTCGCGGCTGCAAGGACGAGGTGGCCCGTGCCCAGCAGGAGGAAGCCGACGGCCCCGACTCTGAAGGGCCGCAGCGGCTTGGGCTGGGGATTGCGCTCGAGAACGGGTGTGACGGTAGCGCTCACCGTGGCTCCTTGAAGTCGAACGAGGTTGCCCTCTACATCGGTAGAGGATGCTGCTCGCACTCTACACATGTAGAGGCGTACTGGTGGGGGCGGCTTCAGCTCGCAAACAGCCGACACCCACCGCCCATCGGCGAGCCGGAGCATCAACTGCGTGGCTTCATCCACTTCTTTCGTTCTGGTCCAACTTCTGTGGTGTGGGCACTCCCTGTGACCGTTGATCTTGCTGAGTCGTGCCGCAAGGTCGTCAGGAAACCACCGGTGCCGACCGCGTTCGGCTGATGGTTCTGGGCTGTGCGTGAGGTGTTGCTCGGGCTGAAAGAGCCGCTCTTCCTGGATGACCCGGGGATCAGGGCGGTGTCGGTGCAGGACGATGGGGAGGTGATCCGAGTCGGTGTCAGGTGCCGAACGGTCGGGACTCGGTGCCCAGGTTGCGGAAGCTGGAGCCGGAGACGGCTACGGATCCGGTGTCGGCCGAGAGCGTCGGCGTCCGTGACCCGGCCGCCGCCCGCCACCGGGCCGCCCACGGCGTCGCCGCCGCTGACGACGACCTGCTGGTCGCGTCCTGGCCCCCCGGCTCCTTACCGGCCGACGGCGGTGGCGCTTTCCCGGACGACGAGACACCCGGATGGTCCGCGGAAGCCGCCGTCTGACCCCGCTACGGCCGACGCCGCGGTACTGGGGAGGGACGTGCAGGCCATGTACACGGGAGGGGCCGGCAGGTGTTGTCGCTACTGGCAGATCCTGTTGAAGCAGAGCGGGTCGACCTCCGCCAGGTCGACGAACCCGGCGATGTTCAGCGAGTGGGAGCGGCCCGGTGCGATGTGGTCGATCCGCCTTCTGCTCGACCATTACGTACTCGTCGTCGGCGTCGTAGCCTTCCGGCGTCGTGTTCCCGGTACGGTATCGCCCCTCCCATCGGCCGAGGCAAAGGATGCGGGGCCCCACCCCCTGTGGCACGTTCGGATCGGGGAGGTTCCGGATTCCCCTTTCACGTTCTCCGCACCGATGCCGCACGCACGAGAGAGGTCCCCCTGATGGACGGACACGACAAGGACGTTCCAGTGGCCGAAGTGGTCGTGGCGGTCGGTGACTGCTCCGAGGAGGACGCGCGCGCCGTCCTCGACCTGCTCGAACGTTCCTTTCCTGCGGAGCCCGGGGCGGGCGGAGCCGCGCAAGGCGGCAGAGCCGCGACCGTGTGGAGCGCGACTCTCGACGCGGCGAAGCCGGCCGAACCGGCCGAGCGGCAGGCGGTACCCGTACGGGTGAAAGACGCGGTCAATGTCACCCTCCAGGGAGGCCCTCGTGCGGTGCAGCGGGTGCAGGCTGCGCTCGTCGGCAACTTCACGGTCGAGGACATGGGCGCCGTATCGGGCGACCAGGAACGAGAGGTCGCACTCCGCGTCCGCTCCTGAGGGATCGAGAGCGGACGTCCCGCGACGCATGCCCCGTGTACCGGCACCGGCAGCGGGCACACGGGGTGCATGACCGTACCCAAGACAGCCGTTCTCGTCCTGGACAGCGCCGAGCCGGAGTTGCTGGCGCAGTTCTACGCCGAACTGCTTGGTGCCTCGGCAGGACCGGCACCGGGCGACGCGGAGCTCCTCCTCATCACCGGCGGCACCGGAGTAGTCCTCGGAGTCCGCCGGGACCCCGACCACGTACCGCCGAGCTGGCCTCTCCCGGAGGGCTCCCAACAGGCCCACGTGTGCATTCTCGTGGAGCAGCGGAGCCTCGACGAGGCCGAGCGAGAGGCCGTAGCCCTCGGGGCGCGCCCGGTGGCGGCGGAGGACGACGGCAGCCTGCCGGGCAGCCGGACCACCCTGCGGCGTTACGCCGACCCGGCCGGCCATGCGTTCACCCTGGCCGTCGTCGACGAGGACCTCACCGCCGTGGGCTAGCGCCGCCGGGCGACGGCTCCCGCCAAGGAACGCACCGCTCACGCCGCCCATGGCCTCGGGCTTCGACGCCGATGACCGGGGGTGGGTTCGTCGGCGGGATCGGGACGCGAGTCAAGGAGACCACCTGGGCTTCGTCCTGGCACCCACGGAGGCCATCGCCCCGCCGCTCGTGGCTCCGGCCCCGCTCCTCACGGGCCCGGCCGGTGTCGAGCAAGGGGAGCCGCAGTACGGCGTCCATGCCGTCCATGGTTGCTCGCATGACTCTGCTGGCCGACCTCGCCGAAGCTCCCGCCCACGACGGCACCCGGGCCGTTGCGCGGGTGCTGGAGCCGCCCCAGCACCCGCCCAGCTCGATGGCCAGGGTCCTGTGTTCGACGGCGGCTACGGCAGCCCGCCCACGGCGCAGGGCACTGGGGGCCGGATTGGCGTGGGCGGCAGCCGAGGGCGGTGTGCTGGGGGTCTGCAGGGCTGCATCGTCGGAGGCGGGGCGCCGACGCGGGGTCGGTCCGGGAGGGCGCGGTGCCCTGGCGGGGCGGTGTCGCAGACATGGCGGCCAGGGGCGAGCTCGGCTGATCTCACTGAACCCTGACCGGGCCGGGGCCCTATGTCAGCGCGCGGTGACTGAGTACGCCGCGAGCGCGCGGTTGCCGCGCGGCTTGGCAACGGCCCGGAGAACGTCGGCCTGACTCAGGACGAGCTGTCGCACCGGCTCGGGCAGCGCGGCCAGACCCGTATCGCTTTCCACCAGGTCAAGGCAAGCTGCGATTTCCCAGTCGCCGTCCTGCAGTTCTCCGGTATCGACCAGTTCGCTGCCGTCGGCCGTCCAGCCGGCCTCGGGCAGGAGCCGTAGCAGGCTCTCACGGGAGAAAGGTGTGCGGACGTTGCCCTCGCCATGCGATCCCGCGGCCTCGATCTGTCCTTGGATCAGCACGGCGAGCAGATGCGCCAACTGGTCGTCGGAGGCAGGCGTCAGGTCCCATTCGGCGAAGCACAGTCTCCGCGCCCACGGCCGTACCCGGGCCAGCGTGTCCCGCAGTTGTCCGAGCGATGCGAAGTACCAGGAGCAATGTGCGAGCACCACATGGTCGAAGGTGCCTTCGGGGAAGTCGACCGATGGGTCGAGGACGTCGGTGCCGAAGCGGAAGTCGATGCGTGGCCCGAGAGGGCCCGCCGCGAGCCGGGCTGCCGATTCTCCGAGCGTGACCGGCTCCCCATAGGAGGGTGCGGCCACATCAACGGCCACCACGCGCCCTTCGGGCCCGACCGCCTCTGCAAGGACGGCGGTCATGTCGCCCTGGCCGCAGCCCAGTTCGAGGACGGTGGAGCCGGGTGGGATGCGCCAGCCCGCCACGAGCGCGGCGCGGTGGCGAGTCTGGGACAGCTGGGTGTCCGGGCTGTGAGCGGCGGCGGCCATGCCGGCTGCGAGCGAGGGGGCCTGGGCGAGGAGATCGGAGTGATTCACAAAGTCCTTGGTGATTTTGACGGGTCGGTTCGGGCCGAGGGTATGAGACGCACGGGCAGCGGCGCCTCCGAATTCCTGGACATCACCGGCACGACGGCGGCCCACCCTGTGGGTCGGTCGGCGAGCAGCGTGGTATCGACTTCGGGATCGCCCAAGGATCCCTCCTGCGCGGCCCGCGCGTCGAAGGGGCGGTGTCTTCGAGCGGGCACGGAAAAGCCATTCCGGTGCCAGCACTTTCGGTCCTACGCTTTCCGATGAACCAGCCCGGCAAGCCCGAACCCGCCGATGAGGATCAGGTCACGGCGGGCCCGCTGCTGCTCACCTTCCTGGTGGCCCTGCCCTCTCCGTGCCCGCTGCCGCACCGGTCAGTGATCACCAAGATGCTGCCCGGCACAGTCGGCGGGCTCGACGCATGGAGATGTGACCCTCCCCGGACGGCCCTGTGTTGCCGTCGGCCGCACAGGGGGAGGCCATTCGTGCCGCTCTGAAGTTCTGGCAGCCCCGGGAACGCCAGAGCGGGGCACATGCACCTGGCTGCCCTGACTTACGTCTGCGCGGAGATCACTGGCAAGCCCTTGCCCGAAGAGGACCTCGCTGACGGGACGGTCGATGCGTACCGCACCGTGGTGGAGATGGTCACCATCCAGGGCCCCGACCGTCTGGCGCCACAGGAGGAAGTCCTGCGCGAGACGCTCACCCGCTGCTTCGATGTGCTGACCGACGTCTCCTCGATGGCCAGGATGGTCCTGCCTCACAGCCCCTCCGGTGGCCGCTCCGGAACAGATGGCGCCGGCCCTCTGGCTCGCCGGAACCGTCACAGGCAGCTACGCCGACGGCGCGATGGGCGTGATGCCCTTGGCGCCCGCATCGAGCCCGCTCGGCACCGTCCTCGTGGGACGGATCGTCTCTGGAGCTTGCGATGGAGCGCGCCACCGAAGCCCTCCGGGCCTTCCGTCGCCATGGCGACTACCGCAACGCTGTCGTCCAGGCTGCCATGTTCGCCGCGAAGTGCGATCCCCACCGCACTTCTGGCGGGCAACTGACTTCCCTGGCCGGTTGCCCGATGACCTGGCAGGTCACCGACACCGGGCACAGCATGCAGCGCAGGAGGAGAACCCACCAGTCAAGGGGTTCCGGTGGTCCACCCAGCGCGTCATCTGGAGGATCCGCCCGGAAGAGGCTGGCACCTGCTCCAAAACCTCGCGCCTGCCTGCGTAAACGCGTCGACGTGACCAGCCGAATCCCGGCTGATGCAGCTCCCACTCCATGAACTACCCCGGACGCCGATCAGCGACCGGACCCGGTACCGTCACGCTGACGTCCAGACGCTTGTCGCCGCGGGCTGGACCATCAGCGCCATCGCCCGCCGTCTCCACCTCGACCGCAAGACCGTCCGGCGCTTCCGCGACACCGACCTCGACTACTCGACCAATGGCGCGTCGCTCGTTCGCCGCGGGTCGCCGTGAGCCGCAGCCATCGTCGTCTCCTCCGAGCCGGCCATGACCTGGTCTACGTTCCCAGGACCTCGTCGAAGTAGCCGGGCCCGGTGCTGGGGATGATCTGAAGTGCGCTGGTGTAGCGGCGGGTCTGGGTCTGCCAGGCGTGGTAGCCGCTCATCCAAGTCTCCATGACCTCGACATACGTGCCCACACCGGTTCGCTCCGGGCCGGTGAGACCGAGTTGCCGGCACATGGCCGGGACCTGGAGGGCAAGTTCCTGGAACCGCTCGACGCGCCCGTCGACTTCCCGGCGGGCGGCCGTGATGGCTTCGTCGCGGGTGCACGACCGGGTGTGTTCGATGACGAGGACGAGGTTGTCCATGTCGCCCCGGGCTTCCTCCTTCTCCAGCGAGTAGACGTCGTTGCACATGAAGGTGACGTCGATCGCGGCCTGGCGCATGATTCGCAGCTGGGGGCTGTGGAAGGCGGTTGCGGGGACGGTGATGCCGGCGGCCCGCTCGCCCAGGGACAGGGGCAGGTCGGTGCCGGCTATGCCCCGTCTGACCTGAAGGTAGGTTTCCATGTCGGCGGGGGTACCCCGGAGCCGGCCGATCGCCTCATGGGCCTGTGTCGCGAAGTAGTACTCCCACTCGTACGCGGTACGGGCCACCCAGCTCGGGTGCGCGCCGTCGCGGCCACGCGCCCAGAGATCGGCGAACGCCGCCGAGCACGCGTCCGCCCCCGCGGCCGGGGAAGCGCCGTGCACGATGTCGATCAGCTGCCGGCACACGGTCGCGGCGCGGGCGGGGTCCTGACCGAGAGGACCGTCGAACTGGTCGTCGAAGACGAAGAAGAACGCCATCACGTCCGCGCACAGGTCCAACGCCGCTCCTTGGGCGTAGGGGAAGCCGTAGGCGGCCAGGAGCGGCATGTCCCACGACGCGAACCACTCCAGCGAGCGGCCCTCCCCGACAAGACCCGTACGCCGCACCCACTCCAGGTTGCGCTGTCGCGCACCCTCTAGATCCGGACTGAGGGAGCTCGGGAAGGGAAGGTGGAACTCGATGTCCTGCGGCACGTGTCCTCCGTGAAAACGAGCTGCTCACAGCCGGGCGGAGTGCCCACCCACTTCCGATACGGAGCTCACGGTCTCTCGGTTCCGCGGCGCGACGAAGCCGACTGCCAGCCAGATATCGGCCGGAACATGCTGGTGCCGGCCGAGCTGGCAGGGCTCGTCCTGTGCGGCGTGATCGCCGCGACGGGCTGGTTCCAGCTTTCGCCGACATCGGTGACCAGGCGGGTGACGATTTCGATGTCGAGCCGGGCCCCTTCGCGACGACCGAGGGCGCAGGGGCTGCTCCCTGCCCCGTGGCGCTGCCGACCGCGGCCGTCGTCACGCGTCGCCGGTCACCGCCCCGGCCGACAGCATTCGACCCGGCTCCGGCCTCTGCCCCGTCACACCGACCACAACTGCGGGTGAACTCGGGCAGGGCGGCCTGCGACCAGCTCGATCAGCCATGCGCTGAGCTCGCCAGATCCTGACCGAGAAGGAACAAGCTCAGATGATTGGGGGGCGTCCCAGGCGGGTCATGCGCCATAGGGTTTGCCATCGCATCGGTTGTCTGGGCGGGCGGGCAGGGGACTCGGGTTCCTTCGAAGAACCCGGCCGCAAGCGGGGATCACGGGGAGAGCATGTCTGTGACGCGGGATGTCACCTGGTAGCCGGTGCAGGGGGCTGAAGGCTCTTCCAGGCCGCGACGCCGCAGTGGGGAGCACCCGCGGCCGCGGGGGCGGGCATGACAGGACCCGGCCGAGGTGACTACAGGCACGGCCGGGTCCTGCGTGCGTGGGCGTAACGGCTCTGACGGTGGTCAGAGTTCTTCGTCGCGCATCTCGTCCCGCTCGCGCTCGCGGAACATCTCCTCCTCGCGGCGCCGCTTGAGCTCCTCGGGGCTCAAGCCCCGCTCGCCTTCCCGGCCCGCGCCGGCGTGAGTCTGGCCCGGGCGCATGCGCTCCTGCTCCTCGCGGCCCTTGCCCGGTTCCTGACGCTTGTCCTGCATACCGCCCATGACGGCGACTCCTCTGAGATGCGTGGAAGGACTCCTCCCGCTCACGCTGCCACCCAAAGTCACATCACGCACCATTTGCGTTACCGACCGTGGTGGGCGAGTGACGCCCTAAGGGCCCGCGGCGGCGTCGACGGACGGCCGGCCTACGTGGCGCGGACGATGTGCCCGTACCCGTCGCCGCGACTGTCAGGAGCCGACTCATGCGGGGAGCGCACACGGCGCAAGGACCGCACCGAGGTCACCTTCATCCTTCCCGCCGAGATTCCGCCCGGCCCGGTCAGCGTGGCGGGCGACTTCAATGACCGGCAGCCCGGCGGCCACACCCTGACGCCCCGCAAGGACGGCAAGCGGGCCGTCACCGTCGAGCTGCCCAGCAAGAGCAGCTACGCGTTCCGGTACCTGGCCGCGGGGGACTACCGGTTCAACGACGACACCGAAGGCGACCTGGACGGCCCCAACAGCCGACTCCACACCTGAGCGGCGCAACCGAGCCCCCGCTGGTCCGTTGAACTGACGAATGCTCCCCACCTCGCCCCGTTGTCCTCGCTGCGGCCGGGCGGAAAGCGTGAGGCGGTCCTGCTGACGCTCACCGGAAGACAGGACCGCCCTCAGGAGCCAGGGGCTGCCACCGCACCCCCGGCCGGGCACGCTGCGCCGTCCTTGACCAGTACAGAACGAGTGAGGGCGCCGGCGGATCGGTGCACACCGCATACAGCGCACCCGGCCAGGGACCGGCCGCTGCGGAAACGGTGGGGCGGATCGTCGAAGCGGTCCGCGACGGCGAGACCGCAGGATCCGGACCCTGACCCTGACCACCGCTCTGGCCCAGGTCGCGGACACCGCGGAACTGCTGCACCTACGCATGCGGCTCCACGGAGTCGGGCGAGAACCGCCGGGGCCGCGCATCCAGCGGACGAGAGGCAAACATCCGAGCCGGAGGCTGCGCACCCCCCGGGGCGGAGGACATGACTTCGGAGGCGACGTCCCAGGCGAGGCGCAGCAGTCGCTCGCGGATCTCGTCGGTCCCGATGCGCTGCTCGACACCGGGCTGGAGGCGCGCGGGTGCAGGTCGGCATACTCCGCGATCAACTGCGCGGCAGCGGCGTGCGAGTCCTCCACGCGCTGCCGCTGCGCCATGAGTTCCCCCTGCTGACGTGCCATGAGACTCCCATGCCCATGTCCGGGGATACCGCCCGTAGGTCTCCCTACTGGCTATGCCGACTTCTTTGGGAGTCGTCTGTCGAGGACTTAGGGAGGCACGTGACTCGGTGTTGGGTGATCAACATCGACAAGTCTTGATGTCGCAACCGTGTGCGGTCGAGGGTCGCGGTCTGCTTCATAATTCAGCTGTGGACATATCCGATGAGGGCCAGCCCCTCGATCCCGTCTGGCTTGAGATCAACAACAACGTATGTGGCGGCCTGGCAGGGGCCCCGAGTGCCTCGTCGGTGGCAGCGAAGTTCATCGGGGCAGGCTGGAGTTCCAGATCGGCCTCGTGGGAGTCGTATGAGGTCGAAACCGGCTGGTGTCGCATCGAGGTCGACCCGGCGGAGGGTGACACGGTCGTAGGCGGCCACCGAGGGCAGAGGCCGGGTATCGGGCGGCAGATGGGTAGCCGGTAGTCGGCAAGGAAGGCCACCGTCGCGGTGGCCACCAACACGCAGGTGCCGGCGAAGCGCTGGGCGCGGGCCGGCCACCGGTGACCGCCCGCCGGTACAGGGTCGGACAGGCGGTGTTCGACAGCGACCGCCAGACGCACGGCCGGGTCGTCGGCCGCCACTCCTCGCCGCTCGGTTCGGTGGCCGGTATCGGCTGACATGGTCGGGGCGCGGGCGTGCACAGCATGGTCGGTCGATGCGGCGCTCCTCGTCGCGCCCGGCAGGTTGCCGCGCGGCGGACCGCCATTTCGTCGACCCGTATGCCAAGGAACTGGGCGCGATGTGAAACCGGCTGCGGTCGGGACGCATCTTTGAACATGTTCAGCATCCATTCTTCGGGGGTTCGCCTTGACCGCGCAACGCAACAGGACCGCGTTCTGGCTCTCGGCCGGAGCGGTGGTGACCGTGCCGGCGTCCGCCGGCTGGTGGCTTCACGGAGCCGACCAGGAACTGCGCTGAAAGGCTCCGGCCTCCTGCGGCGAGGCCATCCGATTCCTCCGAGCAGCCCATCCCCCCGGGACCGCACGGAACAAGCAGTGCACGAAGGGGCAGTGGCAGACCACCTGGTACAACATCAACTTCCAGACCTCGCGGGCGGAGGCGGAGGCGTGGCTGCGTACCACCTACCCGGACGCACAGGTCGACCGCGACTGCGTGGACGCCGACCTGTGCGTGCGCCCCGCGGCCCCTGCGGACGGGAGCGACAACGGCAACGCCGACTATCTGAGCGTCGACATCCGCTACGAGGAGCGCGACTCGGCGCACGTGCACGTCTCCGGCGGTACGTCGAACTGACGGCTTCCGGCTGATCATCAGGGGGAACTGCCACGCTGCAGGAAACGGCATGCGCTGCGATCAACCCCGGTTGACGGCAGGGCGCGCTGCAGGCGCAGCCGCACTCGCGATTCGGTGCTGTTCCTGCACCGGCAGCGGACGCGGCTACCCACGCCACGACTGCACCGCATCGCCGACCGTCTGACCTCATCGGTCGCCGGGGGTGGGTGCGTCGTGACGGCCGTGCCCGCGGATCGGCAAGAGCGCTTCGGCGGCGTCGCACGCGGTGCAGGCGACGGGCTGGGCCGTGCGAGCACGTCGAGTGCCTGCGTGGTACCGAACGGGTGCGCGTGCTTCGGGTGCAGTTCGTGGGCTGCACGGAGGCGCGAAACCTACGCGAATGACCAGGGTCGGCCGACCTCCCTGGTCGCGGTGACCGCCCGATCGAGCCGGTCGAAGGTGGACCAGGATCCGGCTGAGTGGCTGCCGTTGGCGCCTCCTTGATCGTCTGTTTGGCCGTCACGTGTGCAACAATCTTGAACGCATTCAACTTGAACGCATTCAAATCGATCACGGGGTACGTTGTGGACTTCAGCAATTACGTGGGGGCGCCGAAGCTGCAACCCTGGCGACCGCCGCCACCGGCCCCGCCGTGGCCGCGATGGCGGAAGTTCCTGATGACCCTGACCGTTGTCGCGGCGATCGGATTGCCGCTGTGGGTGCTCTATGTGATCGGACAGCCCCAGGAGATCGAAAGACGTCCGGCCGCATGCGCGAAGGCCCTGAAGAGCATCGGATGGAAGCCTCCGGCACACCTGGACGAGGAGGCCTGCACGGAAATCGAGAGCAACATCTTCGCAACCGCCTGGACCGGAACGTTCCACATGCCTCGTGCCGATGTCCGCGACTGGCTCACCGGCCTGCCGTCCCGCCGGGAGGGACCGCCCGTCCTGAGCGGGGAATCCGTCCCCCAGACCTTCTTCTTCGTGCCGCCCTCGGCCGGACGGATCGACACCGTGGAGGTCTCGGTCACATGGCGGGGCGAAGCGGACGCCCTCATCAGCTTCAAGACGTACAACGGCTAGGCCGTGCCTTGTGGATCAAGCCGGGCCCGCGGATCGAGTCGGGATCAGTTCGTGCAGCCGGGGATCGACCCGACGGGCCGGCAGTTGTTGGGCGTGTTCTCGAAGATCCGGCTCCTGACGAGGGTCAGGGCGGTGCCGGCGGAGGTTCCTTGCCAGACGCCGCCGCCGTTGAGCGCGATGTTGCGCCGCACCTTCGTGTCCGTCAGCGTGGTGGTGCCGTCATTGCTGATACCGCCACCCGTTTGGCCCGCGCGGTTGTCCGCGATGGTCGTCGAGGAGATGTCCAGCGGAGAGCGGTCGTTGTAGATTCCGCCGCCCTGCTGGTAGGCGCGGTTGCCCTCGATGTGCGAGTTCTTGATGGTCATGGAGACCCCGGCGGTGAAGAGGCCGCCCCCCAGCTCCGTGGCCTGGTTCCGCACCACTTTGGTCTTCTGCAGCAGGGTGGTGCTTCCCGGCCCGTTGTAGATGGCACCACCCCGCTGGGCAGCACTGTCCCGCACGACGCTGTCGTACATCTCAAGGGTGCTGCTCTGGTTCACGTAGATGGCACCCCCCTGGTTCGCCGTGCTGTTGGTCACGGTGCTGTGCTTGAGGATGAGCGTCCCTCCGTCCGTGGGCAGGTAGGTGCCGGCGTAGTCGAGATAGCCGCCGCCGGTCGCGGTGACACCCTCGACGGTCAGGCGCCCGCCGGGGCCGTCGATCTGCGCGATGCGGAAGCCCTCGGTCGCGTCGGGATCCCGTCGGATGGTGCTCTTGTTCCCCAGTAGCGTGACGGTGCCCGAGATCAGGGGCAGGGCGTTGGGGCCGAGACCGCCGGTCGACGCGGGAGTGAGGACGTTGTAGACGCATTTGGGTGCGAGCCGGATGGTGTGCGGTCCGGTGTTGTTGTTCGCGGCGTCGATCGCGTTGTTGAGGGCGGTGACGTCGCACGGAATGGCCGCCAGGGAGGTCGCGTCCGCGGTGTTGCCGAGACTGAGCGCGGCCACGACCGGCACAACCAGAGCCGCGGCCTTGAGTCGACGTCTCTGCATCACTTCTCCGATCATCATGTGTAATCGTTTGATTACATTCCGTTTATGATCAGTGTTCCACGGGGTGGGTGTCCCGCCGTGCGCAACGCGGGGGCGGGCGCGCCGGCGGGCGCCGAGATCCCCCGGGCGGCCTAGGCCGCCCCTTTCGGATCTTGCCGGACCCGTGCGCCGGCCCCGCATGCGACGAAGATGAGTGCGGCTGCCAACGGTGAGGCAGAATGCGGTGTGACCTGTGATGTCTGCGGCCATGAGATGCGACGAATGCCGGTGCGAGAACCGTTGATGCGGTGGGAACTGGCGGTGAAGGAACGCTGGTTCTGCCCCTGGTGCTACGCCTGGACCGAATTCGGATACGACCCGCGCGAAGTTTTGCGGCCGCAGTACGGCTACATATCGTGGGGGCTGGCGGAATCCCCGCAGCTCCCAGAGGTCGTCGCCCACGCGTACGACGCGGCATACGCGTACTCCGCCGACGGTTCCGGCGCGACACTGTGCGGTCTGGCTCACGAGGGCCTCACCGCCTCGCCGTACCCGTTCGTGTCCGAGTGGCCGAGTGCTTGCGAGGCGTGCAAGGAGGCCATTGCGGCCATCGACGAGCGCTGGCCACTGGAAATGCGGAACGGCAACCGGGTCTCTCCCGCCCCGCCTCCCGGTTCCGACTGGCCGCCCTTCTAGCCGTTCCCTCCAGATCATCGGATCGTTGGTCTGGTGTGTCGTTGACTGACGCCCAGTGGGCACGCATCGAGCCATTGCTGCCGGAGCGGACGCCGAAACGTGGTGGGCGGTGGCGGGATCACCGGCAGGTGATCGACGCGATCGCGTTCAAGTACCGCACCGGCACGCCGTGGATGGACCTGCCCGAGCACTTCGGGTCGTGGAAGGGTGCCAACAACCGGCTGCGGAGGTGGGCCGCCGACGGCACCTGGTCGAAGGTCTTCACCGCCCTCCTTGCCCAGGCCGACGCCGAAGGTGACCTCGACTGGGTCGTCGCCGTCGACTCCACAATCGTCCGTGCCCACCAGCACGCCGCCGGGGCCGTCAAAAGGGGGTTTGGCCGGCGAGCCGACCGATCATGCCCTCGGACGTCCCGCGGCGGACTGACGACGAAGGTTCACCTCGCTGCGGACGGACGTTGCCGCCCGCCGGCGTTCGTCATCACGCCTGGGCAGGCCGGTGACGCACCCGCATTTGAGCAGGTCATGGCCCTGTTACGGGTGCCCCGGCGGGTCGGCCGCCCCAGAGTTACGCCGGAGGCGGTGCCGGCCGACAAGGCGTACTCGTCCCGGGTGATCCGCCGTCATCTGCGGCGGCGCGGGATCCGGGCGGTGATCCCGCAGCCGGCCGACCAGGCCGCCAACCGCAAGCGTCTCGGCAGTCGCGGCGGCCGCCCGCCCGCCTTCGACCGCCAGGCCTACGAACAGCGGAACACCGTCGAGCGATGCATCAACAAACTCAAGCAATGGCGCGGTCTGGCCACCCGTTCTGGTCGGCGAGGTGATCCGAAGGAAACGGCCTAGGGGTGTCCGCCGACCGGTCGACGGTGGCTCCGCTCGTGGCGCGACGTCATGAACGGACCGATCAGGCCTGGGAAGTGATCGAGCCGCTGTCGGCTCCGCCCCGGACGGGCCGTCCGGGGCGGGATCGGCGCCAGGTCCCGAACGGCATCATGGGGAAGCTCGTCCGGGCCGGCCTTCCATGCGAACGATCAGAGCCGGCCGGCCTCTCTGGTTGCGATGACGGCCCGCTCGAACCGCTCGAAGGCGGACCAGGACCCGGCCGGAGCGGCTGCCGCCGTCCGCGGACGCCCTGTGCCGGTACGGCGCCGTGTGGACCGCGACCAAGCCCAGCTGGGGCCTCGCGGCCGACGAAGCGGAGCACGACCGGCTGCCTCAAGGCCAGGGCCGGCCGCCTCGGCAGGTGGCGGCCCTTTGCCGTGCTCCTCAGCCACTCGTGACCCGCAGCATGTTCGGGCGGTCCAACGACGTGCGCTGTTGGGTCGGCAGCGGACATCGCCGAGACATCCGGGGTCGCAGTCACCCTCGTCCGGCGCCTGTTGCGCTCGGCCGAAGCGCGGCCGGCTCGTATCCACCGCACCACCGCAGGAGCCATCCTCGGCATCCCGCTGAACACCGCCCGCCGACGCGAACGGCTGCTCCCCGGCCTCGTCGAAGCGGACAGAGCCGCCACCAGCCTGCAGGAACTCGCCGAACACGGTTGGCCCACGAGCTTCCTCGCCGACCAGTTGCCGACCAGCACGCACACAATCGCGGCGATCCGAAACCGGGAACGCCGGCGCCTCGCCCAGACCGCCGCCCGCCACCGAGCCCCGTTGGTGACCCCCGCAGATGAGGACCTTGATGACCTCGATGCACACCTGGCCCTGGTACGGCAGCCGGAGACGGGGACGCCGACGACCAGCCCGAGTCTGGCACAGCCGAAGGGTGCCACGACTGAACTGGCCGACACCGCCGCGACGGTCTGAAGTGCGTTCCATCCGCCCACTTCCGGCCGCGGAATGGAGGGCCATCGGGACGGTGCAGCCGGAGACGACCTGCTGCCGCCCCGGGCCCTTGGCGTACGCGGGTCTCCCGAACATCCGCCCCGCCGAATCCGGCCATTGCAGCGCATTGCCGCCAATCCCGAACGATCTGGTCGCAGCACCGCTGACCTCCAGCTACACAAGACACACGGGGGCTGTCGCCCGCTGCCCCTGACAGGGTCGGACGGGGGACTGGACGCTTTGCTCACGATCAACGTGGCGGTACTCCTGGCGGTCATCGTCGTCCTGCGGCTGCGCCGCCGCACAGAAGCCCGGAGCCGGTTCGACGAGAAGATGACCGTCGTCATCGTCCTGGCTCTGGGCATCATCCTTGCCCCCACAGAGGTCGGCCAGGGCATCGCCGGCTTCCTCGGCCAGCTGGTCAGCGGCACCTCCCAGGCCGGCCAGTGACCGGCGAACCACATCGGCAGACGTCCTGCGCGCGTCCGGATGCATTCCTCGGGCGTGGCAGGTGAGCGGCCGCCGACCGGCCCGGCGCTCCGGCCGCCGACCCAGCAGGCCCCGGCGACGCAACAAGCAGCGCCAGGAGCAGGTTGTCCTTGCCGCGCTCGCCGCCGTAGTGGTGCTCAGCCTGGTGGTCACCGCCCTGCGATGGCTGGCCGGACACCCCTGGATCGTGGCCGCCCTCATGCTGGTGGCCGCCGTGGGAGCCGGAGCCTGGGTGTGGCGGCGCAGGGAGGCCACCCGGTGGGAGCAGGTTCGGGCGAGCGGTCTGCGCTACGCCCTCGAACAGCTCGACGCACTCCATCACCGGGATTTCGAGTTTGCGGTGCGGGACCTGATGCGCCGCGACGGCTGCACGGATGCGCGGCAGGTCGGTGGCCGCGGTGACAACGGAGCCGACGTCAAAGCCACCGACCCCTCTGGCCGGCGCTGGGTCATCCAGTGCAAGCACAGGAAGGACGGCTGGTCGGGCAAGCCCGTCGGGAGCCCCGACCTTCAGGTCCTCAACGGCACCGGCCGCCAGGTCCACCACGCTGACGTCGTGGTCATGTTGACCAACGGCCGTATCACCGCCAACGCCGCGCAGTTCGCGAAGTCCCAGCGGCTCCACCTCGTCGACCGTCACCTCCTCGCCGAATGGGCCGGCGGATCTCGCCCCCTGTGGGAACTCCTGCGCGCCCTCCCTCCTGCCGGCCGCCGAGAGGCTTCCTAGGGTTGGTCGCCGCTGCGGACACGGCCGGCCGCACCGGAGAGGAGACCGCGATCGCCACTGCTACCGGTGCGCAGGAGTGGCGCGAGGAGATCATGGCGGCCGAGCGGCCTGCTGAGCGGGTACGCGCGCTCTGTCAGCCCTGCGGCGCTCTCCTGTCCGACTCCGTTCGCAACGGCGGGCCTGGATCACGGAGTTCGGGGTGCAGAAGCTGCTGCTCGCGGCCGAGTAGGCCGGCGGCGGCCCTCAGCGCCCGCGAGTGGGAGCATGCGGAGTCGTGGAAGACGTGTACCGGTCTCGACGGGGTGGCGGCAGAGCGACTGCGGCACCTGCTGTGCCGGATACCGCCGCGCGATCGAGGTGCAACGCCAGGCCGGTTGCAGTCTCGGGTCGACCCGGTCATCGAGGAAGCGGTGGAGCGGCACACCGTCGCGATGTGCGAGCGCAGGCAGTGGGTTTTCCCCAACTCGGATGAGCACGCCGATGACCAATCGGATCCGATCGATTCGATCGTCGTCCTGCCCTGGAGCCAGCCGCAAGCGGGGGTCAGTGCGAGAGCCTGGCGGTGTCGAGGAGGCGGTAGTCGCCCCACAGGTGTCCGCCTGGTAGCCGGTGCAGGGGGCGGGAGGCTCCACCCGTCGTGTGCCTGCAGAGGCTGGTCCCACGTCTTCGAGGTGCCGCAGCGTCGGGCGATCGGTGAGATTTCCCCTTGATCCGGACCGTGTCTCAAGGAGAAGTCGGTGGCCGGGGCGGAGCAGCCCCCTTGCGCGGCTGCGCCCGGTGCACCATGCGGGTGCTCCGGGCGCAGCCGGCGGGTCAGGCGTGCTCGGGGGCCGTGGCGCCGATCATCTCTGCCAGCACGGTCCGCCGCTCCTCTCCTGGGCGGGGGCGGAGCGGACGGGCCAGGCGTGCGCTGTCGTAGTGCCAGCGGTGATCGAGGTCCTGGGCCACCGCCTCGGTGGCGCGGGACTGCGCCCCGGTGCCGAGCAGTTCCGTGAGGTCCTGCGCCAGATCGTGCCAGGACACGTGACCGCTGCACGCGTTGGCGACCCCGTGCACGGGCCGGTCCAGGCAGGCGACCACCGCACGGGCCAGGGCGGCGGCGTGCACCCAGGCGGCTCCGTACCAGTCGTGGCCGTCGGTGCCGGGACGCGGCAGGTCGATCGGGTGGCCCTGGCGGGCGGCCTGGTAGAGCGTGCCGATGGCGCCCCAGCGCAGCTGTTCGCGCAGCCGGTCGTGCGCGCCCCAGACGATCGGTGAGCGTACGGCGCTCGCGCCACCGCGCCCCTCGGTGCCCGCGGCACGCAGCAGCATGGCCTCGCAGTCGAGCTTCGTCCTCCCGTACGGGCTCACGGGCTCGTGGGACGGTGCCTCCTCGGCGACCCGGTCCGTGGCGGGATGACCGTAGGCGTCGACGCTGCTGACGAAGACGAAGGGGCCGCGCCGCCAGGCGTCGACCATCGTCTCCATCGCCGCCCTGTCGATGTCGTGCCGGGTGAAGGTGCAGGCGGCGTGGACGACCCCGTCCGCCTGCGCCACGGCATCCCGCAGTCCGGCCAGGTCGGAGAGGTCGCCCTCGATGACGTCGACGCCCTCGGTGGCGATCAGATGGGCGGACTCGGGCCGGGCCAGCGCGAGCACGGGGCGGCCCTGCGCGACGAGTTCACGTACGACGAACGCGCCCACGCCACCGGTCGCGCCGGTGACCAGCACCGTGCCCGGGCGGACGGCGCGGGAGCGCGGAGCCGGCCTGCTCGCGGCCTTCGCGGCGCTCTGCTGCGCCGCCCGTTCGTCGAGGAGTGCGGTCAGGGCCCGCGGTGTGCGGGCCTGGAGCACGTCGAGGCCGGTGAGCGGCAGTCCGAGGTCCGTACGCAGCCGCTCGGCGAGCTGAACGGCCTTCAGGGAATGGCCGCCAAGGGCGAAGAAGTCGTCGTCCGGCGACGGCGCGACGCCGAGGACCTCGGTGAAGCCCTCCGTGACGGCTTCGGCCGTGGGGCCGGAGGGGTCGCCCGGCGCGGACGGCTCGGGCAGTCCGGGGAGCCGGGCGTGGTCGAGCGGGCCGGCGGTCGTGCGGGGCAGCGCGTCGAGGAGCGTGACCGTGGCGGGCACGGCCTCGGGTGCGAGCGAGCGGCGCAGCAGGCCCAGCAGTTCGTGGCCGGACGTGCCGACGCTGTCGTGGAGGACGGCGTAGGCCAGGGGCGGTCCCTGGTCGGGCTGGACCACGGTGGCGTCGGCGACGCCCGGGTGGGCACGCAGGGCCTGCGCGGCGGGGTGGCGGTCGCCTTCCGGCGCGTCCTGCCGGGCGCCCGCCGGAACCGCTCCGTCCCCGGCGCCCTCCGCCTCGGTGCCCTGCCGGTGGTCTTCCGGTACGGCACCCTCCAGTACGGAACCCTCCGCAACGGCGCCCTCCTGGTCGCCGCCGCGGGCGCCCTCCGCGCCGGGATGAGGAAGCGTGCTCAGAGAGCGATCCGGGTCGGCCGCGACCGCGTGGAGCAGGGCCGCGTAGTCCCGCAGGGCCGCCTCCGCCACGGTGTCGTCCAGCGCGTTCGGGTCGTACTGGACCAGCGCCCGGGGCTGTACTGCCCCGTCGCCGGGTACCAGGCCGTAGGACAGGGTGAACTTCGCGCCGTCGGAGGGTACGTCGACGTACTCGGCCGACGTACCCGGCAGCCGCAGGACGGTCGGCTCGCCGAGGACGTCGGAGGTGACGCGGACCAGCGCGGTGCCGTCCGCGCCGCGGGCTCCGGCGCCGAGGCGTTCGAGGACCAGGTCGAAGGGGATGTGCCGATGGCGCTGGGCCTCGAGGAGCGCGTCGCTCACGCGCCGCAGCAGCTGGGCGAAGGTCGGGTCGCCGGAGGCGTCGACCCGTACGGGCAGGGTGTTGACGCACAGGCCGACCAGGCCGCGCATGGCTGTTCCGCTGCGGTGGGTGCCCGCCACGCCGATGACGAGGTCGTCGTCGCCGGTGAGGCGGTGCAGTGCGGCGAAGGCCGCGGTGAGCGACACCGCGAAGAGGGTGGCCCGCCGCTGTGCACCCAGCGCCCGCAGGGCGTCGGGCACGGCGGGCTCCAGCGGCACGCTGCGCGCGGCTCCGGGACGTACGGATGCCTGCGGCGCCGCCGCCGCGGGCCGGGGCAGGCGCGGCGGGACGGCGTCGGCCAGCAGGTCGCTCCAGCGGTCCAGTTCCGCTGCGAAGCCGGGCAGGTCCTCGTGCTCGCGGCGCGCGTGATCGGCGTACTGCGGCGGTACGGGCAGGGCGGTGCGGCCGTTCCCGTCGGTGGCTTCCGCGTAGAGGACGGCGAGTTCGTCGGCCACGGTCTCCAGTGAGGCCCCGTCCACGGCGATGTGGTGGAACGTCAGCAGCAGGGTGTGGTCCTGCGGGCCGTGGCGCAGGACCAGCGCCCGTACGGCGTCGCCCGCGGCGAGGTCGAACGGCCGGGCCGTCTCGCGCCGCAGCAGCCCCGGGGCGTTCGCCGGGTCGGTGTCGACGACGTGTACGGGGACCGTCCGTGGCGTCGGGAGGACCTCCTGGTGGGGCTCGCCGTCGCGCTCCGCGTAGCGGGTGCGCAGGATGGCGTGCCGGGCCACCAGCCGGGTGAGGGCGGTGGCGAGGGCGGCCACGTCGAACGGGCCGCGCACCCGGGTGGCGAACGGTACGTGATACGAGTCGCCCGCTCCGCCGAGCCGTTCCATCAGCCACATGCGCCGCTGGGCGCGGGACAGGGGGACGACGCCCGCCGCCGGCCGGGCGGCGGTTCCGGATGCGGCGGCGTCCTGCGCTGCGTGACCGTCGTCGACGGCGCCCGCGGCTGCGGTGGGCCCGTCCGTCGTCCGCCGGGCTTTCCCGGAGCGGGCCCGGCGCAGCAGCTCCTGCTGGAGCTGCTCCTTGCGGTTGCGGGCCGCGGAGTCGGTGTCAGTGGACATCGCTGTGCTCCGGGGTCTCGGGGTGGAGGTCTTCGTGCGCGGCCATCAGGACGCGTTCGACCAGCGCGGCCTGCGCGGCGACGGTCGGGGCGGCGAAGAAGTCGGCGAGGGAGAGTTCCACTCCGAGCTCCTCGCGGAGGTCGTCGGTGACGGCGAGGGCGAGGAGAGAGTGGCCGCCGATGAGGAGGAACTCGTCGTCGGCGCGGGTGACCTCGATGCCCAGTGCCTGGCTCCACACCTCGGCGACGGCCTGTTCCAGTGGTGTCATCCGGGCCGCCGGCGCGTCGGCGGCCCGGCTCTCGATGGCGTGCGCGCGCCCGGAGAGGGCACGCCGGTCGACCTTGCCGGCCGGGGTGAGGGGCAGCCGCTCCAGCACGGTGACCGTGTCGGGGACGAGATGGCCCGGCAGGACGGCGGTGAGCCGCTCGCGCAGCGCCGTGCCGTGCGGGACGGGGCCGGGCGCGGCGACGACGAACGCGACGAGGCGCGCCTCGGGGGTGCCGGCGCCGTCGACGGTGACGGCGGCGTCGTCCACGTCCGGCTGCTCGCGGAGGGCGTGTTCGACCTCGGCGGGTTCGATGCGGAAGCCGCGCACCTTGACCTGGTCGTCGTTGCGGCCGTGGAACTGGAGGATGCCGTCGGTCCGGAGGGAGACGATGTCGCCCGTACGGTAGAGCCGCCCGGTGGCGGCCCGCTCGACGAACCGCTCGGCGGTCAGTTCGGGCAGGCCTGTGTACCCGTGGGCGAGCCGGCTGCCGCCGATCCACAGCTCGCCCCGGTCGCCGTCGTCCACCGGGTGACCGTCGGCGTCCAGGACGTGCGCCGTGGCCCCGGCCATGGGCCGGCCGATCGGGACGGGCCCCTCGCAGTCCCGTGCGGTGACCCGGTGGGCGGTCGCGAAGGTGGTCGTCTCGGTGGGCCCGTAGCCGTTGACGAGTTCCAGCCAGGGGAAGGCGGTGAGCACCTCGCGGGCTTGTGCGGCGGCCATCGCCTCGCCGCCCACGACGACCGAGCGGAGCTGGGCGAAGACGCGGGAGCGGCGGGCGGCGAGCTGGTGGAAGAGGGCCGTCGTGAAGAACGCCACCGTCACGCCGTGCCGCTCCACGTGCTGGGCCAGATCCTCCAGGGAGGGCCGCTGCTCGGTGCAGACGACGACGGCCGCGCCGTTGGCGAGCGCGACCCAGACCTCGAACGTCGAGGCGTCGAAGGTCATCGGGGAGTGGAACAGGACGCGGTCGCGGCCGGAGACGGTGACGTAGTCCGGTGCGGTGACCAGCTCGGCGATGGCCCCGTGCGGCACGAGGACGCCCTTGGGCCGACCGGTGGAACCGGAGGTGAACATGATGAAGGCCGGGCTGTCGGGGTCGGACGCGTCGAGCGGCCGACCGGTCGTCAGCGGAGCCTCGGGCAGGGCGAGGACGGGGCCGGGCAGGGTGGCCGCGTCCAGCAGCTTCGCGTCGCCGACGGTGAGCGTCACCTCCGCGTCGGCGATCATCGCCTCGGTGCGCGGGCGGGGCTGGGCGGGATCGAGCGGTACGCATACGGCACCGGCCAGCCACAGGCCGAGCTGCGCGACGATCGTGCGGGACGACCGCGCCGTCAGGAGCGCCACCCGGTCGCCGCGTACGACCCCGTGCTCGCGCAGGTACGCCGCGAGGGCGCGGCCGGCCCCGAGGAGACGGCCGTAGGTGAGGGTGGTGTCGCCGTCGACGACGGCGAGGGCGTCGGGGGTGCGTTCGGCGTGCCGCTCGACGAGTGCGGGCAGGGCGGTGGCCGGCGCCGACGGCCGGACGGGCGCGGTGGTGGCCGCGTCCGGCGGCGGTACGGGGGTGCCGCGCGCCGGGTCGGCGGGCAGCGGGGTGACGGTGGTCATGTCAGGCTCCTTCCGGGCGCGCGGTCAGGCGCTGGTCGAGGAGGGCGGCGAAGGCGCGCAGGTCCGTGCTGCGCAGCAGCTCGGGCGCGCGCAGGCGCACTCCCGTCTCGCGTTCGACGGTCGCCAGCAGCCGTGCGGCGACCACGGAGGTGCCGCCGGCGTCGGTGAAGTGGTCGCCGAGACCGGTGTCGGGCCGGCCGAGGAGGTCGCGCACGGTCGTCAGCACGAGCCGTTCGGCGGCGGTGACGGCAGCGTCCACGTCCGTGCCGGTGCCGGCCGCGGCCTCGGCGGGATCGCCCGAAGCGGCGGCCAGGGGCGATTGCGGCGCCTGGGCCTGAGCCTGGGCCGCCAGGGCGGGGCGGTCCACCTTGCCGTTGGCGTCGAGCGGGAAGCCGTCGACGATCCGTACGGCGGTGGGAACGGCCTGCTCGGGGAGCCAGGACCGGACCGCGTCGAGGAGGTCCCCGGCCGCGGGTTCGGCGCCGTCGGTGGGCCGTACGTGGGCGACGAGGCGGCCGTGCCCGGAGCTGTCGCGCAGGACGGTGACGACAGCGGTGCGTACCCGGGGATCCTGCTCGAAGGCGGCCTCCACCTCGGCCGGTTCGATCCGGACTCCGCTGATCTTCACCTGGTCGTCGAGGCGGCCGAGGAAGTCCAGGCTGCCGTCGGTGTTCATCCGTACCCGGTCGCCGGTGCGGTAGAGCCGCTCGACGGCGGGCAGCTCCGCGTCCGGCGCGGGCGCGGTGAACCGGCGTGCGGTGAGCTCGGGGTCGAGGTACCCCAGTGCCAGGCAGTGGCCTCCGACGCGCAGTTCGCCCTCCTGCCCGCGGGCGACGGGGCGGCCTTCCTCGTCCGTGACGACGAGGGTGACGCCCGGGAGCGCGGTGCCGATGGGCGGCGGGGTCCGGTCCCCGGCCTCCGGGTCGGTGGCGCGCATGGTGTGGGTGGTGGTGACGACGGTGGCTTCCGCGGGGCCGTAGGCGTTGTGGACGGTAGCGGTGACATCGGCTCCGGGGCGGCGGCGCATGCGGTCGCCGCCGACGACGAGATGGCGCAGCTTCAGGTCCTGCGGCCACGGGCGGTCCAGGAGCGGCTCGACGGTGGGGGTGGCCGCCACGGCGTGGGTGAGGGCGGTGTCGCGCCACCAGTCGGTGAGGACGCGGCTGTCCCAGCGGGTGTCGTCCGGTGCCGGGACGAGGGCGGCGCCGGAGGTGAGGGCCGCCCACAGTTCCAGCAGGTGCGGGTCGAACGCGACGCCGATGAGCAGGGACTGGCGGTCGCCGGGGGCGAGGCCGGTCTCGGAGCGGTACCAGTCGAGGGCGACGGAGAGCGAGGACTCGGCCACGGCGACCGCCTTGGGGCGGCCGGTGGAACCGGAGGTGAGGACGGCGTACAGGGCGCCTTCGGGGGCGCGCCGGGTGCCGCGGACGGAGTCCGCGACGGCCGCCACGGCGACGGCGGGTGCGTTGACTCCGGCGGTGGGCAGCGGAAGCGGGAAGTGCTGCCCGCCGCGGTGCTCCTCGGGCAGGACACCGGGGTCGCCGATGAGGCAGGCGACGTCGAGGTCCTCGGTGACGGCCTGGATACGGCGTTCGCCGGGCCGGGGGCCGAGGGGCAGGTAGACGGCGCCGAGCCGGGCGAGCGCGACGGCGGTCACCACCAGGGCGGTGGACCGGTCGAGGCAGACGCCGACGAGGTCGCCGGGCCGGACCCGGTCGGCCAGATCGGCGGCGACCAGCGCGGCCGCCGCGTCGAGGTCCTGGTAGGTCCAGATCCGCGTGCCGTCGATCACGGCCGGGGCCTGCGGGGTGTTCCGGGCCCAGTCCTCGAAGCGGGCGAGGACCCGGGTCGGTTCGGCGCAGGGGCCGTGGGCGACGCTCGGTGCGGAGCCGGCGTGGGCGGAGTCGGGTCCGGTGGCGAGGGCGGTGTCGAGGGGCAGGGCGGGGGCGGCGGGCGCGGCCGGGGACTGGATCATCACGACTCCGTGGAGGGGGCGGTGGTGGCGAGGGCATCGGCCTGGTCGGCGAGCACGGGGTTGCGGAAGAGGATCCGCAGTGGCGGGCGGGTGCCCAGCCGGGGCTCGAGCCAGGCGGCCAGCTCGGCGGCCAGCAGGGAGTGGCCCCCGCTGTGGAAGAAGTGGGAGCGGGCGTCGAAACGGCTGTGGCCGAGGACCGTGCGCCAGCCTTCGGTGAGCAGCGCCGTCATGGGGTCGTCGGACCCGGTGGTGGCCGCGGGCTCGGGGTCGGCGTCGGTCCGGGCACCGGGGGCGCCTTCGGTGCCGGTGCCGGGCCCGGCGGCTGGGTCGGCGTCGAGCGCCGCCGCACGCCGGGACAGGGCCGTACGGTCGGGCTTGCCGCCGGCGAGGGTGGGCATGACGTCCAGCCGTGCCCAGCGGGCGGGCACGAGGGGGCCGGGCAGGCGGCCGCTCAGCTCGGCGTGCAGCGCCTTCTCGTCGAAGTCCGCGTCGTCGGCCCCGGCTTCGAGGAAGCCGACGAGCCGGGGCCCGCCGGAGCTCTCCCGGTCCAGTACGACGGCGCAGGAGCGGCCGCCCAGTACCGCGGACGCGGCCGCCTCGATCTCCTCCAGCTCGATGCGGTGGCCGCGCAGCTTGATCTGGTTGTCGCGGCGCCCGAGGAAGTAGAGCAGGCCGTCGAGGCGGCGGTATCCGAGGTCGCCGGTGAGGTAGACGCGCTGTCCGCCGGCCGCGTCGAGGGTGACGAACCGGGCGGCCGTCGCCTCCGTGTTGCCCGCGTAGCCCTCGGCGAGACCGGGGCCGGCGACGGCGAGTTCGCCGACCGCGCCGGACGGCAGTGGGCGGTGGTGGGCGTCGAGGACGTGGATCCGCTCGCCCGGGAGCTCGGTGCCCAGGGGGATCTCGGCGCCCTCGGCGAGGGCGTCGCGGGAGACCTCGTGGACGGTCGAGCTGATGGCCGCCTCCGTGACGCCGTACACGTTGAGCACGGTGGCGTCGGTGTCGGCGAGGACGCCGCGCAGTGCCTCGACGGGGAGGCGCTCTCCGCCGAGGACCACGAGCCGGGGCGCCCAGCTCTCGTCCCGCAGTACGGGGCGGAGGTCCTCGCGGGTGGCGAGGAAGTAGCTGGTGGGCAGGTTGGCGACGGTGACCCGGGCGGACACCAGCGCTTCGGCGAGCTCCGCGCCCGTGGGCACCTCGTACTCGGGCAGGACCAGGCACGCACCGGCGTACAGGGCCGGCAGCACCTCTTCGAGCGCGACGTCGAAGGACGGCTGGGCGAACATCAGCACCCGGTCCGAGGTGGTGAGGCCGAAGCGGTCGGCGGTTGCCGTCAGGTGGTGCACCAGCGCCGCGTGGCCGACGGCGACCGGCTTGGGCGTGCCGGTGGAGCCGGAGGTGTGGATGACGTATGCGGTACCGGGGAGTTCGGTGGTTCCGTGGGCCGGGGGCAGGACCGGGGCGTCGATCCGGGCGGTCGGCAGGCCTTCCGGCAGGGCCGGGGTGCCGTCACCGGTGAGGACCAGCGCCGGGGCGAGCTGCTCCAGCAGCAGGCCGAGCCGGGCCGGCGGATCGGACGGGGAGAGCGGGCAGTAGACGGCGCCGGTCCGCAGGCAGGCGAGCAGGGCGATGAGGGAGTCGGTGCCCCGGGGCAGTACGACGGCCACCGGACGGCCGGGCGTGACGCCGGCGGTGCGCAGCCGCTCGGCGAGGGCGCCGACGTGCTCGTCCAGTTCGCCGTAGGTGAGCCGGCGGGCGCCGCACAGCAGCGCCGGCTGCGACGGGTGCCGCCCGGCGACGGGGTCCAGCGGATCGCGGTCGGCGGGGACGGGCACGGGCTCGGCGGCCGGCTCCACGACGGTGGGATCCAGGTCGGCCAGCGGGGTCTCGGGGCTCTCCAGGTAGGCGCGCAGCAGGTGCAGGAAGCGGCCGGACAGCAGGCGGGCGACGTCCTCGCCGAACAGGTCCATGTCGTAGTCCCAGACCAGGGTCATACCGGGCGCGCCGTGGCGCGTGGTGACACCGCGCCGGTCGTCCGGGAGCAGGACCACGTCGAGGTCGAAGCGGGTGGTGCCGGTGTTGAAGCCCTCGAAGAGGGTGATGTCGAGGCCGGGTACGTCGATCTCGGGCAGCGGCGCGTCGTGGGCGCTGAACATGACGGAGAAGAGGGGGTTGTCGGCGCCGGAGGTGTGCATGCCCAGTGCCCGGGTCAGCTCCTGGACCGGTACGTCCTGGTGCGGGAGCGCCCGGATGAGGGTGTCGGTGACCTCGTCCATGGTGTCCTGGGCGGGTGCCGCGCCGTCCAGGACGAGAGGCAGCGGGATGGTGTTGACGAACATGCCCACGGCGTCCTCGTAGCCGAGGGGGCGGTTGCCGACGGCGGTGCCGATGACCATCCGGGAGCGGCCGCTGTGCCGGCGCAGGAGCTCGGCGAACAGCCCCAGGAGCGTGGAGAAGGGGGTGAGACCGCGTGAACGGGCGTGCCCGCGCAGGCGTTCGGCGAGATCGGCGCCGATCGTCTGGCGCAGCTGTCCGCCGTGGTGCTGGCGGCGGGCACCGGGGCGGGTCAGACCGGGCAGCGGCAGATCGTGCTGCTGATCGCGCAGTTCGGCCCGCCAGAAGTCGAGGGATTCGGGGGCGTACGCGGCCTCGGCGCGCTCCTGGACGTGGTCCGCGTACGAGGAGGCGGGCGGGAGCTGGAGGGCCTCGCCGAGGACGTGGGCGCGGTACACGCGAAAGACGTCGTCGAGCAGGATCGCGAAGGAGTGCCCGTCGTGGATCAGGTGGTGCTCGACGTGGATGAGCCGGTGGTGGCGCTCGGCCAGGCGCACGAGCGTCCAGCGGATCAGCGGTGCCTCGAACGTGTCGAGCGGTGTCTCGGCCTCGGTGCGCAGGAGGTGCGCGAAGGCCGCCTCGGGGTCCGCCTCCGTGCTGAGGTCGGTCGTGCGCAGCCTCGGCGCACACGCTCGGGCGACCCGCTGCGCCGGTACGGAACCGGCGGAGGCGACGAGTTCGAGCCGCAGGCCGGGGTGGCGGGCGAGGGTGGCTTCGAGACCCAGGCGCAGCGCGTCGGTGTCGAGCGTGCCCCACAGGTCCAGTGAGGCGGTGAAGTTGTAGGCGCGACTGCCGGGCTGCATCTGCTCGTGCAGCCAGACGATCTCCTGCGAGGAGGAGAGGGGAAGCATGGGCGATCCCTGAGGTTGTGGGTCGGTTTCCGGTGCCGGGTCACGGTCGTGTCCGGCGGTCATGCGGACGGCGTCGCGGGTCGCGCGGTGCCGCTTTCTGCGTGGGGGGATGCCATGGGGGGAAGTCGTGGGGTGCGCGGTGGCGCGGGAGGCCGGGTGGGTGTGGGCTTCGGTGCGCGGTGCGCGGTGCGCGGTGCGCGGTGGTCGCGGGTCCGTGACGCGCCGGGGGCGCCGCGGCCGGATCGGGTGCCGGCAGCGCACGCGGGCGTGCAGCTGCCGGGCTCCCGGGACATGTGGGTGGTGCGTGCCGTGCCGCCGGTGGCCGGGTTGCCGCGCCGCGGCGTGCGCGGGTGGGCAATGCCTCGGGGCGGCGGCGCGGCCCGGTCACTGCACGGTGCGGTCCGAGGGGCGCAGCGCGTGGGTGAGCGCGTCGAACGCGCGGTGCGCGCTCTCGTCGTCCAGCACTGCCCGGTCCCACACCATCCGCAGTCGGATCTCCGCCCCCTGGGTGACGGAGACGGCGAAGGGGCCACGGACGGGTCTGCCGTCGACATGGACCTCCCGGCCCTCGACACCGGCCAGTACGAGGGGCGGACGACGGGTGTCGTCGTCCACGGTGAGCAGTCCGTCGAGCCCTCCGGTCCAGGCGGAGCCGGCGGCGCGCGCGGCGGTCACGACGGCGTCGAACGGTACGTCGGCCCGGTCGAGGTCGTCCCACCAGGCGTCGGCCAGCGCCTCCTGGTCGGTGCCGCTGCCGGGTCCCTCCGCCTGCCCGGTGTCGGCCGGGAAGACGAGCGTGTTCAGGAAACAGCCGACGACCGGCTCCGCGCCCGGGGGACGGCCGCCCCAGGGGTAGCCCAGCGGGACCGTGCGGCCGGGGCCGTACAGTTCGCGGGCCGCGGAGCGGCAGGCGTCGAGCAGTGCGGGGAAGGACACGCCGCCGTCGTGCGCGGGCAGCCGGGCCTGCGCGGCGCCGCTGGGCCGTGCACCCTCGGGGACGCGGGCCGGACCGCGCGCCGGGGCGTGGGACCGCAGCGCGCGCAGCCGGCCGGCCCAGTAGGCGGCCGCCTCGGGCGTCTCCGCCTTTTCCTCGGCGGCGAGTTGGCTCAGGACCGCGTCGCGGTAGGCCGTGAGTTCGGCGTCCGTCTCCCCGGGTGCGACGGGGGAACCGATGGCCTCCTCGCTGTAGGCGGCGCCGAGTTCGTCGACGATCCGTGCCAGGGAACGGCCGTC
Organism: Streptomyces virginiae; assembly: GCF_041432505.1. Taxonomy (GTDB): domain Bacteria; phylum Actinomycetota; class Actinomycetes; order Streptomycetales; family Streptomycetaceae; genus Streptomyces; species Streptomyces virginiae_A. The sequence goes on from NZ_CP107871.1 coordinate 8,736,006, forward strand.
GCAGACGGCGTGGTCCAGGGCGACGGCGAGGATCTCCTCCTCGTGCTCCTCGTCGCGTACGAGGAAGAGCCTCAAGGGGGAACCCTGGCCGTCCCAGGAGTCCAGCGCGCGGCGCAGCGCGTCGGCGGCCGACTCCCCCGGCAGGAGGGCCGGGCGCGCCAGGTCGACGTCCGGGTCGGCGACGCGCAGGACGGGTGTGCCGCGGGTGACGCCGGGCCGTGAGCGCAGGGCCGTGTGCCGTGCGGCAAGCCTGGACGCCGCCGCCCGCAGGCGTTCGGGGTCGACGGTTCCGTACGGGAACGCGAAGAACATCGGCACCAGGTCGGGGCGTCCGGAGGGGTCCAGCGAACGTACCAGCAGGAAGCGGCGCTGCGCTCCGGTGACCGGCAGTACGGTGTCGGACCGGTCGCCGGTGAGGCGCCGGTAGCGGGCGAGGTACTGACTCGTGATGCTGAGCACGTGGTCCTCTTCGTCGTCGCCGCAGTCGCGCGGACGGGTGGCGCGGCCCCTGCGGACGGGGCGGTGAGTGGTCGGTGGCGGCGGGCGGGGCCCGCGCGGGGGTTCGCGTTGCCGGTCGCCGTACGGGTGCGGGGCGGCGGCCTGGGGTGGCCGGGGGGCGGGGGCCTGGCGGCGGCCGGGGTGGGGCGGTCAGCGGGTGGGCGCGGGAGTGGGCCGTTCGTCACCGTCGACGGTGGCCGTGTCGGTGGCGGTGGCGGTGGCGCGCGGTGCCCCGGGTTCGGCGCCGGCGTCCGCGTCGTCGTGCGGTCCGGGCAGGTCCCGCATGCGGCGCAGCGGGGAGAGCAGCAGCGGCAGGGGTACGGCGAGGATGCCGACGGCGCACCAGGCGAGGGCCGTGCGCGATCCGTAGGACTGAGCGAGGGCTCCGCCGAGGAGGGCGCCCAGCGGCAGGGTGCCCCACATGAGGAAGCGCAGGGTGGCGTTCATCCGGCCGAGCAGCCGCGGCGGGCACATGCCCTGGCGGAAGCTGACCTGGGCGACGTTGTAGACGACCGCGCCGAAGGAGACGACCGCCGATCCGGCGGCGAACAGGACGGCTCCGAGGAGCCCGTGCCCGGACAGGGGCCACAGCAGCGCGAACGGGCCGGTCACGAGGACGGACAGGAGCATGACCCGGGCCTGCCCCAGGCCGGCCGCGAGGCGTCCGGCGCACACGGCGCCCAGGAGACCTCCCACGGCCGACGCGGACAGCACCAGCCCGAGCCCGCCGGCCTGCAGTCCGACGACACGGACGAGGTGCACGGTCTGGGTCGCCATGAGGACGGCCGTGCAGAAGTTGGCGAGGCCGGTCGTCAGGGCGATGACGCGGAGCAGCGGATGGCCGAAGACGAAGCGGACGCCCTCGCCGATCTCCTTGCGCAGGGAGCCTCCCGCGGCCGTGGGCTCGGGTGCTTCCTCGGTCCGCCGGACGCGCTGGAGGAAGAGGGCGGAGAGCAGGTAGCCGACGGCGTCGACGATGACCGCGAACTGCGCCCCGACGAGCTGGACGAGTCCGCCGCCGATCCCGGGACCGGTCACGTGGGCGGTGGAACGGACCGTCTCCAGGGCGCCGTTGCCGGCCACGAGCTGGTCACGGGGCAGGATCTGCGGGAGGTAGCTCTGGTGCGCGACGTCGAAGAACACGGTGGCCACGCCGGTCACGAGAGCGACCACGTAGAGCTGGACCATGGTCAGGGCGCCGACGAGGGCGGCAGCGGGGATGCTGGCCATGGCCACGGCGCGCAGCAGGTCCGCGCGGATCATCAGGGGACGCTTGCGCATCCGGTCGGTGAGCGCTCCGGCGGGCAGGCCCACGAGCAGGAAGGCGGCGGTCTCCGCGGCGGTCAGGAGGCCCACCTGGAAGGCGGGAGCGTCGAGTTCGAGGACGGCCACCAGCGGCAGCGCCACCAGGGTCACTTGTGCACCGAGCTGTCCGGTGGCCGCTCCCGCGAGTAGCAGTCGGAAGTCGCGCAGGCGCAGAGGGCCACCGGGGGTGGCTCGGGATGTGTCGGACATGTGAACGACATTCACGGACCCATCGCTCAACAGTCAAAGTAAACCTGTCATTTTCGGACTTGTTTTGCTGCATCGCGGTCACAGATCGGGAAATCTTTCGCGCTGTCCGGGGTGCGGACGCGTTAATTCCTGTCGGTTGCGTATTCGGCGAGGGGTGGACGGGACAAGGGGGGGCAGGGGCGCAAGGAGCCGTCGAGCGGCGCCACTTACCCTGAGTAACGGGTTCCATCCTGACCGAAAAGGCCTACCCTCGACCGTGCCCCCGCGGAGCCATTCATTCCGTCCGCTATGCGGACGGCCGGCACCGCTCAGCCACACCACGCCGCGCGGCGGGAACCCCGGCCGGGGCCACGCATCACCTCAAGGCGTCCCGCCCCGGTCGGCGCCGGCCCTGGTCCGGCGCGCACGGAGGTTGGTCAAGGGGGACCCGGTGAGAGACAGCACCATTTCGGGCCACGCACTGCCTCCGACGCCCGCCCCCTGCCGCCCCTCGGATGTCGGCGCCCGAGGTGCCGAACGCGGCGCTGGTGGGTGCGACACCACTCGTCCGGGGACGGCGCAGCTTTCACAGTGGAGTGGGGGTTCACGAAGCGGCCCACTCCGTCCGACGGGTTCGGCACCGGTCGCACATGCCGGTGGAGCCGAGCACCGGACGGTTGCATCCCTTGAGCCTTCGCCAACCTGAATTCGCAGCTCAAAGGGCTGGTGTGGCAGCCTTCCGGGGTGGAGCACCAGCCCACGGTCCGACAGGTTGGCAGACGGCGAGCGATAGAGCGCGGTTACCGGCCGCGCCCCTCATGGCACGTCCAGCGTCGGGCCGCCGTCGCGCGGCCGGTTGGGGCCGGCCTCCCGGCCCGCGCGGCTGCGCCTACTGTTCGCCGCCTCAGGCGACGAGTTCGCAGGATCGCGTCCCTCAAGGCCGAGAAGAGCTTCTGTGACCCACGCCTGCTGCCTGCCGGAACCGTCCATCTCACGGTTCCGGCAGTAGCAAGCCGGCCCGCCGAGGCAAGCTCCACGCCTACCCGTTGTGGGTTTGCGGATTTTTGATCTTGGGCGTGTTCGTTGTGGGTCGATCCGTGTGTGGTGGATGAATACGTGGGGTGGGTGTCCCGGTTGGCGGTCGCGGTGGTGTTCGCGGTCGCGGCGTTCGGGAAGTTCACCGGCCGCCAGGAGGCCCGGGAGGCGGTCGCTGCTTTCGGGGTGCCGGAGCACCGCGTAGGGATCGTCGCGTGGGCCTTGCCGTGTGTGGAGGCGGCTGTCGCCATCGCTGTGCTTCCCTCGGCAACCGCCGTGTGGGCCGGCGCGTGCGCGCTGATCCTGCTCGGAGTGTTCAGTGCGCTGGTCGCAGTCCGCCTTGCGCGAGGTGAACACCCTGCCTGCGCCTGTTTCGGGACGGCTGCGGCGAAGCCGATCGGCCCGGGCACCTTGGTCCGCAACGCACTGATCGCCGCGGTCGCAGGGGCCGCTTTGTGGGGTGCGCTGGCCCGTCCCGGACTGCCCGAAGCTCTGCCTGGTGTACCGGCGTGGGGTCTGGCGATCGCAGCGGCACTGGCCGGGGTGCCGGTATGGCAGGGGCTGTCGCTCCGCGATCTGCGCTCACGCCTGGCCGAGGCGAACACGCCGGCCCCACCTGACGGCCTCCCCATCGGCACACCCGCACCCCAGTTCACCCTCCCCACACCAGACGGCACCACCCGCACCCTCGCCCACTGGCAGGAGACCGGCCGGCCTCTGGCGCTGGTGTTCCTGCACCCCGGATGCGGGCCCTGCAGAAAGCTGGCCGGCGACCTCCCCGACGCGCTCGGACAGCGCACGGACGGACTGCAGGTCCTCGTCGTCGCCTCCGGCACCCCCGCGGACAACGCGCTCTGGGCCACCGACTACGGACTCACCGACGTCCTCGTCCAGGACCACAACGAGGTCGCCGCCCAGTGCAGACTCCGCGGAACACCCAGCACGGTCCTCCTCGACCCCTCCGGCCGTATCGCAGCACCCACAGCCTCGGGCCCCACAGCCTCCCGCGAACTCCTCGCCACCACCATCCGGTGTCCCCGACTGAAAGGCACCGCATGAGCCAGACCGAGACCTACCCCGACTTCGACTGCTCACAGGGCGATCAGGGTGAGTCCTACGTCCACCCGGATCACTGCTCCAAGTTCATCCAGTGCAGCAACGGCGTCGCCTACGTCATGGACTGTCCCGAGGGCATGAACTTCAACCCGAACGTCCGTCCCGGGCCCGTGTGTGACCTTCCCCGCGACTACCCCTGCATCGACGACTGACCTGTTCCCTCGGTGGAGGCCCCTGCCCAGACGGGGCCTCCACCGAGGCTCGGGCGCGGGCGTTCGGGGCAGGCCGCCCTTCTCCCCGCACATGATCACTAGTGCTGTGACCGCATAGGTTCGCCGGGTTGGTGGCCGGAGCGGTTGGATGGGCGGTGACGTTCGTTCCGACTGCTGGAGGTGTGGTGGCCGAGCCTGTGAGGGTGCGCAGATTGACCGATCAGGAAGGGCAGAAGCTGCAGCAGTTCGTCCGCCGGGGCAGTACCAGTTCGGTGCGCTACCGCCGGGCGATGATGCTGCTCGCCTCGGCCGGCGGGAACCGAGTACCGGTGATCGCCCAGCTGGTCCAGGCCGACGAGGACACCGTCCGCGAGGTGATCCACCGGTTCAACGAGATCGGCCTGGCCTGCCTGGACCCTCAGTGGGCGGGAGGCCGTCCCCGCCTGCTCACACCTGACGACGAGGACTTCGTCATCCAGACGGCCACCACCCGCCCCACCAAGCTGGGCCAACCCTTCACCCGCTGGTCGATCCGCAAACTCGCCGCCTACCTGCGCCGCGTGCACGGACGCGCCATACGCATCGGCCGTGAAGCCTTACGGTGCCTGCTCCTGCGCCGCGGTATCACCTTCCAGCGGACGAAGACGTGGAAGGAATCGCCTGATCCCGACCGCGACGCCAAGCTCGACCGCATCGAACAGGTAGTGGAAAGCTTCCCGGACCGGGTCTTCGCCTTCGACGAGTTCGGGCCCCTGGGGATCCGGCCCACCGCGGGTTCCTGCTGGGCGAAGCAGGGCAAGCCCGACCGTCTGCCCGCGACCTACCGCCGCACCCACGGCGTCACCTACTTCCACGGCTGCTACTCCGTCGGCGACGACACCCTGTGGGGCGTCAACCGCCGCCGCAAGGGCACCGCCAACAGCCTGGCCGCGCTGAAGTCGATCCGCGCCGCCAGACCCGACGGCGCCCCGATCTACATCATTCTGGACAACCTCTCCGCCCACACCGGCGCGGACATCCGCCGCTGGGCGAAGAAGAACAAGGTCGAGCTGTGTTTCACCCCAACCTACGCCTCCTGGGCCAACCCCATCGAGGCGCACTTCGGCCCCCTGCGGCAGTTCACCCTGGCCAACTCCCACCACCGCAGCCACCCCGCGCAAACCCGGGCCCTGCACCGCTACCTGCGCTGGCGCAACGCCAACGCCCGCCACCGCGACGTGCTCGCCGCACAACGCAAGGAACGTGCCCGCATCCGCAGCGAGAAGGGCATCCGCTGGGGCGGACGCCCCTCTCAGCCGCAGCCTGAACCCGGCGAACCTATGCGGTCACAGCACGCTAGTCCCACCAGTCGGTGCGTCCCTCGTCATCGACCTTAGGCTGTGGGACTGCTCCGAACCAGGACTGCTTGTCGTGATGGGCCATGGATTCGGCTGTTTCGTGAAGCCAAGAACCCAAACTGGGCCACCCGAGAAAATATGCCTGGTCAGCGTGGCCAGCGTCACCAAGGTGGTTGTGCCACAACCCTGGCCCCGCTTCGATGAACTGCTCGTCCCCGTCACTTCCCGCGAAGGGCACCCACTGCGTCCCCCACCACGGGGTTTCCGCCTGGTCGGGATCGTCAGGCTCCCAGATGTCCATCCGCATCTCGCGGATCTCGATGATCTCCGCAACGGAGTACAGCCGTCGGCAGGGCAACACACCGAGCAGGGAGGTGTCGCCGTCGTGACACAGGAGTGACTCCACCAGGTCCGCAGGCAACTGGAAGCCCAACCGTTCCTCAGCCTCCTTGATGGACTGTTTCGACGCGGGAGGCCGGAGTTCCGACAGTGCCCTCGGCGCATGCTTTGCCAGCCACGCGTCAATGCGCTGCCACGACATTGCGACGGGCGGAAACACCGGGTCTATGCCCCGCCGGGGCGGTTGGATCATCACGCTCGTCAGCATGCACCACCATGGCTCAGCGAACCACGCCGGGCACCCCTCCCCGCTTGAAAACAGGTAATCACCGTCCACCGCAGCGGCGACATCGGATCACCCCGCACGTCCGGCTCGACCAGCGCCAGCAGGGCCGGTCGCAGCCCCGGATCGAATTCCGCGACCCGCTTGCGGCCCCTACCCGGACGCCGCACCCGACACAGGGGATCCTCGCCGGCCTCCAGCTCGAACACGCCCATCCAACCGCTCCATCCGCCAACCCGGCGAACCTATGCGGTCACAGCACTAGGCGAGTCTTCACACAGCCTGTGCGACTGCGACTGCGACTGCGACTGCGGCGTGACGGGTGCGGACGGGTGGCGGTGACGTCATCACGGGCGTATCGCGCCGGAGATGCTGAAACCGATGACAGCGGCCAGCCGTAATTCCCCGAGTACGCCCAGCGCAGAGGTGATGCTCTGTAGCGACGTGGCGGGGCTAGTCGGCAGCGCTGATCATGGTGTCCGACGGGGTAGTGATTCGTTTCTTCCCTTGTGGCGGTCGTGGGGACCGCCAGTCAGGGAAAGAGCATTCACCGATGACGCAGCCCGTTCGTATCGTGTTCCGCTCCGCACTCCGCGACGCGCCCGCCGTCGGCGAGGGCCTGCGGGTGGCGCTCTATCAGGGCCAGGGGCCGGTCGGCAGCCGGGAGGCGGTGCAGCAGAACATGGACCGGCTGGCCGAGGTCACCGCTCTGGCCGCGGCCTACGACTGCCAGGTGGTGGTGTTTCCGGAGAAGTACACCACCGGCTACGCCATCGACCCCGGCCAGTGCCGGGAGCTGGCAGAGCACCGCGAGGGCCCCTCGATCGACCGGGCCCGCCTGGCCGCCAAGGAGAACGGACTGGCCGTGGTCCTGCCCTACCCCGAACGCGACGGCAGAGACTTCTACGACTCCATCAGCGTGATCACCGCCGACGGGCAGGTGGCCGCCAACTACCGCAAGACCCACCTCTACGGGGCGGCGGAGCGACGCAACTACTCCTTCGGCCAGGAACTGCCGCCCCTCGTCGCCATCAACGGCATCACGGTCGGCGTGCTGAACTGCTACGAGTGCGAGTTCCCGCCGCTCTACCAGTACCTCGCCGAGCACGGCGCACAGATCGTGCTGGGCCCCACCGCCGCCGACGGCCACTTCCGCCTGGCCGACGGCACCATGAGCCGCGTTCCCTACCAGGACACAACCCGCCACATCATCCCCGCCATGGCCTCCATCTGGCGTCTGTTCGTCGCCTACGCAAACCGCCGAGGCTGGGAACAGGTCCCCGCCGGCGCCTGGCAGTACCAGGGAAACTCAGGCATCTGGGGACCCGACGGCGAACCCCTGGTAGCCGCCACCGCTGAAGACCGCCACCACGACTGCCTCCTGATCGCCGACTGCCTGCCCGGAACCATCCCGCCGTTCAGCCCCGAAGGCCACCACCCCACCGACAACCGCCTCGCCCTCAACCCGGTCCTACGCCCCGCCCGCTGAGAAGAGAAGCCGGCCACCAGGCGATGCACACAACGTCACCATCCACGGCCGGACAGCTCCCCACTGGCTGGCCACCAGTGGGGAGATCCAACTGGCCACTATCAATCCCGTCGACCGCCTTTCGGCTCAGGCGCCGACCGCGCTGACGGACGATCTACTGCTCAGACAGTCGCCCGTGACCAGCGCAAGTACCCCGACAGTCGATCACACCAGCCCTTTGACCTGCGAGTTCAAGTTGGCGAAGGCTCCTTGCGGTCCCACCCGGCGCACACCGCGGGCTGTCCCGCTGAAGCCGGGTAGTTGGCGCGCATGTCCTCGTGCTCCACTCGGCACGGCTTGCACCGGGGGTTCGGCTCGGCTCGGTTCAGCACCAGGACGCAGCCGCACTCCGCACACCGGCTACGGGGGACCGCAGGAGTGGGACGCGGGGCGGGAGCGCCGTGCAAATCGACGGTGGGAGTGGACGTTCCGTACTCCGCAGTGGAGCAGCGCCGGCCGCACACGTTTTCGTCGCACACCGAGCACCTGCGCCCGCTGCTCCACAGGACGCCGGCCTCGCAGTCGAAGATCCCGCAGCCCCAGTGGGGCAGGCCGACGCCGAGGATCCACCGGCCGGGGTCGCGGAGATCGCGCCGCCGATGGCCGGGCCGGCTGCTGCACCGAGGTTGAAGGCGCCCACGTTGACGGAGACCGCCAGATTGGGGGCGGCGCCCGCGTGGTGCAGGATCAGTCCCTGCAGCGGGGCGATGGTTGCGGTGGCGAACAGACCGAGTACCAGAACTGCTGCCACGGCGGTTGGCTGCCACACCACGGCAGGAGCGTTCCGGCCAGCCCGCCGAAGACACCGCGTGCGGTGGCGCTCATCGACTTGTCGGTCAGCTTTCCGGCGGTGAGGTTGCCGAGGAAACTACCCGCGCCGTAGGCGAGCAGCAGACCGGAGACCGCCGCGGCGGAGAAACCGGAGACGCGGGTCAGCAGCGGGGCGATGTAGGTGAACACCGTGGCGACCCCGGAATAGCCCACCGCGGTGGTGGCGATGGCGAGCATGACCGGCCGACGCGTCACCACGCGTATCTCGTCACGCAGTCGCGTGGACGGTGTTTCCTGCCGGGGCAGTACGGCGGCCAGGAGCACGGTGCCCACCAGGGACAGAACGGTCAGCGCGGCGAACGGAGCCCGCCATCCGGCGCCCTGCCCGAGCAGTGCCCCCAGGGGTACTCCGAGGAGCGTGGCCACGGTGAAGCCGGAGGCCACGGTGGCGATGGCCGAGCCCGTCTTCGCAGCCGGGACCACCCGAGTCGCCGTCACCAGCGCCAGGGCCAGGAAGGCGGCGTGACTCAGCGAGACACTACGCGGCCCGCCAGGAGCAGGCCGAACGACGGCGCCACGGCGCTGATCGCGCTGCCCGACGGGCCCGGCACCACAACGACGACATCCTGCGCCCCGGCCAGATCACCGCCATGCGCCTGAGCGGGCGCCACCAGGAGCAGCACCGCACCACCTGGGACGTCCCCCAGAAGAACGCCGCCTCCGACGCCTCCCGCCTCCAGCCCGTCCACGACGACGCCGTACGCGCCATCGACCGATACCTCCCCCGCCGCGCTACCACCCGCGACGACAGCGGCCACCTGTTCACCACCGTCAACGGCCGCCCCCTCGAACCCCAATCCCTCATCCGAATCCTGCGCACCGTCGCCGCCACCCACCCGGACCTCGAAGAGATCGCCCCGAAGCTGTCCGCCGACGCCGTCACCCACTCACCCGCCGCTCAAGCCGCGGCCTGACCGGAGGGGCCTGACGCCGGAGCGGAAGCCACCGCCGTGGGCTCGCCAACTCGCTCGCCGCCGAGGGCGCCGAAGGTTCCCGGGCCGCCCTCGCTCGGTGGATGGCCCGCGGCCGCGACGCCGCCCGGGCCCCGTGTGGACGGAGAACGCGTGAACGCCGCCGACGACGCACGTCGAGCTGTACAGGTGGGTGAACTCCGCGCGGGCGCAGATGGCCGTCGGGCGCTCGCGCGAGTTCTGCAGGCGGGCACCGGGAGCCTGGTTCTGTAGGAACGCGTGCGCTCCTACAACGGCCCCGTCACCGGCCTGGACGTCGAGGAACACCAGACCTGGTACCTGCGGCCGGACTGGCGCGCGGCGGCCTGGTGGCTGGCCCGCGTGTTCCCCGAGCACTACGGGCCGAACGCCCAGGGCTGGGAGCAGCTCCTCGGCGCGTACGACGCCGAGCAGGCCGCCGTCGAGCACATTGCCGTCTCTGACGACCTGCACCTTGCCGAACGCCTCGCTGCCACCCTGGCCCTGCCGGCCCGCATACCCGCGATGTTCTGCCGGCGGCAGAACAGCGGCCGGACCGGGCTCGATGGTCACTACAGTCCAGTCTCATGACGACGATCACGACGCGCACTGTCGAGTATCGGGCCGACGGGTTGACGATGATCGGGCATCTCGCGCTCCCGGCCGGTGTCGACCGCGGGCCTGCGGTGCTGCTCGGACCGGAGGGCACGGGGCTCAGCGACGTCGAGCGCCGCCGGGCCGATGCTCTCGCCGAGCTGGGATACATGGCGCTGGCCTTCGACCTTCATGGCGGGCGCTATCTGGGTGACCCCGAGGAGATGCTGGCCCGTTGCCTGCCGTTGCTCGCTGATCCGGAGCGGATGCGGGGCATCGGCCATGCGGCGCTCGACGTGTTGCGCACCGAGCCTCGGACCGATCCCGGCCGGATCGCCGCCGTCGGCTACGGCACCGGGGGCGCCATCGCGCTGGAACTCGGGCGCGACGGCGTCGACCTGCGCGCGATCGGGACCGTCAACGCAACCACCACGGGCCGGCCGGGCGAGGCGGCGCGCATCCGCTGCCCGGTGTGGGCCGGGGTCGGTTCGGAGGACCCGATCATGGCGCCCGCGCAACGGAACGCGTTCACCGCCGAGATGCAGGCCGCGGGCGTCGACTGGCGCCTCACGGTCTACGGCGGCGCCTTGCACGCCTTCCACCACCCGCCGGTCGACCACCCCACGGTCCCCGGCGTCGGCTACCACCCACAGCACGCACAGCGAGCCTGGCGCGACGTCGTCGACCTGCTCGCCGAGTGCCTGCCCGTGACGGAAGCTCTGGGGGCATGACCCTGGCAGACGGCTTGGCGCCAGGCCTGGTCCGCGTGCGGCATGCGCTACGACGGGCCAGCGGCGCGCAAGGTGGCCGAGGAGACGATGCGGATCGAGGCGGCGTCGAAGAACAACCCGGCGGACCTGATCAACATTGCGTTGGAGAAGCTGGTCGAGGCCGGGCTGGAAATCCCGCGGTTCTCGACGCTGGACGCGATGGCGTCCACGGTGCGGGCTCAGGTGAACGAGGAGATCCTGGCCGGCATCCGCGACCGAATGACGGCGGAGGAGCGGCGTGGGCTGCTGGGGTTGCCGGACGTGGTGGGGCTGGACCCAAGACGCTGTTCAACGCGCTGAAGCAGAACCCTGGCTGGGCGACCTGGTCAAACTTCAAGCGGCTGAAGCGCCCTTGAGTAGTAGCGGGGCAGCCGTTACTGAGCTTGTAGTCGTGGTGTCGTGAGTGTGAGTCGGGTGCCGGTGAGGCATCCGTCGATGATGTCGCTGCGGGCCCTTGGCCAGTTCCTCCTCGAGAACGGCGAACAGCGCGTCGCTCAGCTTTGGCCGGCACGCCGGGCCACGGGAACGAACGCCGTCCTGACCGGCCGCCCTCCATGCCTGCCGCCACCGCTGAACCGACCGGACACTGACCCGTAACTCCTTCGCGATGTTCGTGCTGCCCCGCCTGGCGGCGAACATCGCGACCGCTTCCATCCGGACCCGCTCGCGGAACGCTTGCCTCTCCGCGGTCAGACCCCCACCCTGCGGATACCTCATACAACTGGCATACCGCGACGATCACTGATCGTCAGCCCCTACGACAACCCGACTTCAAGGTCAGTAACCGCGGTACGGCTACTACTCAAGACCGATTCCCTCGGGCCGACTGTGCCCCAGATGTGAGTAGTTGAGGGACAGGAGGTCCAGTGGCTGAAGGCCATTCGGAATCAAGATCGTTTGACTGCCGCTACTGGTCGCCCCAATCCTCCCCGAGGGCCCTGACCTGCTGTCCAGCTGGCCAGTGCACCCGCTGACGTGGCACGCCCCCGGATACGGTAGCTTGAACGTGTTCAAGTCGTCGGGTCCGGGGGTTGGTCATGCAGGCCGCTGCGCGAGCGAGTATTCATCCATGGCAGGTCGGCCTCGTGCTGTGCGCCGCGGTCACCCCCCTACCGGTGCTGATCGTGTGGTTCGGGGATTCCGGCATCACGGCGCTCGCCTTCGCGACCGCCGCGGTGGTCTCCGTGCCGTTGTTCCTGCGCGCCCGGCCGTCCGGCTTCGTCTACGTCGCGGGCACCATCGCGGCGCTGCTGGTGCTGTGGTCGTTCATCGGCGCCATGGCTGGGATGTTCCTGTTCTTCCCCTCGGCGCTGCAGCTCCTGCTGGCCACCGGGGCGGACCCGCGCGAACGCCCGACCGCCGCCAAGGTGATGGCCGGTGCCGGACTCCTGCTGTCGGCGGCGGTCGTGGTGCAGTCGTTGAGGCGCTGAGCGCTCCCAGGGGATGTCCGGCAGCGCCAACCGCTGTACCGCTGGTCCCCAAGGCCGGCGGCGGCCCCCCCCCGGATCCCTCCGGCGGGGCCGCCGCGCGTTGCGGGCAGGAGGGACGGGGCGGCCCTCCGGGGCGCCGCCGTTCGTGCGTATGGGTCACACGGCGGCAGCCGCCTTCGAGAGGCGGCCCCAGCCCTGGCTCCGGTCGATCGCGTCGAGCAGCACCGGCTCCCAGCCGGCGGCCGCGAGAGCGACGGTGTCGGGCAGACCCGCGTCGGCGAGGACCTGCAGCTGCACCGTGTGCTCGATGCCCTCGGCCCAGGCGTCGCGCACCGCCTGACGGACCGCGACGCGCGCCTGCAGCTCGGCGGTGCCGCCGTCCTCCCCAGCACGACGCAGCTCGGCGAGGGCGCGGCCGCGGGCGGCGACGTCGTCCAGGAGCACGGCGGCCTTCTCGGCGTCCGGCATCATCGGCGCCCCGACGGCGGTCGGCTCCACGCCCCGGCGCAGCTGCTCCATGCGCGTGGGCAGCGGCTCCCAGGACGGCTGTCCGGCCATCTCCACGTTGGTTTCGGCGACCGCGCGGGTCCAGGCGCGGGCCAGGCCGCGCGGCATCAGCGGCGTTCCTGCGGGGACGGTCTGGCCGTCGTGGTGGTTGCCGTGCAGGGAGACCCACAGGGGGGTGGCGGTGCCGCCGACCCGCTCCAACAGGTGCTGTCGTTCGGGCAGTCATCGCTTGAGTGCCGCCCGGGAAAGGCCGGACAGGGCGAGCAGCTCGGTGAACGCCTCCGACTGGCTCCAGCCCTGGGGCCGGCGCACCACACGCAGCTCCTCCAGCGACGGCGAGAGGTCCTCGATCGTGCGCGTGCACATCTCGCCCGCCCGGACACCGGTGTCGGAGACGACCGCACCGACGGCGAGCATCCGCAGCTGACCGGTGGTCGCGTCGGGTGAGTCGGCGAGGCCGGTCAGCTGCGAGCGGAGCAGGGAGCGGGGCCGCTTGGCGACCGGCGATTTGCTCGGCGGTCCGGCTGCGGCGGGAGCTCGGCGAAGTCCTCGGCGCCGCACGCCGTCACCAGCACCTTGAGGACCTCCAGGCGGGTCTGCTCGGAGTTGTCCGACCCCCTGGACGGGTCGGCAGCCTTGCGTACGCGCAGCTGCCCGGTGCGGGCCAGGCGCAGGTAGACCTCGACCGGCTCGGCGGCGAAGACCTCGCGAACGCCCGCCTCGTCGCCGAGCGGGTGCTCGGCATGGGCCAGGGCGCGGGTGTACGCGCCGACCACCCACTTCACCTGGCGGGCCCGGGACGGGGAGATCGACGGCCAGGACGCCACCTCGGCAGCCGCCGCGTTCAGCAGCTCGGGGCCCGTCAGGCTGCGGTCGACGACAGTCCGGGTCACTGGGCTGACCCGTTCGCTTCGGCCCGGAGCTGGGCGGCGCGGGCGCGGGCCTCGGCGGCCTGCTCGGCGGCCGCGGGCGGCCGTCCTCGACAGCGATGCGTTCCAGCAGCGCCGCCTTGCGCTCGGCCAGCCGGGCGCGGGCAGCCGGGTCCGGGGGTGTGAGCGTGTAGTAGTAGAGGTGGTTGAGTGCGTCGAGGACCTGCACGAGCTCCTCGGCCGTGGTCAGCGTGGGCAGGTGCGCGGTGACCGGATGGTCCGTCTCCCGGTGGGCCGGGATGTGTTCACGTACCCACTGGTCGAGCCGACGTCCGGCAGCGGTGGGCGCGTACGCGGCGTCGTGCAGGCGCCGGTTGCGTACCGGATGCTCGGGCGGGGCGGGATGGAACGGCTCCTGAAGGGCAACCTTCCACTCCTCGACGGCGGGCTTGTACCGCTCGTGGGCTGGTTGCTTCTTCACTTCGAGCTGCTCGCCGATGGCCTCCCAGCTGGTGCCCTTCTGCCGCTCGTAGACCACGGCGCGGGCCAGAACCTCCTGGGCCTGACGCACCAGGTCAAGCGCGTTGCCCACCACTTCGCCGGGGTGGGCCCACATGTCATGGGTCGTGGCGACGCCGGCGGAAGCACTGTCGGCCAGCTCGCGCAGCTCCGCAGAGAGGACGAGACGGGCCAGAGCCGTGCGGCTGTACGCGTAGCGCTCGCTGTCGGGATCGTGCTCAGCATCTGTCACGACGGTCGGGCCACACCTGACGAATCGAGTCGTGAGGTGCAACCTGACAAGGGCTTCGTTCGCTGTTGGTGGTGTGGGATCGCGCGTTTCCTTCGTGAGGCCGGACTCTCGGGGCTCACGCAGTACGAACCTTCCACTCCGGACGCCTCGGCTCCGGATCGCGCCGGAAATCGAGAGTGTTCCGGCGCCCGGACTGGCGCCTTCCGCGCCACCGACGCAGGTGTGCCGGCCGAGCAGGGCGCGGAGCTCGGCCAGCGCACACGGCATCTCGTACAGCTCGGCCAGTCGCCCCAGCCACGACGACAGGGATTCCAGCGGGCCGGGCTGTGGGTGCAGTGGCCAGCGCCGCAGCGGGCTCACGTCAGCTCGCGCTCGAACAGCCGGCGGCGTTGGGTCGGCCCGTCGTACGGGGCAAGAAGCAGGGTGCGCTGGTTGATGGCCTCCTCGCCGGACTCGATCGCCGAGACGGCGGCGTCAGTGAGCAGATGGGCCAGCTCTCCGATCGTGCCCTCGCTGCGGGTGAGCAGGTAACCGGCCATCTCGGCGGACGCGATCGGCGAGGGCCGGCGCAGCGGAAACGAGGCAGCGAAGCCGGCCAGCAGTGAGCAGGCGTCGGCGTCGGACTCCCAGCGGGGCAGCGTGAGCGGTGCGAACCGGTTCTCCAGCTGGTCGTCCGCCCGGATGGCCAGGTAGGCGTCCCGGGTGCCGACGCCGACCAGCGGAACCCGCAGCTCGTTACCGAGATAGCGCAGCAGGTTCAAGAATTCCCGGCGCTTGTCTCCGCTGCCGCCGAGGACGTTGTGCAGCTCGTCGATCACCAACATCCTCCTGTAGCCCGTCCCGCTCCAGGGCGGCGTACTCCGACACCGCGTCGGCGTACACCGCCCAGCCGGTGTCCTCGACCTGCCGGTCCGGGGCTGCGGTCATCCTCTGCTGGAACTCCCCTGGCAGGCGGGCGCCGGGTCAAGGACCGCGACGAGCGCCCGTTCAAGCTATGAGCAGGCGGAGGCCGAGATCTGCTGCGTCGAGGCCGGTCAGGTCGCTGTTGCGCTCGGCCCACCGGCCGGAGTCGAGGTCGTCGCCGAGGCTTCGTACCGCACGCTGTTCGGCCTCCGGTCCGACCCTCGTCCACACCGACATCGCACGGCGGACGTGGTCCTCCAGATAGGCCTCCGGTCGGCGCCAGTACGCCTCGAAGAGGCCGTCGGTGCAGTCCCACGGAATGGGCACCGGCTCAGCCTGGGCGCCGATCGCGTCGGCCATGCCGGCGAGCGAGGGGAATTCTGCGAGGACGGCGGCGAACTCGGGCAGGTAGTCGCGGGTGAGCCAGAACCGGTCCTGCCATCCGGGCTCGTCGGTGTCGAAGGTGAGCACCACCACGCGGCGGGCCACGCGCCGCATCTCGCGCAGTCCCGCTATCGGGTTCTCCCAGTGGTGAACGGTGGAGACGGCCATGGCGACGTCGAAGGAGTGGTCCTCGAACGGCAGGCTCTCCGCAGTGGCGGCCACGCAAGGCGCCGAGCCGGAGGGCCGCTGCCCCCGCATGACTGCCGAGGGCTCCACCGCGGTCACGTCGCGATCGGCAGGCTCGTAGGAGCCGGTGCCGGCCCCGACGTTCAGTACTGTCTGCGCGTCTCCGAGCGCGTCCCAGATCTGCGCGGCGATCCGCGGCTCGGTACGCCGTGTCGCGGTGTAGGCGCCGCCGATCGCGTCGTACAGCCGTGCACCGAGCATCTCCAGTTGCTCTTCTGGTGTCACCTTCAGTCCTCTCGCCCGTGCCTGAAGTTCCCTGTCGATGGCCGCCACCATGGCGTCGGCGCGATCGCGCCGCTCCAGCAGCAGGCCGCGCAGTCGGCGCAGGTGCGCGACCGCGTCGGTGGACGGGTCCCCGACCAGTTCTGCAACCTCCCGCAGCCCGAAGCCCAGCCGGCGATAGGCCAGCACCTCCCGCAGCCGCTCCACGTCGCCCGGCGAATAGGCCCGGTATCCGGCCGCGGTCCGCGCTGACGGACGCACGAGCCTGATCTCGTCGTAGTGATGCAGCGTGCGGATGCTCACGCCGGCCAGCTCGGCCACACGTCCCACGGTCCAATGATCCTCCACGGGAACGACTATGCGGCCTGACGTCACGTGAGGGTCAAGAGCCTCACTCGCGGCAGCAAGCGCAATGCGAACCAGTGGTCCGAGGCGACTCCCGCGCCCCAGAGCGATGGTCCGTGGGCCTCCGCCTCCTCACGGCTCCACTCGGACCGGGCGGAGGCCACGGTCGCACACCGCGTAACTGTCACAAACGACCCTTTCCCGGAGCAAGGTCAAGAACGGTCGGCGGGGGCGGTCCGAAGCGCCGATTCGCTGTCACAACTCGTTCTCACCCAAAAGTGGAACCAGGCATGTTCTGGGAATTGTTTGTGACGGCATGCGGGGGCATGACGAGCCCTCAAAGCGCACCCGTGTCCGAAGCGGACGACGTCGAGCGCCACCCCTGACCACGCTGTCACGCAGCGCAAGGTTCACCCTGCCGCTCGCGCTCCGGCGCGGTCGCCGGCACCTATCGTACTGGGCGCTTCACCAAGGTGCCCCGGCTCGCGAAACTCCTGCGCGTACCGACACCCGCCGACCGCGGCCCCGGCCGGCTCTGGCGGCCCGGCACCCCGACACCGGCGCCCGTCGACCCGGGCACCCCGAGCGCGGACATCCGCGTTGGGTACGCGAGGTGTTCCAGCCTCACCCAGGAACTCCAGTCACAGCTCGACGCGCTTGCCGGGCACGGCATCCCACGGGACAAGATCTTTGCCGAGAAGATGAGCACCGGGGTGCGGGTCCGCCCGCAGTTCGAGTACGACAACACGGCTTACTCGTAGCACCCCGGTGCCGTCGGCGAGGTCTGTTCGTGAGAGGTCCGCAGGCCGGCGGCGAAGGCCTTGACCTGGTTGCGGAAGTCGGGCCCGGCAGTGACGGGAGCGGACGTCAAGGCACAGGAGCTGCCCGCGCAGGTGGGCACGCTGGTCAGGGCGGCGCCCGGGTGTCCCGCAGCACCTTCAGGAGCGGACGGGGGTCGAACCGCTCCAGGAGGATGAAGGGATGGGCCAGCTTCCCGTGCGGGCGCATGGCCAGGCGCAGGCCGACGGTGCGGATGGCGAGCGGCAGTGCGTCGCAGAGCGCGACGATCTCGGCCGCCGCCTCGTCCGCCTCGTCCGTCCGCTGCCGGCCGACGATGCGGGCCCGGAGCTCGTGGGCCTGCTCCGTGGTGAAGCTGGGGACGCCTGGTCGGCTCCAGCAGTTGACCGCCACGCGGTGCCTACGCCAGCAGGCCGATAGCTCGTGGGGCCTCGTCGCGTCCCTGCGGTTTTCCGCAGGGACGCCGGGCGGGAACGCGCATACCGGCCGCGAGCTGCGGTTCCTAGGTTGGGGAGGGTCGTCCGGTGGGTCCGCCGGGGGACCTTCCCTGAGACTTGGAGGGCTCATGACGCCGTTCTCGACCACTCTCGCCCAGGAGCCCGCCGGCGGCATCGCCGGCTGGGCGGCCGGCCTCGTCGACACGCTCGGCGGGCCGGGCGCGGGCCTCGCCATCGCCCTGGAGAATCTGTTCCCGCCGCTGCCGAGCGAGGTGATCCTTCCGCTGACCGGCTTCGCCGCCGGCCAGGGCGTGCTGAGCCTCGCCTCCGCCCTGTTCTGGACGACGTTGGGTTCGGTGGTGGGCGCGCTGGCCCTGTACGGGATCGGGGCGCTCTTCGGCCGGGAGCGGATGCACGCGCTGTGGGCGCGGTTGCCGCTGGTGAAGGTCTCGGACCTGGAGCGGACCGAGGCGTGGTTCCGGCGGCACGGCGCGAAAGCGGTGCTCCTGGGCCGGATGGTGCCGATCTTCCGCAGCCTGATCTCGGTGCCGGCCGGGGTGGAGCGGATGCCGGTCCCTCTCTTCCTCCTGCTCACCACCGTGGGCAGCCTGGCCTGGAACAGCGTGCTGGTCCTCGCCGGCTACGCCCTCGGAGACCGTTGGGAACTGGTCGAGTCGTACGTGGGCGTGGCCTCCAAGGCCGTCGTCGTCCTGGTTCTCGCAGCCGGCGCGACCTGGCTGACGGTACGGCTCCGGGCTCGCGGGGCGGCCGCCCGCCACCGGCGTGCATAGGGTGGGGGCGTGAGCGGGGGCGAACGGGGCGGCGCGGGAACGCGGTCGGCGGTCCGGCGGACGGTGGGGGTGCTCGCCGGATGCCTGACGGCGCCGGCCGGCCTGCTGTACCTGCTGTTCGCCGGGGTGCCGCTCGGCGCCTTCCTGCTGTGGCCGCGAACGCGGCCGTATGCCCTCGGGGTCTTCGGCTCCGGCGCCCGGCGGCTCGTGGAGGTGGAGCGCAGGCGGCGGACCTGCTTCTTCGGCGACCGGTTCCCTGAGACGTACGGGGGAGAGGGCGTGGTCCGGTATTTGGCGGTCCGGTCCTGGTCGGGGCTCATGTGCGGGGTCGTCCTGGCGCTGCTCGGCTTTGGCCTGGTGCTTGCGGGGCTGCTGGCCGGCGGGGTGGTGCGCGGGACCATCGGGACCGCGGAGCTGCTGATGCAGCTGGTTCTCGGGGGCGTCCTGCTGTTCCTCGGTCTCCAGGGGCTGTTTGCGCTGACGGCGCTCGACGCCCGGCTGGCCCGGGAGTGCTTCGGGCCGTCGGAGCGGGAGCTGCTGCGGCGCCGGATCGACGAGCTCTCGGTCAGCCGGGCAGCCGTCGTGCGGGCGGTGGATGTGGAGCGGCGGCGGATCGAGCGGCATCTCCACGACGGGGTGCAGCAGCGGCTCGTGGCACTCGCGATGCTCATCGGGCGGGCACGCCGGAGCGGCGGGCGGGATCCGGAGCGGGCGGCGGAGCTGCTGGGCCAGGCGCACCGCGAGGCCCAGGAGGTGCTGGCCGAACTGCGCGAGGTGGCCTGGCGGGTGTATCCGTCGGCGCTGGACAGCCTCGGTCTGGAGGAGGCGCTCGGCGGGGTGGCGCAGCGGTGCGGGCTGCCGCTGCGGATCGCGTACGAGGTGGTGGGGCCGCTCCCACGCCCGGTGGTGACGGCCGCGTACTTCGTCGTCTCCGAGGCCGTCACCAACGCGGCCAAGCACTCTGCCGCCTCGGCCGTCTCGGTGCGGATCGAGGGGCCGCCCGGCGGCCCGCTCACCGTGCGGATCGAGGACGACGGTCGGGGTGGCGCGGATCCGGCGGGTAGCGGCCTGACCGGGCTGCGCGGACGGGTCTCCGCGCTCGACGGCGTCCTGCGGATCGACAGCCCCCTCGGGGGACCCACCACCATCGTCGCGGAGCTGCCGTGCGTGTGATCCTGGCCGAGGACTCGACCCTGCTGCGGGAGGGCCTGGCCCGACTCCTCGGGGAAGAGGGGCACGAGGTCGTCGGGGCGTTCGGCGACGCGGTGACGCTGGTCGCCGAGACGGAGATGCTCCGCCCCGACGTGGCCGTCGTGGACATCCGGATGCCGCCGACCCACACCGACGAGGGGCTACGGGCGGCTGTCGAGATCCGTGAACGGCTGCCCGGTACCGGCGTCCTGGTCCTTTCCCAGCATGTCGAGCGGAGCTACGCGGCCCGGCTGCTCGCGGCCGGCGCGGAGCGGGTCGGCTACCTGCTGAAGGATCGGGTGGCGCAGGTCGAGGAGTTCCTCGACGCGTTGGAGCGGATCCACGCGGGCGGTGCGGCGATCGACCTGGAGGTCGTACGGCAGTTGGTGGTGCGCAGCGCGCACGCCGATCCGCTGGCCCGGCTGACCCCGCGTGAGCGGGAGGTGCTCCAGGTGCTCGCGGAGGGGTGCACGAACACGGCCATCGCGCGGAGGCTGCACCTTTCGCTGAGCGCGGTGGAGAAGCACCTCAACGCGGTCTTCGACAAGCTGGAGCTGCGCGGGACCGAGGGCCACAGCCCCCGGATCCTCGCGGTGCTGCGGTATCTGGAGGCCTGAGGGTTGTCCCGTGTCGGTCCGGGGCGGCGGCAGGTCGGCGCGAGCGGGGCCGACCCTTCGCTCGGTGATCGGGCGCGCTCCGGGCGATCGGCCGGATCGTGCTGCGCGAGCCGGTCGCGGCCCGGTGCACCTGCGCGAGACTTTCGTGGCTCTGCGCGTCCTGACCCCCGCCGGCACCCGGGGTACCCGCGGGGGGCAGGACGCGCAACGTCGCATGCAGGGCGGACAGGTTGAAGGCGTGGCGGAGCGCCGGTCCGGTGGCGAAGCAGATACGAGTGGGCCAGGGCGACATCGTGGACCGTGCCCGATGACGCGGGGTGCCCCACCAGCAGACCCACCACGAGGAGGTGGAGGGCACACCCCCGCCCAGGCGATCGTCTTGGCTCTCCTCATCGGCGGCGTGCCCCCGTCTCGGGAGCAAGGCCGCGTAGCGCGACACGCACAGGCAGCGGGGCGGTCGTCATGAGGTCCACGCCGCGAGACCGACCGGCCCGCCGCCCGCGCGGCATTGGCCCTGGGACGTACGCCCACGGGCCAACCCGACCGCACGATTGCCTCCCACAGCCCCATGTCCGGACGGCGTCCTCCCGGCAGTGTGGGTGCCGTGATCGAAGTCAACGAACTCACCAAGCGCTACGGCCGCAAGACGGCTGTCGACCATCTGTCCTTCACCGTGCGGCCGGGTCAGGTCACCGGATTCCTCGGCCCCAACGGAGCCGGCAAGTCCACCACCCTGCGGATGATCCTCGGCCTGGATACTCCCACCACCGGCTCCGCCACGGTCAGCGGTGTCCCGTTCCACGCCCACCCGCGCGGACTGCGGCACGTGGGTGCCCTCCTCGACGCCGGACAGGTCCACGGCGGACGCAGCGCCGTCGCCCACCTGTCCGCCCTGGCGCGCAGCAACGGCATCCCGCGACGCCGGGTGGACGAGGTGCTCCAGGAAGTGGGGCTGGCCGAGGTGGCGAGCCGTCGCATCGGCGGATTCTCCCTCGGCATGAAGCAGCGGCTGGGGATCGCCGCCGCCCTGCTCGGCGACCCGCCTGTGCTCATGTTCGACGAGCCGATCAACGGCATGGACCCGGAGGGAGTGCTCTGGGTACGCCGGCTCTTCCGGCGTCTGGCCGCCGAGGGACGTACCGTCTTCCTCTCCAGCCACCTGATGTCGGAGATGGAGAACACCGCCGATCAACTGGTGGTCATCGGCCGCGGCCGCCTCATCGCCGCCGAGTCGCTACCAGACTTCGCGGCCCGCGGCACCCGTCGAAGCGTCGTGGTCGGGACACCACAGGCCGCCGAGCTGGCAGCGGTGCTGACCGCGGCGGGCGCCACGGTCGAATCGGAAGGCTCGGCGGGCGCCGAGAAACTCGCCGTGACCGGGCTCCCGGCGGACCGAATCGGAGCGCTCGCCTTCGAGAACCGGATCCGCGTCAACGAGCTGACCACCCACACCGCCTCACTGGAGGCGGCCTTCATGGAACTCACCGCCGACAGCGTCGAATACCAGGCAGGACAACCCCGATGACGACACTCGCCTCAGTCCGCCCGACCACCCCGGTCACCGAGCCACCCGCCCGTTTCCGCGACCTGCTCGCTTGCGAGTGGATCAAGATGCGGTCCCTGCGCTCCACACCGTGGACGATCGCACTCACCGTCCTCTTCGTCATCGGGTCCTCCGCCGTGGCCACGCTCGCGGACAACGCCGCCCGCTCCGGCCCCGCTGACTTCCTGCCCTACGACGCCTATCCGCCGGCGGGCTACTGGACGCTGATACTCGTTGCCAGCAGCATGGGCGCCCTCACCGTCGTGAGCGAGTACAGCAGCGGCCTGATCCGCACCACCACCGTGGCCGTCCCAGCCCGCGGCTCGGTGGTGCTGGCCAAAGCGGCCGTCACCGCCGCGCTGTGGACCGCGGTCGGCACGGTCATCTCCACCGGTTCCTTCCTGGTCTCCCAGGCCATCCTCAGCGGGCGGCACGCCGGGGTCCCGCTCACTCACCCCGGTGTGTTGCGGGCGCTGGTGGCATCCGCCCTGCTGGCCCCGGTCTGCGCGCTGATCGGTCTGGGCCTCGGCGTCCTTCTCCGGCACAGCGCTGCAACCATGGTCACCAGCATCTTCACGCTGCTCATGCTGCCGCCCATGTTCTCGGAGAGTGATCGTTGGTCGGCGGACATCAACCACGCGATGGTGTCGGCGGCCTGGAAGCGCCTGGTCCAGAGCTGGGAGCCCGATCCCGGATCCCTGGGATACACCGGCACGGTCACCGGCTCCTGGATCGTGTACGCGCTCTGGCCGCTGATCGCGATCGCACTCGCCGTGCTCGTCGTCAGGCGCCGCGACGTGTGAGCGTGCCTCCAGGACACAGGCGTACCGGCACGGGGCCTTCGAGGACGGCGGCGGCCATGCGGCTGGATCCTGGTCGGCCTTCTGCCGTTTCGACCGCGCGGTGACCGAGCCCTGGCTGGAAGCCTGACCGCGCGAGCCCTTGGACGGTGCCGCCCACTGACCGGGCATCGGCTGGAGTGCCTACGGGAATTGGCTGGCAGGTGCATGACGGGTTTGTGGGGTGCGGGGCTACCTTCTTAGAGCTCCGGAGACGCGGCAGTCCGAACTCGCGTGCCACAGGCGGTCGGTGGCGGCGTCTCCAATGCCCCGGCTCCGCCGAGGGGCCGGGTCCCCCCACGCATGAAGGAAGACGACCATGTCTCTGGGCACCTGGCTGAAAGTCGGCACCTCCACCGCCGCTCTGGTCCTCGCGGCGGCAACCGCCGCGACCGCGGCACCCGCGACCGTACCGGACGGCAGCGCAGCGGTAGTGACACTCCGTTATGACGACAGCAGGGCCGGTGGCTGGGAAGCGGCCATCGCGGCCGGGGTCGCTTCCTGGAACGCGAACGTCAGTAACGTACGGCTGGTGGAGGCCGCGCCCGGGGCCCGGGCCGAGATCGTCATCGTGGCCACCACCGGCTGGCCGCAAGCCACCCTCGGCCCGGTCCGTCCGGGGCGACAGGTCCGCGTCGAACTCGGCGCGCAGGCCGTGAGCCAGGGGTACGACAAGACGCGCATCGCTGCGCACGAGCTGGGTCACAGCCTGGGCCTCCCGGACACCAAGCCGGGGCCGTGCACCCAGCTGATGTCCGGGTCCAGCGCCGGGACGGCCTGCACCAACGCCGTGCCCAACGCGACGGAGCGGTCCCGCGTGCAGAACGCGTACGCGAACGGGCTCGCGGCAACGGTGCCGACCGACGGCCGGGTACTCATCGACGCCCCCTGACCGGCGGGTCGGCGGGTGGGCCGGCACGGGGCTTGGCTGGGACGGGACTCCCGGAGGGCGGCCGTGCCGGTCCACTGCCGCGCCTTCATGGGGAGGCGGGTCCTCCGGTCGGCTCGCGCCTGTGGCCGCTGCGAGCCGCTCGCATGCAGCACCTCGGGGGGAGCGACAGCACCCACACCGTCGCCCGCAACCTGAACCGGCTGACGGCCGACTCGTCCTGGCGGCAGACCACGGGCACCGCCCTGGTCTGCTGTCTCGTGGATGCGGCCCTCGCCTCCTTGACCACCCCTCTCGGCGGGGCGAGCACTTCCCGACCCTGGGTCTCCCCGGCCGCCGCCCGTTCCCGCGCGACCACCACCCCCGCCGCTACGTGGCTGGTAGCTCCCGGAGCCCGTGAGGCCACTACGGCGGCCGACGGGAGGCCGGGTCGCTTCGCCGGTGCTGGCCGTCGTCAGCACCGGCACGACCGGTGGAACGCGCCCCCGGGCGGATGGGAGAAGCGACGGTGGACCCGCGGCAGTCCTACGGCGGCCTCGCACTGGGCGCCGGGGGCTGAGCCGTCCCATCACCATCGGACGGGGCGGTCAGTGTTCGAGGTCGGCGCGCATGGCGGCGAAGAGGCGGGCGGCGTCGGCCGGGGTCGTGCGGGGGAAGAGCGCGACGGCGGCGGTGGTGGTGTCGGACCAACCGCAGATGACGTCGGTGGCGTTGGCGGACTCGGGCAGGCTGAGGCACTCGAGGGATCCGCCGAAGGGGCCGGGCTCGTACGGCTTCGCGGTGGTGGGGGTGCCGGTGGAACCGTTCTGCAGCGCGTAGTCGATCAGGCCGCGCCAAAGGTGCTCGCGACGCTTGTTCGGGTCCTCGGGAACGCTGTCGACGCCGACGAAAAGGATGCGGCGGCCGGAGGTCTGCCCCGCACGGTTGTAGTCAGCGACCACCAGGTGCATGCCGTCACGCATCTCGCCCGGGTCGACCGGGACGTCGGAGACCGCGCCGGCACCGGTGGCCTTGGTGAGCCCGCCGGCGGTGGCGGCCTCGGCCAGCGTGTGCTTGCCCGAACCGGCGGGCGAGGTGGAGGAGGCGGGCGCGGAGACAGTGGCGGAGGCGGCGGGAGGGGCTTCGGCTTCGGCTGCGGGGTCGCAGGCGGTCAGCGTCAGCGTGGTGGCGAGGGCGATCGTGGCGAGGAGGGTGCGGGGACCACGGATGGGCATGGCAGAGGCTCCCGAGGTGTGATGGTCGGCTGGGCTGCTGGGCCCGATGGCCGCACGCTAGTGGCCGACTGGGCGGGTGGGTGCCCCGAGCCCAATTCCCTTACAGCACCGGGACATGGTGGTGACGCAAGAGCCTGGTGATGACGGGCACGGTGGTTCGAGTGTTGCGGGACGCGGCCGGTAGGCACGGTACTGGGGGAGGGACGCCGTCACCGCGGCCGCTGCCAAGCCCCCGCGCCCGCCCCGGCGGTGACCGCCGCTCCCGCACTCGTGGTTGCGGCCGGCGCTGCGAGGGGCATGCTGGCCGAACGCATGAGCGCGGCCGGTGACAAGTGGGCCGCACACTCCGCCGAGTCCCCACTCCCGGGCCCGCTCCGGGTGCCCGCACCCGGCGCTCCTGCCGCAGCGCCGCGGATGTGGGAGGCCGTCGGTCCATCAGAAGACGGCTGAGATCCAGGATTGGCTGAAGAATCCGCCGCCCAGCCCCCTTCGAGATCGTTCCAGGTGTCGTCGGTACCGTTGGAAGGCCCACTTCAAGGAAACGCGGTGACAGGCCGGTCCTCGGAGAAGGCGAGCGCGTCTTATGCAGGCCCCGTCCACGATGTCCACGGCGTGAGCACTCGAATCAAGTACGACCCGAACCTCAACCCGCCCTTCGTCATCCTCACCTCGATGCCGGAACCATGGAGCGAATGATGCACGACCTCACCGCGGAAGGCTGGGCAGACGGACTCGGGCTGTACGAGGACCGCTGGGCCTTTGCGACTGTTGCTGCCCGCGATCACGCGGAGTGGTGGTTCGACGTTGCGGCGATCATGCGTGCTGAAACCGCTGATCCCCGAGGTTGGGCGTCACTCGATCCCTACGAGGAGGAGGTCGACCGCGAGGTCGAGACGTTCGCCTGGATCGAGCCCCCCACCCATCCGGCCGACGTGGCTCGGTTCCGGCACTCCGTCGATGAGCTGCCACGTTCCTCGGTCACATCGCTGATGGTCCTTCTTGCGATCGTCGGCATGGACGTGTCGAAGACATGGGATTTCGAAGAGCGGCAACCGGAGATGGAACGCCGTGCTCAGTTGCTGCTCTCTCGGTTTCCTGTCGGCACCCGTTTCTACTCCAACATCGGCTGGGACGGCGAGGCACCGAATTTTTACGAGCAGCCGGTCAACGCGACCAGTCCATTCAGCCGGAGCCGCTGGGATGCGGGGCTGCTCGCGGTCAACGACACCGAAGTCGCTCTGATCTGGACGTTCGAATCATTCTGACCTTCCCGACCCAACGGGGGACCCCGTGCTGACGCGAACCGCCACCTACCCCGACCGGGAAACCGCCCAATGGGCCACCCAGGAGGTCATCACCCGTAACGAGCAGGCCATCCACCGCTGGCTCGCCCAGGGGACCCACGCCGCCCGCTGGTCCAGCTCGCCGTAGCGGCGGTCGAAGTCGATGGGCTTCACGGACATCGGGTGTGGCCTCTACAGGTAGATCGGGACGGAAGGCCAGGCCGCTTCGAGGGTGATCCGGAGGCGGGTCGTCCAGTGAGGGTGGGTGCACAGGGTTCCGGATCGGGCGATCAGCTGGCGCCGCAGCGTGATCAGGTCCTCGGGGAAGCGGAACGGTGGTCTCACAGCACTAGTGAAACGTGCATTCGATTGCGTCTAGCGCCCGACGGTCACCCAATCGAGACGGCCGTCGGAGCACCAAGCCCCCAGAGCATTACGACAAAAGCTGCTTACGCGTCGGGGTGCTCCGGCAGGGCGAGCCAGTCCGACCAGGAGATCTCTCGGCCGAGGAAGCGCGGCTGCTCGAACGGCCAGTCGGCGGCTATCCACCGGGGCACCAGCTCGTCCAGGGCCTGCTCGACCTTGCTGTCCACCAGCTCGTCCACCACCCACCAGGAGATCTCGCCGTCCGCGCCGGCCCTCTCCGGTGGGTCGATGTAGACGCAGCCGAGCAGAGCTGTCTCCGCCGCGTCGAACAGGGCGTAGTTGAAAGACTGGTGTGCGGCGATCTCCTTCTCGTGCCGCAACAGGTCGGCTTGGTCGGCCTCGTAGGTCATGGTGGCTGCCGGCCAGCCCCAGGCTGGGCCGAATATGGTCCACAGCCGCTCGCGCGAACCCATCACGGCCGGATAGTCGAGCGCGGTGTCCGCCTCCCGGATCGGCCGCAGGTGATGACCACTGCCCGGCAGCGGTACAAGGACGGGATGGACGAAGTCGTCGGGGAGCCAGCTCATAGCGCCCGACCGTAGCAGCGCGCGGCCGTCCGCTCCCCTGGATTTTCCCCGTATACCGCCAGGCCCGGCTCTCATGCCGGGCAGTGCCCGCGATCACCCGATCGAGACTCCCGATCGATCGACAGACTCCATGACCGGTATGGCAACGGCTCCTTGGACGGTGTCTTGAGCGGCGATCGATCGTTGCTTCGGCACGGACATCGTTGAGCGGCCGGTGGCGGACGGCCTGTAGGCGATCTTTCAGGACTTGGCGCTGGAGTCGTCGGTACGCGCTCAAGGCGGAGGCCGGCGGCGGTGCGATGACCGCGCGCCCCTGGCCGCGATCATCTTCGTGGCGAACTCGGGCCGTACTTGGCGGCAGTTACCGCCCGTCTTCGGTGCCTCCTGGCGGACGGTGCACCGGCGTTTCACGGACCGGTCAACGGCGCGGGTGTGGGCCAAACTGCACCGCGGCGTCCTTGAGCGACTGGGTGTGTACGGCGAGCTGGACTGGGCGCGCTGCGCGATCGACTTGGTCAGTATCCGGGAGGTCGAAGGGGGCCGTTGACTGGACCGAATCCGACCGATCGCGGCAAGCTCGGATCGAAGATTCACGTCATCTGTCACCACAACGGGCTGCCGCTCTCGGTGGGCATCTCCGGCGCTAACCTTCACGACAGTCAGGCGCTGATCGCACTGATGCGCGGCATCCTGCCGATCCGCTCCCGCCATGGACCCCGGCGCTGTCGTGTTGGAGGGGACGCGGCCGCCGCCAAGCCCCCGCGCCCGCTCAGGCCGCCCCGCCCGCACCCGGCGCTCCTGCTGCTGCGCCGGGTGCGGGACAGACACCGTCGATCCGCGCTCTGTGCCCGCGAGCACGGACGCGCAGCGCTCCTGGGGCCCCCTCGAACTCGGCGACCGGGCCCGCGGCCTGGACTGGTTGAGGGTGCACCCTGCCGGAGCGGGACGCGGGTCTGTTGGTCGGCTCATGTCTGCGGCTCGTGCCGGCCGCCCGTATGCAGAACATCAGCGAGAAGGACAGGACACAGCGTTGCCCGGTACCTGAACCGCACGACGGCCGACACTTTTTGGAAGCGGGACACGGGCGTGGCCCTGGCGGGCCGGCTCGTGGACGCCACCCTCCGCGCCCTGACCACGCCGCTGACCACACGGCCCGCGCCCGCGTCCGACTGTGGGTCTCCCAGGTTGCGGCCCGCTTCGGCTCCACCACCACCCCGGCTGGCTCCCGGGCAGACGTCATCGCAGTGGTCGCGGCTTCGGCGCGGCCGCGGGGAGTCAATGCCGGCAGGACGGCCGAACGCGGAGCAGTTCGGTCCGTAGTACGGGTGTGCCGTCGACCGGTGCCGGGTCCTCGGCGGTCGGCTCGATTCCTCCGGCGGCGGTTTTGTCGAGTGTTGCCAGGCC
This sequence comes from Streptomyces virginiae, assembly GCF_041432505.1. GTDB lineage: Bacteria > Actinomycetota > Actinomycetes > Streptomycetales > Streptomycetaceae > Streptomyces > Streptomyces virginiae_A. The sequence continues at coordinate 8,764,528 of NZ_CP107871.1, forward strand.
GTCGGGGCCGACCGTGCCGAACACCGTGTAGTTCGGGCGTAGTGCGGAGTCGCCGTAGACGACGAAGAACTGTGAGCCGTTCGTGTCCGGACCGGCGTTGGCCATCGCCAGCAGGCCGCGCCCGTACAGGCGGCGCGCCCCGGTCGGATCGGTCGGCGCGGGTGGCAGATCCACCGGCAGCTCGTCCTTGTACTTGTACCCGGGCCCTCCCTCACCGGTACCGGTCGGGTCGCCGCACTGCAGGACCTTCAGCGTCGGATACGCCGTCAGACGGTGGCACACCGTCCGGTCGTAGAACCCATGCCGTGCCAGGTGGAGGAAACTCTGGACCGTGCACGGCGCCTTGGCCTGGTCCAGACGCAGCGGGAGCGGACCCTGGCTGGTCGGAACGGCCATGTCAACCATGCCACGGCTGGGGGTGCGCCGCGGGTCGGGCGGCAGCGGAACATGACGCGCGGGCGGCTCGTCCGGTGTCTGTGTGTATTGGCAAGGGCCGTGCGTGGTGCGTGGCGGAGCGCCGTCGGAAGCGGTGGCGGCGCTTCCTCCGGACACGACTAACGTCACGGCCGCGAATGCGCTGATCAGTGCTCGGTTCATCTTGTGCGCCCTCCTGATGATCGCCAGGTTTTGGAGCGGTCGCAGTCTAGGGCGTGGTGTGGTCGGCGGGAATGGTCCACGGTAGGCGGCCGGCGAGGGACCAGGACCGCGGCGGGTCGGACGTGGTGGCGGGCGCCGGGCAGCGCCCCGGCGGCCTGGTCCTCGACGGATAGCTCGTCGTCGAGGACACCGCGGCCGGCAGGCTGTCGTTTCAGGGCGAGTGTTGAGGAGCCGGCCGCACAGCCCTGGCGATGGCCTCGCCTGTGCCGACGTCCAAGGGTTCGGGGTTGATTGTGGTTCTGGTCCGTCCCGTCCGGCCTGTGCGCGGGGAAGTCCTCCCTGGCCTCGGCGGGAACCGCCCTGGCCGGCTCCTGACGGTGACCACGGCCGTCGAGCGAGACCGCGATGACCGTGCGGATACTGGGCGTGGCTGCTGCTGGAGCCGGACCGGTCCTTGTCGAGCAGCAGCACGAGGGACATTGACGACACGGGCCATGACGGGCTGTGGCCGGATGGCTGGAAGGCGACGGTGCGGACGTGCGCGGCCCGGTCCAGGGGCGCCACCCCCGGAGAGTCGTCACGTCGGCATCTTCCACCAGAAAGTTGGAAGATGCCGAGGCTTCACTCTCGAGCGTCGAAACCGTGCGCCCTCCCTCACAGTCTCCGGGGGCCGACTCCGTCCTCGGCGAGCGCGTCGCCTGGGTTCAGCAGAGCGCAGGCCTTCATCGAGAGGCATCCACAGCCGATGCATCCGGTGAGCTCGGCCTCGAGCCGCTCGATGGTCTGCCGACGCTCCTCCAGTCGACGCTTCCAGCCACGCGAGGCGAGCTGCCACTCCTGGTGACTCGGCGGGCGGTCGAGCGGCACATCAGCGAACGCCTCCCGGAGGTCCTGCAACGGGATGCCGATCCGTTTCGCCACCGAGATCAATGCGATCCGGCGCAGCATGTGCCGCGGGTAGCGGCGCTGGTTGCGGTTGTCGCGTTCGGACGCGATCAGGCCGAGCTCTTCGTAGAACCGCAGTGCAGAGACAGCCGCTCCGGTCCGCGCGCTCACGTCACCGATGCTCAGCCAGTCGTCCGGCGTGGCCCGTTCGGCTTCGGAACGGTCGCTGCTCATACAGGGCGCCTCCTCTTGACCTCAAGTCTACTTGAGCCCCTACGGTCGGCCGCGTTGAGCCGGAACGGCAAGCAGGAACGATCTGGAGAGGATGGCAGTTCGATGACGTTTGTGATCGCTTTGCCCTGTGTGGACGTCAAGGACAAGGCATGCATCGATGAGTGCCCTGTCGATTGCATCTACGAGGGTGATCGGATGCTCTACATCCACCCGGACGAGTGCATCGACTGCGGCGCATGTGAGCCGGCGTGCCCCGTTGAAGCGATCTTCTTCGAAGACGACACCCCGCAGGAATGGCGGCACTTCAATACCGTGAACGCCGAGTTCTTCTCCGACCTCGGCTCCCCCGGCAGCAGCGCCAAGCTCGGTCCGATCGGCAGGGACCATCCGATCGTGGCGGCGCTGCCGCCTCAAGAAGCCGATTGAGTCCGAGAGTTGTCACCTCAGCGCCTCCTACCGGCATGTTCGAAGAGGGTGAGGTTTCCTTGAACGGCTCGGCCGAAGTGTCGCCGGTCAGAACTGGCCTGGCGGTTTATCGGGTGGCGTGACTGCCGCTTCGGGCTGGTTATGTTTCAGAAATCTGGGCTTCGAGCCGGGAGATTCGCCGATCTGGGAAGCGTGTGCGGCGGCTCGTCCGCCGTGCGGTGGTGCGTCAAGGGTGCCATTCACTGAGCCTCCGCCAACTTGAAGTCGCAGGTCAAAGGGCTGGTGTGATTGGTCTTCCGGGTACTCGTGCTGGTCAGGGGCGGTTGTCTGTTGTGTAGATCGTTTACCAGCGGTCGGCTGTCGGTTCTTGAGGTACGTCTCGTGATGTCGAACCCTCGGCGGATTCGTGCAGGTCCAAACGGGTGAGGGTGAAACCTTCCTGCAGGCGGAGACGCAGCCGGGGCGGTTCCGGGCAGGGAAAGGGGTGCTGACAGCACGTCCTCCCTTTCAGCGAAGGATCAGCCCATGCGCTTGCGCAACACCGTGGCCGCCGCCCTCGGCGCCCTCCTGCTCTCCGCGGCCCTGCCGACCTCGCCCGCTGCGGCCGCCACCGGCGACTTCGTGTACACCTACGTCGGCCTCAACGGCCTGAGCCTGCGAGGGGAGCTCAACGCCCCGAACAGCGGCGAGTGCATCAACATCCCCGAGACGGTCGGCTCGGCCCTGCCCGCCTTCGCCCCGCGCAACTACACGACATCCACCGCCACCGTCTTCCTCGAAGCGGACTGCGACGGCGACACCTTCTACGCGATGTCCCCCGGCCAGAGGCTCGGCGACCGCCTGCGCCTGCGCTCCGTCGTCTTCAGCTGACACCCACCCCACCCCGCGACAAGGCCGGGCCCCTTCCATGAACGGGCCCGGCCCCACGAGAGATACATGCCTCGCCACGGGGGCGTACCGGCGCCGCGAACACGCCACCTGAGCGGGATCTGGACGGGGCGGCGGATGGCCCTGGACCCGCGCCCCGGACAGCTCCGCGCGCCGGATCCCGCCGCCCCACCCGAGGAACCCGCACTCGCCGCCGGACTGCACGGTACCCAGTGCAAGGGCATCGACGAGACCGTGGACTACGCGGCGGCAAGGCCGAGCGCCTGCGCTATGGCTCCTTTCCCAGCCCTGGAGCGGCGAGCACTCCAGTTCCTGCCCGCCGGGGCCGGACAGCCCTCTACGATCCGGTGCATGCTGGATCCCGAGCTGCTGGAACGGATCACCGCGCGGCGTGCGGAACTGGACGAACTCGAAGAACAGCTGGCCACTCAGCTGGCGGAAGTGCGCGCCGAACGGGACGAACTCGCCGTCGCCGAAAGCGTTCTTGAGCGGATAGCCGGGCAGCTCGCCGAGGAACGCGCCTCCGCCAGGCCGATGCCGGGGCAGGTGGGCGGCCAGGCGGTGATGCTGATCCCGCACCGCGAGCCGGGCCAGGAGGAGGACACGCTGCCGCGGGACTACCAGCGCATCATCATCGCCGTGCAGCAGGCCGCCAGACCGGTCATGGCCCGCGAGGTCGGCGAGGCAGTGGGGGTGGACGTCAGCGTGAAGTCCAAGCTGGAACCGCTGCGCGGCAAGCTGCTCAGACTCGTCGACCGCGGCTGGCTCCGCAAACTGCCCGACGGCCGGTTCACCACCCGCCTGTGACCAGCAGCATCGCCACTCGGAGCGGTCCGGCACGGGCGATACCCGGTTGCCCCCGGAGGCCGTTGGAATTGCGTGACGAATACCAAAGAGCGCGCCGAGGACAACCTCCCGCTTGTCTACCAGTGCCGTCTGCCGCTGTCCGCGCGCACCGTCAACCACCTCGCCGACCTGATACGGCGCCATCTGAAGACGATTCGCTCCAGGTGGCGGATCCTGCCGCCCGGGAAGATCGCGGTAATCGTCCTGGCCGTACTGCGTCACGACCAGCGCCTGGCCGACATGGCCGGCGGAAACGGCGTGTCCGAGTCCACCGTCCGCCGCTGGCACGACGAGCTGACCGGACTGCTCGCCGCCCAGGCCCCGCGCCTGGACCGTGTCCTGAAGAAGGTCGACAAGCAGGGCGGGGAGCTGGTCCTGATCGACGGCACCCTCATCCGCACCCAGCGCCGCACAGGCAGCGCCGACCGACGGAACTACTCCGGCAAACACCGAACTCACGGCCTGCACTTCCTCGCCCTGACCGACGAGTACGGGCGCCTGATCTGGATATCCGCCGCCCGGCCCGGCCGCACCCACGACAACACCGCCGCCCGCCACGACCACATCCTGCCCCACCTGCGCGCCGCCGGCCTCGGGGCCCTGGCCGACCTCGGCTTCCGCGGCCTGGACAACGACATCCTCGACCCCGTGATCGTCACCGGCTACGCCGCCAGCCGCACCCACAAACTCACCCCAGGCGAGAAAGAAGCCAACTGCGTCCTCGCAGTCGGACGCGCGCCGGTAGAGCACGGCTTCGCCCACCTCAAGAACTGGCGGATCCTCACCAAGCTCCGCACCGACCCCGCCCGCGCCACCCAGCTCCTGCGAGCCCTGCTCGTCCTGACGAACCTCGAAGTCAACCGCTGACGGATGATCTTCGCTGTGGACTTTCCCCGACGACCAGCATGAGCGCCCCGAGGACCGGTCACACCAGCCCTTTGACCTGCAACTTCAAGTTGGCGGAGGCTCACTGCAGGGGTGTGCCGGGCGTTGTCTAACCGTGCACGTCGGGCCGGCTGCCGCGTGCCGACCGTCTGCCCCCGCTCCCGTCCCTCTCCCACTCCTTGTTCCGGTTCTTGTTCCGGCGGGGTGGGGTGTGCTCGGCGGGGTCGTGGTGGTGGGGTTGGGTTCAGGGTGTTTGGTCGGGGTCGCAGGTGGCTCGGCGTAGTCCGATGGTGCGGAGGGCTCGCATGAGGCCTTCTTCGTCGCCGGCGCGGACGTGGTGGACGGCTCCGTCGGTGGTGATGCCGGCGAGGTCGTCGGGGGGCGTGTCCGTTCTGGTGCGGAGTACGACTCCGCTGGGTGGGTCCAGGGCTCGTACGCCGTGGAAGACATCGAGTGCGGTCGGGTCCTCGCGCAGGTTTCCGGGGAGTGTGAGGATGGTGATGTCGGGGAGCAGGACGCGGGCGTGGGCCAGGGCGATGTCGGGTGTGTGGGCATGGGAGATGACCCGGAAGTGGGGGTTGCGTTGGATCCGCGACCGCAGCAGTTCCAGTTCCGCGCCTTCCAGCACGCCGACCAGCAGGACTGTCATCACAGTTCCTCATCCTCCGTCGTCGTGGTGGGTGCGTCGAGCGGGGCGCGGCAGGGCGGTGGCGGGCGTGCCGTCGGCTCCGGGTCCGGCGGGGCGGATCCTCACGCCGGAGTGCGGTCGTGGTGGTGCGTCGGGCGTGGCGTGGCGGGTGCACCGTCGGCCCCGGGCCGGGTGGGGTGGATCCTCGCGCAGGACCCGGGTGGCGCGGCGGGTGCACCTTCGCCCGGTCGGGTGGGGCGGATCCGCGTGTGGTGCTGTGTCGGGTACGGGTCGCCTCGGGGCGCGCTGCGTCGTGTGCGGGCCGTGTCGCGTCGTGCCGGGTGGGAGGGGGCGTGGCGTCGGTCTAGGCTGCAGGTCCACTGTGCGGGAGGAGTGGCGGATGGCCGGTACGAGGTTGTTGGATCTGGGGCCGCAGGCGCGGGTGGTGGCGGGTCTGGTGGTCGCGGTTCCCGATGCCCGGCTCGCCGATCCGACCCCTTGTCCGGCTTATACGGTCGGTGATCTGTTGAGTCACCTCGCAGGTTTGTGTGTCGCTTTCCGTGATGCGGCGCGTAAGGATCTGGGTGCGACCACGGACACAGCCCCCGGTCCGGTGGTGCCCGTGTTGTCCGCCGGTTGGCGGGAGGAGCTGCCGGGGGTGTTGGGTGAGTTGGCCGGGGCGTGGCGGGATCCGGCCGCCTGGACGGGTGTGACCCGTGCGGGTGGTGTGGATCTGCCGGGTGCTGTCGCCGGTGCGGTGGCGGCGGACGAGTTGGTGGTGCACGGGTGGGATCTGGCCCGGGCCACCGGCCTGGACTACGTGCCCGATCCGGCCGCGTTGCGGGCCTCGTACGCGTTCCTGTCGGCGGCCGCGGCGGAGGGGGACCGGGGCGGGGGCATCTTCGGTCCCGTCGTGCCCGTATCGGAGGACGCCCCGCTGCTGGACCGGGTCGTGGGTCTGAGCGGGCGCGATCCGCTCTGAACGCCGCCGGCCCCGTGACGGGGGGCCGGGCCTCTTTTCTGGCATGTCGCTGTGGGGGCCGGCCGTTTCGGGTGGTGCTGTCGGCGTGGGTGTGTATCCGGGTATCCGGGTCTTGACGTTCACGGGGTCGCGCATCCGGGCGGGGGGAGGGCGGGAGTCGGGGCCGGTGGTGGGAGTGGTCCGCCCGGCATCGGGCCCGCAGGCGAATTCCCGGTGCGGGGGTTGGGTGCGGTTGATGCGGTTGCCTTCGAGTCGCGGGGTTCGTTGCCCCGCGTGTGACGGGGCGGGGAGGGGGGTGGGTGGGGATCGGGATCCTGGCGAAGGTGTGTGCCGAGGCGGGGTGTGAGGCAGGCGGCCGTGTCCTTGCGGCCTGACGCGGCGCGGACTGCCCGCGGGCGGTCGGGAGGTCCGGCCGGTGGCCGGTGCTCAGGACCGGTGCCGGACGCGAACGTCCAAACGTTCACCACCCATCGGTGTCTTCGCCGACTCCGTCCGCCAAGACGTCCACGCCGCTATCGCCGGCCTCACCCTCCCCTGCAGCTCCGGCATCGTCGAATGACACGTCGACGCAATCGCGACGATCAAGCGTCAGACGTGTGGCCGAGCCTCGTTCACCCTGCTCAGGGCCTGCATCCTTCTTGGGGCACAGTCGTCGCCGAACGGTGCCGGCAACCGGCGTGATCCCCCGCTTCGATCATGTGGTCGGCGCGGGGAGGGGAAGATGACGGACATGAACGTCGAACAGGCTGTCACCGAGATCGGGAACACCGAAGAGATGCCCGGCCTGCACATGGCCTGGCGCGGGCCCCGCCTGGGGTTCTCGGTTGCCCGGTCCGGCCGGTGGTTCCCGCCGGTGGTTCCCGCCTGTGGTTCCTGTCCGTGGTTCCCGGGTCCTTGGCGCTTGGCTCGGCCTGTGGCCTTCGGGTGGGGGTCCCGGTTCCTCGCCTTCTGGTCCTTTCGTCCTGGTTTTGTGTGGTTGTGGGGTGGTCGGGGTTGGTGGTCGGTCGTTTCGAGGGTGGTCGGTGGTTTCGTGGTGGGTCGGGGTGGTGACGTCGGGTGAGTTTTGGGGTGTTGGGGGGTGAGGCGTCCCATAGGGCGTGGGTCACATACGAATCGGGTTAGTGGTCGGGGTGGGTGCCTGTGTGGGGCGGGTGGAGGGGTTGTGAGCTGCGGGGTTCGGGTTCGGGTCGGGGTGGGTGGTGGGGGTGGTGACTGCGAGGGTTGTTAGTAGGTGGGGTCGTTGCCGGGAGGGTGGGGCGTCTGTAGAACTGGATGTGTCGCCAGGCGGCACGGGTGTTCGACCCGCCGCCGACGAACCCCTCTCCACCGTGTGAGTGGCTCACGCATGTCTTCGACGTGCCTGCGACCGCCCCTGTTCCCTGTGGAAGGTTTTTCTCCGTGTCCAACACCGTCGTCCGCCGTATCGCCGCTTCGAAGAAGGCCCTCGCGGGCACCGTCGTCGCCCTGGGTGTCGCCGGTTCCATGCTCGCCACGGTTCCCGCCCAGGCGGCCCCGACGAGCGCCAAGGCGATCGCGCAGCAGATGATCAAGGACCCGGCCCAGTTCGCCGCGTTCGACAAGATCATTTCGCATGAGAGCGGCTGGGACCACACCGCGACGAACCCGTCGTCCGGCGCGTACGGTCTGGCCCAGGCCCTGCCGGCGTCGAAGATGGCTTCCGCCGGTGCGGACTGGAAGACCAACCCCGCCACCCAGATCAAGTGGGGCCTGGACTACATGAACGACCGCTACGGCAGCCCGGTCGGCGCCTGGAACTTCTGGTCCGCCAACCACTGGTACTGAGCCGCCGGCAGGTAGCACGCATGCACGCGCCCGGTCCGGGTTCCCGGTCGGGCGTTCTTGCGTGTCCGGGCCCGTGGTGAGTGGGGCCCGGACTGCACGGACGACCGTTACGGCAGCCCGGTCGGCGCCCGGAACTTCTGGCCTGCCGACCACTGGTACTGAGCCGGCAGGCAGGTAGCACGCATGCACGCGCCCGGTCCGGGTTCCCGGTCGGGCGTTCTTGCGTGTCCGGGCCCGTGGTGAGTGGGGCCCGGACTGCACGGACGACCGTTACGGCAGCCCGGTCGGCGCCCGGAACTTCTGGCCCGCCGACCACTCACTGGTACCGAGCCGCCGGCCAGACCCACGTACGCATGCACACTGAGGCTGATCCTTTGGAGTGGACACCCTGACAATGGATCTTGATGGTCCAGGGAGGGATGTCCAGGTGGGACGCAGGTCTCCGTATCCGGAGGAGTTCAGGAAGGACGCGGTCGCGCTCTACCGTGCCGCCGCCGGGAAGAGGACCTACGCGGCGGGGGCCGCGGATCTCGGCATCACCGCGGAGTCGCTGCGGACGTGGGTGCGCAAGGACGAGGCCCAGGCCGTGCCCGGACGCCGTGACACGGGTGGCGAGGCGGAGGAGCTGGCCCGACTGCGGGCGGAGAACGCCCGGCTGCTGAAGGCCGAGAAAGAGTGGCACCTCGAGCGCGAGATCCTTCGCCGGGCGGCCGCGTATTTCGCGCGGGAGGTGAAGTGAGCCCTCGCCGCTGGGACTTCATCTCCGACAACCGCGCCGGCTTCGGCGTCAAGCGGATCTGCCGGGTGCTCGGGGTGTCCCGCGCCGGCTTCTACCGCCATCTGGCCACCGGGCAGGCCCGCGCCGAGCGCCAGGCAGAGGAGAAGCGGACCGTGGCCGAGATCCGCGCCGTCCACGCCGAGCACGATGGCGCCTATGGTGCCCCGCGCGTCCATGCCGAGCTGCGGGCGAGAGGACGGCGGATCAACCGCAAACGCGTGACCCGGCTGATGCGGGTCAACCACATCGTCGGCCGGCACCTGCGGAAGAAGAAGCGGACGACGATCGCGGACAAGGCCGCGCCGCCCGTGCCGGACCTGGTGATGCGCGACTTCACAGCCGACACCCTCAACACCAGGTGGTGCGGCGACATCACCTACATAGCCGTCGGCACGACCTGGCTCTATCTCGCCACGGTGATCGACATCTGCTCGAGGCGCGTGGTGGGCTGGTCAATCGCCGATCACATGCGGACCTCGCTGGTCACCGACGCGATCGAGATGGCCGTGGCTGCCCGCTGCGGCCGGGTGGACGGCGTCGTCTTCCACACCGACAGGGGTGCCCAGTACAACGCGGCCGCCTTCGCCGACGTCTGCCGCCGGCACGGCATCCGCCGCAGCATGGGCCGGATCGGCTCGAGCTACGACAATGCCCTGGCCGAGTCGTTCTTCCAGGGCCTCAAACGAGAACTGCTTCACGGAAGACGCTGGACCTCGAAGGCGCAGACACGGCTTGAGGTGTTCCGCTGGCTGTCGTACTACAACAGGCGCCGTCGGCATTCCGCTCTCGGATACCTCACACCAGCCGAGTTCGAACAACAACTGATCACGTCACGTACGCTGTCACTCGCCGCATGAAACCCGGTGTCCACTCCCCGGGATCAACCTCACTCGAACTGCGGCACCGCCAGCGCGCGAGAGCCGAAGACCGCATCCGGGCCGCGCGAGCCACCGGCCTGCGCAACCTCCCCCTCCACGACACAGCGCAGAACCAGATCTGGCTGGAGATCGTTCAGATCGCCCTCGACCTGCTCGCCTGGATGCCGATGCTGCCCTCACCGGCACCGCCCGGTGCTGGGAACCCAGACGCCTGCGGCTGTTCTCCACCGCCGCCCAGCTCGTCACCACCAGCCGGCGCCGCATCCTCCGCCTCTCCCGGCACTGGCCCTGGACTGACGTGATCAACGATGCCCTGGCACGACTCCAAGTCCTCCCGAACCCAGGCTGACCAGCACCTTCCCGTCCCTGCGAGCAGCCCCACACCACCGGAGCCGTGGAACCCGGCGCCCACCCGACGCGACAGCCGGGCCATCCGCCTGCCCGCAATCAAGCCCGGACACCGAAACGGTCCGCCAGCGAAACCGACGGACCGTCACGAAAGATCGAGGCTAGTCCGATGCGAGGACGGTCTTTTCCCGAAGAAGGCGCACACTGTCCATGAGGGATTTCACGCGGGTTTCGTCAACCGGATTTCCGGCGATCCCGTCGACCTTGAAGTAGCTGCCGACAATGAACCCGTCGGCCTCTTCGTAAATCTCCGGCAAGTTCTCGGGCGTAACACCGCTGCCTACCAGGATCATGCTCCTGCTCGCCTGGCGAGCGGTCACCAAGTCTCCAGACTTCGTCTGGATTCCGGTGAGCTCACCCGACACGATAATTCCATCAGAGCGCTTCGAAAGATCCCGTACTTCGGTCGCCAAGTCTTGATAGGCGAACGGCTGAGAGTGCTTCACTCGAGCATCGGCGAGAATCGCTACATCGCTCTGGAGTGTGCGTCGAAGCCGAAGGGTCTCGTGGCTATTTCCGACGACGACACCCTGCTCGGAGAGAACTGCACCGACGTGGACGTTCACGCGGATGAACGAAGCGCCAGTAGCTGCAGCGATGGCGAGTGCCGCCGTTGCATCGTTCCTCAGCACTGCCACGCCTACAGGAACGTCAGCCATTCGTACGACTTCCCGAGTGACACCGGCAATCGTGGCCACCGTCTCGGGGGGAACAGTCCCTGGATAGAAGGGCTGATCCCTGAAGTTTTCAACGATTAGGGCGTCAACTCCGTGCCGCAAAAACACCTCGGCCTCTCGGAGCGCCGTCTGGTAGATGTTTTCCACGTCGCCGTCGTAGAGTGGCGAACCAGGAGTCGGCCGAAGGTGCACGCAGGCGATTACGGCCTTGTCAGGCAGCGTGAGCATTACGACACGTCCTGGATCTCACCCAGGACTCCGAGTGCAGCCTGCCGGCGGTCAGCCGCGTTGAGAATAGTGCGCCCGACGACCAGCAGGGACGAGCCATCGGCAATCGCCTCAGCGTGAGTGCCTATCCTCTTGTGGTCGTGGCCACTGACGCCGGGCGAGCGGGCACCAGGCGTGACAAAGAAGAAGTCTTCGGGAAGGTCAGACCGAATCGCCTTGATCTCCGTCGGAGAGCAGACGATCCCGTCCAGCCCTGCCTCTGCAGCGAGCAGGGCCCTCCGGCGGACCTCGTTCTCGATCGATCCGGAAATGTTCAGGTCGCCGTTGAGTTCTTCCTGATCAACGCTGGTGAGGAGGGTCACGCCAACCAGCTTCGGCCGCTGGACTCCGAGCTCCTGAGCTGCCTTGTCAGCCGCATCCACAGCCGCCCGCATCATCGCCAGGCCCCCAGCAGTGTGGAGTGTGACCAGATGAGCGCCCAGGTGGGTGACTGATTTCCCATACCCTGCCAGGGTGTTCGGGATGTCGTGCAGCTTGAGGTCCATAAAGACCTTGACGTCCCGGTCGAGAATCTCCCGGACCAGCTCGGGACCATGGAGCGTGAAGGCAGAATTCAGCTTGAAGTACCCAACCAGGTCCTTGAGCTCATCCACGATCCGGAGGATCTCTGCTCGATCTGAGAGATCGAGGGCCAGACAGAGTCGTTCCCGAGCCGTAGGGTTGCCAGCAGTCTCAATAGAGGACATTGTCTACTCTACTCCTGTGATTTCTTCTGCAGTTGATTTAGATCGACCCAAGCAGCACGTTGTGGGCCGCAAGGATTCTATCATTCTCCGACTAGAATCCTACGAAATATCTCGACAGCAGATTCGACCTGATCAATGCTGATCATCTCTTCCTTGCCATGGGAATATCTGGCATCTCCCGGGCCGAGGACGATGCTGGCTTCGCATATCTGAGCGAGGACGCCGGCCTCACTTCCATACGAGAAGCGATCCGGCTCACATGTTCCCGTCACTGACGTGATAGCCGAGAAGAGATCCGTCATCACGGGTATAGTCAGCGGTGCGTCATTGGCAGGAGAAATGAATGTCAGCGGATCCATCACGAAATCTACACCCTCGGGAAGGATTTCGCGCAATTCATCCTCTATTTTACGGGCGAAGTCTTCACCAGTAGTACCCGGGAGGAATCGCGCATCGAACCAAACCGCTACTTCACGCGCGACAAGATTCATTCCGCCACTGCTTTTCATTTTTGTGACGGTTATGCTGGGATGCCCAAGCGTCGAGCTTCCCGGTGTTCGCGCATAGGACTCATTCAGCGATTCCACGGCGGAGATGAGGTGTGCTGCAGACACAATGGCGGAGCCCTGCTTCGGGTATGCGGCGTGGATCCCGTTGCCATTTACCTTAAACGCACCTCGAATGATTCCCTTCTGTGCCACGATAGGAATCAGATTCGTGGGCTCGCCGGTAATACCCAGAGTAGGTCGCATTCCATGCAACGTGAGCTGCTGCGCGCCGAGCAGCAGGCATTCCTCGTCAATCGTGGCGGCGATGTAGGCCTCGCGCCTGTGAGGCGACTGGGCCGCAGCACAGAAGGCGGTCAACATGGAGGCAAGCGATCCCTTGGCATCCGCACTGCCCCGCCCGTACAGGTCCCGTCCTTCTTGGATCGGCTGATAGCCGGATCGTGGACCATTGGCCGGATAGGTATCCATGTGCCCGGTGAGCAGAATGATGGCGTCATCTGCACGGCCGCTGCGTTCGACGTGACCGATAATGTTGCACCGGCCGTCCTTTACCTGCTGCAGCTCGACCTCGATGCCGGCCGTTTGTAGGTAGTTGGCTATATAATGGCCTAGCTCCTGCTCATCGTCCTCTGCAGTGGAGCCCGGCAGAAGCGGGTTCACACTGCGGATTGCGATCATCTGCTTGAGTAGCTCAACCGAATCAAGCATGCAGTGCGACCCCTAGCAGATGCGGATTCTCCTTGATCACATGATCATAGGAATCCTGGAACTGCATAAATACTGCCTTGCCCAGTGGCGAGAAGATGTCGTCTGTGAACTTTCCTATCAGGGACAGATCGCGTGCATGACGAAGCAGCACGGCGTCCAGATGCCGGCGGAAGGCAGATTCCAGCCCGTCAACGCCAAGTTCTCGATCCAACACTGCGAGCACTATCTGGGACTCCATGTGCTCTGTGTAGAGACCGTGGAAGGCATCGTAGATGCTGCGGGGATCGCTATCGCCAAGGAAATCGGAAAGGGCTGCTTCAGGTTCCGCGATGAAGAATTCACCCCTGTTCAGGGTAGCTTCACTGAACAGGACGTGGCCACCCTGATGAGTTATTTCCTCGACGAAGTAGTTGATGCCCGCATCTGCTGGAACATTAAGAAAGAGCATCCCATGCATGCCAAGCGCTGCAAATGATTCGGCACTTGGATGCTGGAAGAGGAGGATCGCTTGGAGGGACTCGACAAGCGCTGTGTGGAAATCTGGGCCTGCATGATCAATCAAGCCCAGCGCCTTGGAGATGCTCTCAACATACCGTTGCGGATTATCGACGATTTTCAGGTTCTCAGGTGCATCTATGTGTTGCTCTAGGAAATTGACCAGGACGGGATCGATGTGCTCGATGATCTCGATCTGGGTGTTCGGCACGAAGGTGCTTGTCCGGACTTCGCACCACTTCTCGACTCCGTCCTCGGCAGGGAAGGAGAAAGCCTGCTTAGCGGGCGAGTACGTAGCTGTAAGATCCGCATCAGGCATACCGGTCGCGATATGGCCGATTCCCGGGAAGGTTGCTATGCCCGCCTTGTCCGTGCGTACGCGACGGGAGCCGGACTGATCACTTGCCTTCGAGAGGGTCAATTGCGACAGGGTCATGGATTCAAACCCTGGAACTGCCAACTGCGAATAGAGTCTCGGTTCGAAGAAGGCATCTACCGGCAATTCGGCATCTACCTTTGCGACATCAGGCAGGTTCTCGGTGGACAGCATACGGATTACCTGAGCCAACTCGCTCCGCGCGGCAATACGTCGTTCACCAAGGAGTCCTTCAAATTCCAGATGTCCCGCCGGCGCCATAAGTGCCTGCCCCCTCATTTTGCGATCATTGTTCTGATTGGAGAAACCGCGGTGGCAGCCGCCATCTGGAGCTGCCACCGCGATTGACGACTACTCCGCAGCCGGCTTCGGGTCGTCGCAGTTCTGGCAACCGCGCTTGACGGCACCGGTGGAAAGCTGGCGAAGGATGTCGGAAGAGATGTTCATTTTCTGCCTCCAGTCAATAATGTCCGCGCCCTTGTCGGCGCGGTAATTAGATTTACAGAATTTCGAGAAGCTGTCAACCCTGTATTTCGGTAGACCCGTTTCCGGGATGCCGAAATCATATTCACCTTGAAGCAATGGCCCATCATTCTGGAACTCTGCTCAGGAGCGCGAGAGAGTTCCGCGATAGGGCCTGCCCTCGGCGTGATTCTTGCCTCTGCTCATGCTCTGGCTACGCACATGGGGTGAAATAGGATCTCACAGCAATCCTGGTATCAGACGGGCTCATCATTCAAGCCCTCCTAGCCTACGGATTGCTGTGATCAATCTATCAATGGGAGTCGTATAGCTCGACGGTTTGTCAGTCGGCAGTAATCAGCCCGGCGGCCTCGAAGGCTTCGTGGGCGAGCGGTGAGTCGAGCGCTCCGACTTCTCGGAAATAGCGGACGGTCGCTCGAGAGGACTTACCTATGGCCGTTCTGGTGTCGTCGGCAGGGTACGACTCGCTGATAATCTCTGCCGCTTCTTCGATACTGAAGCCGGCGTCCCCGAGCGTCAGGGCGATAGCGAGGTAGTCCGGCTCAAGGAATGCAGTGATGAGATCGGGGATGAGTGGCCCTATTCGGTTTCGTTCTGAGGCAGCAAGTTCCTGCCAGAAGAAGTCGAGCAGGGTGCGGAAGTAGGCATGGTGTCTTCCCTCGTCCTCGGCGTGGTCCTGGACGAGGTCCCGCACTGCCGTCGGCAGTCGCCGATCCCGGGGCAGATCGGACAGGATTGAGGAGATCAGGGTTTCACTCACGATGGAGAAGGCCAGATCGGCCGCTCCACGCAGATCGTGGTCCATGGCCCCACGGATTTTGTCCAGCCGTCCTATGAAGGACAAGTGGTCCGGTACACATGCTTCGAAGCCCGTCTGCCGCTCCACCTGTCGAGACAGGTCGTCAGAGAACTGGGCATGCCACGCCTCGTCAGTTGTGATCTTGAAGGCATCATCCCGCATTGCTGCCGGCAGCTCGAGCCCGGCTCGACCACGACTGATGTTCATGGTCACGGGCATCACTGCGACTTGCTCGAGCTCCGTGGTGAAGTACAGATACTGATGAAGCCGCTGCGCGAGGATGCGCTCCGTCACGGCGTTCGGTTTGGAACTCACGAGCGGGTGCGCCACCACTGGCATCAATTCGGGTGGAAAGTAGAGCTGGCCGGTGTCTGGGACAGTCAGCAGCCGCTGGGGCTTGACCCTCACGCTCGCGCGTGTGTCCCAGCGGGTGAACTTGCTGACGTACTGGTCTGCCAGCGGGGAACCGGGGGTGCTCAGAACTGTGAGGGCGTCCCGTAGGTACGAGCGCTGCTTGTTCGGCTCCATGGCTTAGGTCTCTTCGCTTACAGGTGTGCCGATGCTCTTCTGGCTGCCGGCCGGCCCGATTCGTCGCACATCGCGCAGGGCCAGGACTCCGACGGTGGAGACCACCATCAGTGCGGCAGCCGCGTAGAGCGTTGCCTTGGCTCCGATCGCCACTGCCAGAGGGCCGGCCAGGGCCATGCCCAAGGGACTAAGTGCGGTCGAGAGCAGCCAGTCGTAGGCGGAAACACGGGAGATGCGATCGGCTGGGACATGCTGCTGGACCGTGGTGTCCCAAAGGGTGCCCATCAGCCCGAGAGCAAAAGACATGATTCCGGCACCTACTGCAATGAGCGCCGTGTGGGCTTCCAGCGCGATGAGTGCCAGCGGGATCGCGCCCAGGGCCAGGCAGATGTTTGCCAAGACCAGCGGATGAGAGGTGCGGATACGCAGAGAGAGCAGCGCTCCGGCGAATGCACCGATTGTCGCACCTTGAGCGATAGCCCCCCAGGCAACCTCGCCGCCCAAGCCTGTGATCACCGTTGCCGCACCGACAGTGAAGTAGGCGGTTCTGGAAAGGTTCCACAGGCCGTGAGCTAGGAAGTTGGTCCACAGCCAGGTGCGTTCACGCACCTCGACCCAGCCATCTCGGAGTTCCGTTAGGAAGCTGTCGCGTTGTGGGGCCGTGTGGGCAATGCGTAGCCGACTGAGCGTCAGGACGTTGACTGCAAACGTGCCCCCGTCGATGACCATGGCCCAACCCGGTCCGATGGTGAGCGCGATGCTGGTGGCTGCAGCGGGGCCTATCAGCATCGCTGAGCGCCTTGAGACCGCCATGAATGCGTTTGCCTGCTGAAGCAGCCCGGGGGCAACCGTCGAGGCAACCAGGCCGCTGGAGGCCGGCAGGAAGAAGCCCGAAGCAGCTCCCACACAGGCGGATGCCACCATCAACTCGGTGAGGCCAGCTTGGCCGCTCACTATCTGCACGCCCAGGAAGACGTGCGCGACAGCACGGGTCGCGTCTGCCGCCATCATCACCTTCTGCCTGGGCAGTCGGTCGGCCCAGACGCCTCCGATGAGGAGGAAGAGACCTTCTCCTACCGCGGCGCTGGCCAGTACCAGACCCAGATCCGTGGCCGATCCGATCCCCTTCACCAGCGCGATGGTCAGAGCCACCGGGAAGACGGCGCTCCCCGCATAAGAGAGGGTTTGTCCGAACCAGAGAAGACGGAATCTGCTGTCCCCTAAAGGCCCGCTTACAGCCTGCGTCTTGCACAGATTCATGATCGGGACTCTAGCAGCACACTTACGTCGCAACGCGAATGAATTTAACGGCGTCGAGTTATCCGACATCCATAGAAAGTCCTTTGCACTCCGAAATGTCCGAATCCGTCTAGCCTTTGTGCACCCAGTCCAAGTCATGAAGATTCGGACGTAGCCGCCATACCGATCACCCCACGAGTCATTCACGCGAGGCATACATGACTGGCGAGGTTGACGGATGATCAACTGGCGGGTGACAATGCAGTCGCTAGCCGGATCCCATCTCTGACGTGGGATGATCCGGCCAGGGGGTGTGCTGGCCTAGAGCTGGCAGGGGGCGGCTGGTTCACGTTTGCGGAAGATCCAGCCTCTGAGGTCGCGTTCATATCGGACAATTTACTTCTCCGTGACCGAACCGGAGACGACCGCAGGTCCTGACACCCTCAAACCATTTGCAGAAATGGGGGTGAATTCTCATGAAGCAGTACATCAAGCCGTCGGCCAAGAAGGTCGGCTTCGGCACGATCATCGCGACCACCAAGTAAGTAGGTCACCGGGTACGCGTCACATGTTGGTTTGATGTGACGCGTACCCGGTGATTAATCCTGAGTCCGGCTCGCGTTGCAATGAAGGTGAATGACATGTGCGGAATCGCTGGTGTTGCCCGGATCGACGGCGGCATGCTGACACCTGCTGCGGACGAGCTGCTGCGCAACTTGGCCTGTACCCTTGCCCACCGCGGTCCCGACGATGAGCGACTGCTGCGTGAGGACCAAGTCGGCCTCGCCTTCACCCGGCTGTCGCTGGTGGATCCTGTGGGAGGAGGGCAGCCTCTGATCAGCGAGGACGGATCTGTCGTCCTGATCGCAAACGGTGAGGTCTACAACCACCGTGAGTTGGCCGCTTCCCTTCCCGCCGGCGCCCGCTTCAAGACCCAGTCGGACTGCGAGGTGCTCCTGCACCTCTACCAGCGTGACGGACTCAACTTCCTCAACCAGGTGAACGGCATGTTCGCTGTGGTCCTGTGGGACAGACGGAGGAACAAGCTCCTCTTCTGTCGGGACCGATTCGGCATCAAGCCGTTGTTCTTCCATCGCAACCGGGAGCGAATCGTCTTCGCCTCGGAGATCAAGGCCCTGTTCGCGGACACCGCAACACCCAGGCGTCTGGACTGGAGCGGAGCACTCGCCGACTACGGACTGAGTTCGACACCGGCTCTGACTCACGAACCGATCAACACCTGGTTCGAGGACGTCGAGCTGGCACCGGCTGCGACGGTGATGGAGATAGACCTCGCGGACGGGTCGACCCGCGAACACCGCTACTGGTCTCTGCCTGGTGCGGCTGCCGACTCCGATGCCTCGGACGAGGAGTACGTCGCGCGCTACCGTGACCTGCTGACCGAGTCAGTCCAGGACTGTGCCATGGCCGACGCTGAGCTCGGGCTCTTCCTCAGCGGAGGCATTGACTCGGCATCGGTCGCTGCTCTGGCCGGCCAGAGTGGGCTGCAGACCTTCACCGCACTGACCGGAGCGACCGTTGTCAACGGAGACGCCGAGTGGGGTCATCGCGCGGCCAAGATGCTCGGTGTGCCGAACGAGCAAATCCTCTTCGACAGCGAGCGCGTTCCGGGTGTCGAAGAATGGAAGAGCCTGCTGTGGCTCTCCGAAACCCCGCTCTGTGGTCCTGAACAGTTCTACAAGTACGAACTGCATCGCCACGCTCGCCTGAAGCACCCTGAGATCAAAGGCATGCTGCTGGGCGCTGCTGCTGACGAGTTCAACGGGGGGTACGCCACCGAGTATGCCGGCGGTGGCGGCTGGGAGGACTTCCTTGCCAACATCGGCGGGATGTCTCGCCGGAAGGCGCTGGATGACCGTCCTCGACTTGCGGGCTGGTGGGAGGTCTCCGACCTGCCGCTGCTCAACGACGCGGCCGCGTACGCGGGCCGGGGCATCGAGGCACCGGATCCCTACGACGCGTTCATTGCCTGGAAGTACCGCAGTCTTCAGCAGTACAACGTCTGGCATGAGGACCGGACCGCGGCCGGAAACAGCGTCGAGGCCCGAGTGCCGTTCCTCGACCACCGCCTTGTCGAGCTGGTGGCATCGATCCCTGCAGCCCGTCGTGAAGCCCTGCTCTGGGACAAGCGCATCCTTCGTCAGGCGATGGTAGGCATCCTCCCTGCGGAGCTGATCAACCGGCCGAAGGTTCCCTTCTTCCACGGTGCGGGAGAACGCCACACTTACCGTACGTTCGTCCGCATGCTGACCCAGCGCGATGGTGCACTCCTCGATGAGGCGTTGTCCTCCGAGCGGGCCCGTGAGTTCATCCACCAGGACGGTATCCGTGAGAGTCTCCGGCGTCTGGAGCGCGATCCCATGGACGGGAGCGTCGAACATCTCCTGCGGCTGGTCAATCTCGGCCTGCTCGAGCGCATGACCATGGATCTCCCGGTTGCGCCGGCAGCCGCATTCAAGGCCCCGGAACCCGTGACCTTCGCCTATTCCGATTGGGACGAGAGCGAGGATCGGATCCGGGAGGTCGCCCTGTGGAAGCACCCCGTGGACCTTGCCACTGTGTATGCGGTCCGGCCGGACACGCTCCTTGTCTGTGCACCTACGGAGCCGGGTACTTGGTATCTCCTGGTCGACGGTGCGTGCCAGTTCGTCCTCGATGAACAGGAAGAGCCCGCGCTCGTGGCGATACTGCGCGCTCTGGACGGTGAGACCTCCTTGGAGAAGCTCTTGGCCGTCACCGGTCGGCCGCTCGCTGCAGTCAGGCCTTTGCTGGAAGAAGTACTTGATCTCGGCCTCGTCGTCGAGGCTGCCACGAAGGGAGCCATGGATGTCTGAGGACCGCAGTCACCAGTTGGACCAACTGCGCACGATGGGGCTGCTGCCCCCGTCCTGGGTCTGTGTATTCGAGGCGGGCTCACTCGTCCGAGGCTGGGGCAACGCCTCGAGTGATGTTGACCTCTACGTGGTCTCTGACGAGCCCTGGACGAGTGATGGGGCCTCGCGCCACTCCGTGCCACTCATGCCCACCGACGTACTGGGGGAAGAGACGTTTGTCGGCGGGATGCGTTGGGACATGCGCTACTGGACGCTTAGCCAGGTTGAGCAGGTCCTGGCCAAGGTGACTTGGGATGTTTTCAAGCAGGGGACCGTCGAGCTTGTCCTGCGTGAGGTCCAGTTGCTGGACCGGCTCACCTTCGGCGCGGCGGCGGGCGGGCATGAGCTGCTGTCGGACTGGCGTGCCCGGGTAGAGGCATCGGCGTTCCGGTCCGTCCTTGCGGCACGCGCGCTCAATATGGCCGACTCCCGCGTCGAGGACGCCGTGGGGCAGCTGGAGGCCGGCGACCTGGACAGCGCCGTCCTTTCTGCCCGAGCAGCGTTCCAGTTCACAGTCGATGCACTCCTTGCCTCCGTCGGTGAATGCGGGCCGGGCGAGAAGTGGAGGGCCCGCAGAGTCCGGGCGGCAGCACCGTCCGTATTGCCGTATGACAAGTACTGGGCCCTGGAGACCATGCGTTCACTGGACCTTGCCGACCCCGCGCCCTGGATCAACGAGGTGATCTCGGTCTGCCGCGGCATCACGATGGAAGTGGCCGTCTGATGGCCGGGGCGAGCCCGGTATCCGGGCAGTCGGTTCCGTCCGTCCGCCCCGACATCCGGGTGCGCAATATCGGTGGCACCTTGGTGATCGCAGTTCCCGAGCAGGCTTTCGAACTCGTGGAGACGACCGCGTTCATCTGGAAGCGGATCGACGGGGTGCTCTCGGTCGACGAGATCGGACAACTCCTCGCCCAGGAGTACGAAGTCGACATCGAGACCGCTGTCGCGGACACGATCGAAGTCCTTTCAGAACTGGCGCAATACGGGGCAATCCATGTGTGAGCTGACAGTGAGCGAAGTGATCAGGGCATGGCGTGACCCTCTGTTCCGGGCCGGTCTCAGCGATCAAGAGCGGGCAGCGCTTCCTCCCCATCCGTCGGGTGACATCGATATCCCCAGCCTGAGCCGGGAATAGCAAGACCAGAACGAGAGGCGACACGGTGCTGGACCGATTCCTCGATGATTCCCGTTGGTGGTCGGGGCTCACGCTGGCGGAGCGTGCCACAGTCGAAGATTCCAAGCACGACCCTTCTGAGCACGGACGCGCTGTGGCACGCGTGCGCGTGTGGCAGGAGGGTCTGCTCGTTCCGGGCCTGCACTTGGAATCGGATGTTTTGAGCGCTCGGTGGGGCCTGTCTCCTGACCATCTGCTCAAGTTGGCTGGGGAGTCCGCGCGCGGACTGAAGGAGCGTCTTCCCGGTACGCCCGAGTGGGTAGGTATCCTGGTCGATGCATGGACGAGGTTCGCCGGGACTTCCCTCCCCACAGCCGATACGGGTATCGATGTCCCGATGGCCTGGCTGGAGCCGCTCGCGGGGTGGGCGCGCGCGGAAGTTCAAGAGCGTCTCGGAGCAGCGGGGCGGCTTCCCGATGTCCATCCCTTGTTCGGCATGGACATGAAGACCCTGCGCATGATGGTCCAGCGGACGCTGGCACTCGAACTCAACGCTGCCCGCCTGGAAGGCCGCCTCGACGGGCCGACCCCGGAAGCCCGGTTCGATGCATTCGGCGAGAGCCTCCTGGAGCCTGCACGGGCCTTGGACTTCCTGGCCGACTACCCTGTGCTGGCCCGCGGGCTGGTAGAGCATCTCCAGCAGTGGATCCATGTCCGGGCAGAGTTCGCCGAGCGGTTCACTGCCGACTTCGGTGTACTGCGTGAGAGGTTCGCGCTGTCTGGCGAGGGTCTTCAGGATGTGGCCGGTCTTTCCTTCGGTGCCGGCGATGCACACCGTGGCGGGCGCACTGTGGCCATCCTCGACTTCCGTGACGGCAACAGGCTGGTCTACAAGCCACGCAGCTTCGCGGTAGACACACACGTGAACCGTCTTCTGGGGTGGGTCAACGACCGAAACCCGCGGCACCTGTTGCGGCCGACACGCCTTCTCGAGCGTCCGGGCTACGGTTGGAGCGCCTTCATTGCAGCCGAGCCCTGCACCGACTCGGAGGCTCTCGCCAGATTTGCCTGGCGGCTAGGGGCCCATCTCGCCCTGTTCCACGTGCTGGGCTGCTACGACATGCACCTGGAGAACCTGATCGCAGCGGGTGAGCACCCGGCGTTCATCGACCTGGAGGCGCTGTTCCACACCGAGCCGGCCTCCGACGCTGATCATGATCCCGTGGGCGCGCTTCTTCGAAGCTCGGTCCTCGCCGTGGGTCTGCTTCCGCAGCGTGTGGTGGAGGTCGACGAGGTGGGTGTCCGGGCCATGGAGATCAGCGGCATGGCTGGGGGTGCGGCTCGAGACGAGTTCGAGATACGGCCCGCCGCCGTCCTAGCGGACGGTGGCACGGACCGGCTCAGGATCGCACGCAAGCGGGTGCCCGTAGGCGGGACGGCCAACCGTCCCATTCTGGACGGTAGGCCCGCCAGCCCGCCGGCCATGCGCCGCGATCTGATCATGGGATTCGAGGACTGCTACCGGATTCTTCTCGCCAGCCGCGATGACCTGTGCCACGAGCTGGACATATTCGCTGACGCCGACGTACGGACCGTACTGCGTAACACCTCGGATTACAGAGTCTTGCTTGAGGAATCGTGGCACCCGGATGTCCTGAGGGACAGCCTCGACCGCCGGTACCTGTTTGAGGCTCTGGATCCCGACGCGGAGGGCGACGCCGAAGTCCTGGCCAGCGAAATCGCACAGCTTGGCTGTGGGGATGTTCCCGTATTCTGCGCCAAGCCAGCCAGCCCGGCGCTCTTCGACCACAGTGGTCTGCTCGCGGACGATTATTTCCGTGAGACCGGGTTGGAGGCTGCACGGCATCGGCTGGAGAATCTGAGCGAAGAGCATCTCCGAGACCAGCTGTGGTTCGTGCACGCTTCCCTGGCCACGCGTGAGGTCGGCGGCCACCATCAGGAACCTGTTCGGCGTGGCCGGACACAGTGCCATCAGGGCACGGACTCCGAGATCGTGCTTGCTGCCGCGTCCCGTATCGGGGACCGCCTACTCGCAACAGTCCAGAGGGGCGCGGACGGGGTGGTGGAATGGGCCAACCTCAACCTGGTCGGTGAGCAGTACTGGGTGGTAGGCGCCAGCGGTCTGGGACTGTATTCGGGAGTGACCGGCATCGCCCTGTTCCTGGCAGAGCTGGCTTCTGTCACCGGGACCGCCCGCTACCAGCATGCAGCGCGCAGGGTCGTGGAGGCTCTCGCAGACCCTGACGGCATACCCGACCCTGAGGACCTCCGGGGAATGCCTGTCGGTGGGTTCGAGGATCTGTGCGGCGTGCTCATGCTGCTCATCCGGACTGGGTGCTTGTGGAAGGAGCCGGCGCTTCTCGATGTAGCCCAGTCTCTTGTACCGGCGATATCTCAGAACCTTGAGGACGACGAGACGTTCGGTGTGATCGGTGGTGCTGCGGGGGCTGCACTCGCGCTCATCTCCCTGAACGCCGCACGTCCTCACGCACAGACGGTTGCCGCCGTGCATCAGGCGGGACAGATACTCGTGAGCCGTTCCAGGTCTCCCCACGGGCCCCCTGGATTCGGGTACGGCGCCGCGGGTCTCGCCTACGCGTTGTCCGCCATTGCCGATTTGACGGGTGACCACCGCTATACGGTAGCCGTGTCTCTTGCTCTGGCTGAGGAGAACTCTGCAGCGACCGTCGGGGCCAACGCCTGGTGTCGCGGACCTGCGGGCACGCTGCTCGCCACCGCAAGGATGGGGAGGCGGCCCGGCCTCGCAGGGCTTGCTTCCGTACAGCGAACCCTGCAGTCAGGGGTGGCCGACGACTCACTGTGTCACGGCGCCTTGGGGTTGGCCGAGGCTTTGCGGGCCGCCGGCGAGACCGCCGGTGATCCGGCGCTCGTCCGAGGCGCACGCCAGGCCGCAATGGCCGTAGCCCATCGAGTCCTCTCCGGCCAGGTGCGTACAGGTGTCCCGCACAACCTTTGGGTACCGGGCTTGATGAACGGTGCAGCCGGTATCGGGTACGGCCTGCTCCGCACAGCGCTACCAGTACGTGCAGTACCCGACATCCTCCTGCTGGGCACCTGAAGTGCCGCGAGGCCACGGGTGACGCATCCTGCTCGGAGCTCAGACGATGGTCCACCAGACGAGCGATTTAGCTGCCGGCGGCTCGGCCATGGAACTTACCCGCTTTCGCCTGAGGCTCGTGCTTCACTCACATTGAGAAAGGCGCATTCGACCTCCTTCCCAGGAGGACTCGCACTTCACCGCATCAACCGAAACTCTCGGCCCTACCCATGGAGCCGCACGAGAGACGATGCGGCGCATCCCTCATCTACCCCTTGACCGATATGGGAGCCTCTCGGATGGCGTGAATTGCATCCACCCAAAGGGACACTATAGGCTGGGCCTATGGAATCAAAGAGCACGTCGGAGAAGGCCAGTAGAGTTGACATCAAGGTATGCAAGGGACTCTTCAAGCCGAATCGGACTGACCGCGGTCTACTGGTCTCGATTGTCGGCTTCGACGGCTCGGGCAAAACTACGCAAATCGAACGCGTTGGTGAGGAGCTGCGCGCCCAGGGGCATGAGGTCGTAGAAACCCGGCAGCCGGCCGACTGGTATCGAGAACTCGCCGAGGTGCAGGTCTTTCACGACAACGGTGGCTCTGCAGAGTCAGCACGCATCCTCTCGCTGCTGGCGGCAGCCGACCGTCACCGGCATGTCATGGAGGTGGTCAATCCCGCCCTGGAGCGGGGTGCGATCGTCCTCTGCGACCGCTACGTTTACGCAACCTTCGGTGTATTCATTCACCGCGGGGTCGACTTCGATTTCCTGGCGACCATAAATAGCGGCATTCCCCGCCCGGACCACGCGTTCTACCTTCGCGTCCCCACCGATGAACTGCTCCGTCGACTGCGGATCCGCGACGGAGGCAAGCTGAAGTACGAGGAGAAGTCTGCAGATCGAGTCGAGTCGATCACTCGAACCTACGAAGAACTCGGCTCCGAGCTGACTCCGGTCGATGGCATGGCCTCAGCCGAGGAAATCACCTCGTCGATCCTGGATCATATGAAGGACTCTCTGCGAATCCGCAATGGGAACTAATCGGGCGAGTATCTGCGCTGACTGAAACCGGCACCCCCGGACTGTTGAGCAAGTATCACCTCACAGCCCGGGGTGCCCCTTTTTTGTATGTTCTCGCGTCACAGGGCGGCTTCAAGTTCCGGGTAGGAGCGGGCTGTCGGTGATGCCCCAGATCCAGATGGCGTGTTCGGGTGTGTCCCGGATCGCTCGGGTGGTCTTGGCGATGTTGTCCGCTCCCAACAGCCGCAGCCTGCCGATGGCCAGATTCCGCAAGGTGGCCATCGCTCGTGGCGCGCTGCCGGTGTGGACGGTGGAGGTGTCCTCGGCGAAGACCACATCTCTGACATGGTGGCTGGAGTTTTCGATTCCCCAGTGCCCGCGTACGTATCCGCCCAGGTCAGTAGGGCTGGCTTGGTGGGTATCGAGGCTGGTGACGGCGTAGACCGTCTCCCGGGCCTGCCGCTTGCCGCTCTCCTGGCGGCGCCGGTGGATGCGCAAGGCCAGCCGCGCTTCGGGGAAGGCGATCCCGCCCAGGTTCGCCGCGGCCATTGTCTTGACCGAGCGGGACTCCCGCCGCCCGTGCCCGGTCCCGGAGACCGTGTGCGCCACGGGTACCTGCTCCCATGGCAGGGCCTTGATCTGGGCCGACGCGGTGGGCTGGTTTCCTTTGATCACCGCGATGTAGTGGGCTTTTTTCTCCTGCACCAGCCAGCGCACCTGGTCCTTGACGCTGTGCAGGGCGTCGAAGATGACCACGGTGCCGGCCAGATCGAGTGGTTCCAGCAGCGGGCGGAAGGCGGCCGTCTCGTTGGTCTTGGCCCCCACCTCCCGCTGGGCCAGGGTGACGGTGGGGGCGTGGGTGACGGCGGACAGCAGGTGCCGGTGGCGCTGCTGCCGGTGTGCGGAGCCGGACAGCGCCTAGCCGTCGACCGCGATCGCCGGCCGCGGTGCCGAGCCGGTGCCGCCGGTATCGGTGTGGTCGCGTTCGGCCAGGTAGGCGCCGATCGCGGCGTCCAGGGCATCGCCGTCGAGGGCGGCCAGGAGCCGTGTGAGGGTGGCATGGGACAGGGCGCGTCGGCGTCCGGGCAAGTGGCGGCGGATGCCGAGCTGTCCCAGCACCGTGGTGGCGGCGCGCTGCCCCCACTCGGTGATCTCGGTGATGGTCCGGGCGCCGGAGACGACTGCGCAGGCGCAGATCAGCAGTAAGCCGACCAGGGGATACCACCGCCCGCGACGCGAACGCGGGTCGGGTACGCGCTGGAGGCGGGTACGCAGGCGGCCTGTGTCGTACTGGTGGAGGGGGCCCAGTTTCGCCAGGACGGCAGGGATCGGGGAGGATGGGGCGGCAGGCACGGGACCTCGATGTGATCAGCTGGCGTAGACACCTTGATGATCACCGGTCTCGTGCCTGGGCTGTTACTGCGTCAACTCCGCCCCACGCGGACGATCTACGCGATCCCGGAACTTCAACCGCCCTGCTCGCGTCATGCACCAGAATGAGATCCATCGGGGACTTGGCAATGAAATGGGCGCAAGATCCGTTGAGCGTCTGCCGATCCTGAGCTTGATGGCCTGCCACTCGGGACCGGACCGAGGCCGGTGCATCGCCCGGCTGCACGAGGTTCTTCTGCCAGAGTTGCGCACAGTCGGCCTGCTCGACACGGACGACGCCGCGATCGACGACCCTCGCGTCAGGGCGCTCAGAGGGTTTGGTTCTGACCTTGGACAGTCGCCCGGAGCCACCCAAGCGGCAAACATCACCGGATCACCAACCGCCACGGATCACCCCCTCGTTGTGCCGTTGACCGCGGAGACCGACCAGACGCCCCACAACTGATGCCGCTGAACGCTGTACCCCACATCCGCAGACGGCCCGGTTACCTCTGGTGGCTTTGTTCACGAGTTCGAGGTTCTGGCACAGATCTTGCGGTCGATGCCGACCACCCAGCCGGTCCGGCACAGCTCACGCGTCCTGTTCTCGCGGGCCACTACGACGTTGGCTCTGCCCCCCGCGACCTGCTGGACGGGCCGGCAGCCGCCGTCACCATGCTTCCTGAACTCCGCCAGGAAGGCTGGTGGTTGGACGACATAATGGCCCAGGGCGGGGTACTGCTCGAGCGGCTGGCCGACACCCCCCGAGCAATGGCGCGGAGTCTGCCGCCTGCACGTCAACTCCGCCATCCGCGTCCACCCGGAGTACCGCCGACTGGACTGATGGACCCTCCACCCCACTCCATAGGTCTACCAAGTGCCCGAGATATGACCGGGCTGGACAGTGGAATTCTGGCGGGACGGCTGGGAGCAGCACATCAGTGCCTACGGCAACTTCTTCCCCGCTCCGGCCGACACCAGTGCGGAAGCCAGGACCAGGCGCTTGCCGAGGCCAGGGAGCGCCGGGCCGCCCACCGGGCACAGATCAGCCGCCTGCAGACCCCACCTGACGTAGCACCGGCCGGATCACGGACGGCTGAGCGACGCCACGCCACTCAAGGGCCGTGGTCGTCAACGCCGGTGTATATCTGACGGTCGGGTGCAATATGGCGCTCACCCCACTCCCGCAGTGCCTGCAGAACCGGGAGAAGCCCCTGCCCGGCCGCCGTGAGCAGGTATTCGTCACGCGGGGGGTGGTCGCAGTACCGGCGGCGTTCGATGACCCCGGCCTCTTCCAGGGTGTGCAGGCGTAGCGCGAGCATCCGACGGGGGGCACCAGTGTTGATCTGGATGTCCGTGAATCGGTGGACCCCGAAACTCAGCTCCCGAAGGAAGAGCAGACTCCAGCGCCCGCCGACGATGTCGAGCGCGTCAGCGATGGAGCAGATCCGGGTAGCTCCGAGATTCGTCGTTTCACTCTGACTCACCGCGCCAGGATAGCTCTCGACAGTGGATACGGAACTCGAACCCGTAGACGAAATTGACACCGCTTCAGGAAAGTCTATGGCGGGACAAGACTGCCAAACCGCGAGCACTCACACGGTTGTCTCCCCAGGACGCGGACGGCTTCGGCGATAGGCGTGAGTTTGTCGGGACGGTGAGTATTCACGTTCACCCCATCTCGGGTGACTTGAGCGTCACGTAATTCCTCATCCCGACTTATCCTAATTGGCTACGGATACGACGGAGTTCGGGATCCAGAGACCTGGTCATCGCGGAGATGTGAGTGCGGTCCTGGGCCCGGGATCGGAAGCCCACCGGCACGCGGCACCCGAACTGGATGCCCTCCCACTCTGAGCCGGGGGCTGGCACACAGGTTCCTGGCTCGAGCGAGACGAGTACATGGTTTGCCTCGAACGCTTCCTCACCGGCCTCCTCGCATCCCAGCGGAACCCCGAACAACAGCGCTTCGGGCACCGCCGCCCAACGGCGATAGCGACGCGCCTTGAGGGCTCGGGGCGTGATGGAACGCCTCGCCGCGGTAGATCAGGCTGGCGCGCGGGAGGGTGCAGGGCTGACCAAGTCCTGAATGCCTCGACGTGCTGAGGTTCACACACCCTGCGCTCGACCCTCTCGGGCAGTCAACATTTGGGCCCGTGAGGCCGTTTGGCTTTCCCCATGAGCCGCGAGGCTGCTGTCCGGGAGACGGACCCGCAGTCCGATGCCTGTTGGGCGTTGAGATCGCTGTTGCGGGGCGATCTCGGGCGGTGACACGTACCGGCTCGCCTGTGCCCGCAGTTCCTCGGCTGGCCAGTCGCCGTGGGCCGCGCGCAGCTCGGCCGCGTATTCCTCGAAGTACCGCTGCTGCAGGGCGGGCGGCCGGAACCCTTCGACGACGAGCAGGCGCAGCCCTTCGGGCAAAAGCAGCTGCGCCTGCAGGAGCCGGTCGAGAACACCGGAGCGCAGGTGCGCGAAGGCGTACGCGGGATCGGAGCGGCGGTCATCGAGGAGGAGTTCTTCGCAGGCCCGAACGTCGGCCAGGGGGTCACCGTTCTCCGCGACCGGGATGGCGGCGACCCGGGGGTCGGACATCAGGACGATGCTCATCTAGACCTCCCAGTCCCAGGTGTCGAAGTACGCCGGGACCCCGGCCTTGCGGGCGGCCATCACGGCCTCGAGCCGAGTGTGGTCGCGTCCCGGCATCAGGCCCTGCCACTCGGGGACGGCCAGGACGCGGACCTCGTCGTGCTCGTCCGGGTCCAGCACGATTCCCGCAAGCTGCCCGGGGGTGAGCCGGCCGCCGTCGAAGACCCATCCCGCGGTGGCCAGCGGCCAGTCCTTGCCCGGCAGCCCGAACACGGTGGCCAGGAGCTTCGGCGGTCCCTCCAGGCGGAGGCCGGTCTCCTCCAGGCACTCCCGCACGGCGGTTTCCCAGGGGCGCTCGCCCGGTTCCGCGACGCCGCCCGGCCACTGCCACGGGTGGGTACTGGAGTACGTGGCCCGCAGCTGGACGGGCCGGTCGTCCTCATCGGTGAAGAAAACGGCACCGAAGCACGCGGCCTTCGGCAGCGTCGCCGCGAACTCCTCCGGAGGCAGCCATTTCCGCTTGCTCACGACGCGTTCCCTTCGACGGCGGGGAAGCGCGTCATCCGCATGAGTGCCGGGTTCGCCGCGAAGCCGAGCTGCTCGTACAACGGTGCGGAACCGTCGCTGGCGTACAGCTCGTACAGGGTCACCCCGTCGTGCTCCAGGTGGTCGAGGAGGGCTGCGAGCGCGGCTTTGGCGTAGCCGCGGCGCCGTTGGGTGGGGTCGGTGGCGACCGCGTGGATCCGCACGGCCAGCCCCTTGGGGTACTTCGGGGCGGGCAGGACGGCGTGGACCAGGCCGAGGGCGCAGGTGGCGAGCCCGCCGGTGGGGGAGTCGACGACGTACGCGCGGGCGTCCCCGCCGTCTTGGAGGCGTAAGGCGAGCTGGTCGGCACACGTGGTGAGCCAGGCTTCGTCGAGGGGTTCGCTGAGGATGTTCTCCGACCGCAGGCGGGCGATCTCGGCGGCATCGGCAGGGGTGGCGAGGCGGGGTTCGGGCACGGGGGTCCTTTCTCGAACGGGTAGAAGATGCAGACGGACTAGGGATGTTGGGTTCGGAGCCGGCGCAGGGTGCGGTGGCCGCGCTCGGTGACCTCGGGGTCGTCGTGGCTGGTGCCGTAGGCGACGCCGGAGACGGCGTCGAAGGCGGCCTCGCAGTCCAGGCGTAGCTCCTCGGCAGGGGTGAGCGATCTGCCGTAGCCGTTGAGGAACGCGGCGCGCAGGTCGGGCCGACCGGTCCAGGTGTCGCTCAGCCGCACCATGTCGCGGGTCGCGGTGTTGTACTCGGAGCGCTCGAAGTCGAACAGCAGGGGTTCACCGTCGCCGTCCAGCAGGACGTTGCGGTACTGCAGGTCCCCGTGGGTGGGCACGAGCGTGGGCTTCGGGAGGTCCGCGTAAGCGCCGACGAGGGCGAGGACCAGATCCTCGTCCCCGTCGGCCAGGTACGGGCGGGCCCCGTCCAGATGACGTTTGATCTTGTCCGCGGCCGTGGCGGCCGTGGCGGCTGCGGCGGGCAGCTCGGGTGCGCTGCGGTGAAGGGCGCTTACGAGACGGCCCAGGGCCTGCTGGACGCGCGCTTCGTCGTCGGCGCCGAGAGCCATGCCGTGCAGCGGGTGCCCGGGCAGCGCGGTAACGACGAGGGCCTGCGCATCGGTGGCGGCGGCGACGAGACGGGGAGCACGCTCCCCGAGGGCCGGCACCCATGACCGGTACGCTGCGACCTCCCGGTCATGGAACTTCGCGCCGCGGTGCCGCTTCAGGTACCAGGTGCCGCCCCCGGGTCCTGTCAGCCGCCATACCCGGCTGCCGGTGCGCATCCAGGACACCTCCGTCGCCTCCGCGATCCGGCCGACGGCCTGTTCCGCGAACATCCGCAGCCGGTACGGCACCTCCACCCCTCTGACGGGCGGCCCGCTGAGCAGGCGGGTGCGGTCGGGGCCGTCCGGCCGGTGCTCGATGGCGTCGCCCGGCTGTTGGAAGTGCACGGCGGCGGGGAGATGGGCGCGGTAGGCGTCCAGTCCGGCCCGGCAGTACGCCACCATCGGGTCGGGCAGGGTGTCCAGGGGGTACCAGTCCATGCCGTCGCACCGGTCCGACTCCATGATCCTAGGCTGGCCCGACCAGCGGCGGACTTCGAAGAAGACGCCGATACGGGACCGGGATCCCACCGGTGGGCGGTGGTGGACGGTGACCGCCGCGGTCACGTCCTCCGCCTGGATGAGTACCCCTGTTTCCTCGAGGGCTTCCCGGATGACGGCCTTGACCATGTCCTCGTCGGGGTCGAGGTGCCCGGACGGCAGATGCCACAGGCCCGACGCATACACCGGTCCGGCCCGGCGGGACAGCAGCACCTCCGGTCCGCGCTCGCCGTCGCGGCGCAGGATGAGGTGGACGTCGACCGGCACCGTGTGCCGGGCCCTGCCTCTCACCGGGCTGCCCCGGGGCGGCGGGCGAGCAGCACGGTGAACACGCCGTCCTCGTGCAGGACTCCGTCCCGCGCGTGCTGGAGCAGGAGCGCCTGGGCCTGGCCCTCGAATCCGGCGTGGTCGGCGAAGAGGTCGGGCCGGGCGAAGCTCGTGGACCGCAGGTAACCCAGGACGCTGCGGGGGGTCCACATGCGGTGGAAGGGGATGCGGTGCTCGGCGACGTCGCTGAACGCGGATTCGGCGAGATCGTCCTCGTAGCGGCGGCCGGGCTCACGGTAGGTGCCCGTGGTGTCGGCGCGGCGCTCTGCTCCGAGATGGGACTGGATCAGGCTCTGGAGCGCGACGGTCCATTCGACCTGGTGGGTCCACAGGCTGCCGTCGCCCATGATCGCGACGGCGGCGTGTGGCGAGGCCACCCGGTCGGCCATGGCCAGTACCGCGGGGCGGTCCATCCAGTGGAACGCCCGGCAGCAGGTGACCAGATCCGCCTGGTAGCCGGGTTGGGCGGGGGCGAACTTCTCAGCCGGGACGGCGTGCACGGTGGCGGTGCGCTCGCCCAACTTGGGCCCGAGCTCATCGAGCGCGGTGCGAAGCATCCCGTCGTTCTGGTCCACGAGGTCCATGTGGGCCGCAGGAGGCAGAGCGGGCAGCATGGACAGGGCGACCTGTCCGGTGCCGGCACCGAGGTCCAGCAGCGTGGGCGCCTTGCCCCCGGCTAGTTGCCGGGCCAGGAGCTGGACCACCTGGTCGGGCAGCCGGGGG
The DNA here is from genome assembly GCF_041432505.1 of Streptomyces virginiae. Taxonomy (GTDB): domain Bacteria; phylum Actinomycetota; class Actinomycetes; order Streptomycetales; family Streptomycetaceae; genus Streptomyces; species Streptomyces virginiae_A. The sequence continues at coordinate 8,796,808 of NZ_CP107871.1, forward strand.
CGGTATCGGGCGTAGTAGCGGGCCACCGAGTCGAACAGGGACACGGGACTCCGATCTCGTGGTGTGGGCGTTCAGCTGCTGGTGTCGGGGACCTGGGGCAGCCAGGGCACGGCGGTTTCCCGGAAGGACTGGTTGACCGGGACCAGGTCGGGCGGGTTGCCCAGCGCGGAGAGCGTGACCGCGATGCTGGTGGCGCCGTCGTCGAGGGCGCAGATCTGGCTGCCGCAGGACGGGCAGAAGCCGCGCTTGGAGTCCGGCCACGTGTAGTGCCACGACGGCTCGGCTCCGGACCAGGCCAGACCGTCGAGCGGGAAGGAGACCCACGACATCATCGGTGCCCCCGACAGGCCCTGACAGTCCCGGCAACTGCAGGTGTGGGGGTAGTCGGGCTCCCCGGTGACCGTGAACTGGACCTTCCCGCACAGGCAGCCGCCCGAACGGGCCGTGGTGGAAGCCGGGGTGGATGAGGCCACGGGGTGGGACTCCTTCTGCGTCAGGGTGGGCTCGGGCGACGGCGATGGGACGGTCGTTGCCTGCTGGAGGGCGGTGGGCAGCGGCCAGGACAACTCGGGCGGCCCGCTGCCGGCGCTGACCCACTGGGTTCCGTCCGGTTCGAGGTGCAGCCGGTAGGAGGAAGGGGATCCGGCAGCCTGCCATCGGGTGGCGGTGTCCTGGATCTCCGCCCAGATGTCGCGGGGCCCGCAGACCATGACCGTCCACGACCCGGAGCCGCCCAGCCTGGCAGTGACCCACGACCCGCAGTCCGGGGCCCCGATGACTAGGTGGTCGGCAGCCCAGTTCCGTACGAGTCCGGGGTGAAGGTGGTCCAAGGCCAGCCACAGACCCCGCGCATCATCCGGCGGCGGGCCCGTGTGCGTGGTGCGGGTGCTGCCCCCGTCCGCGGCCTCGATCCGGCCCCGCAGACCGGGCTTCAGGTACAGCTGGCTCCAGCCGTTGCCGGCCCGGTGTCCGAGCCGCACCGCTTCCAGACGGGCCGTAACACGCCCGCTGCCGGTCCTGGTGAGGACGGCCAGGCCCGGCCAGGACGGCGAGGACGTCGACAAGGTCGCCAGCGCCATCCCGCCGACGGCCAGCTGCTGCGACCAGGCATCCGGCACGCGCGTGACCGCGTACGACACGAAGATCCGGTCGTAGTCCGCGGAGGCGGGCCAGCCGTGCTGTCCGTCCCCCGTCACGACCGTGGGCCGGTGACCGAGCAGGGCCAGTCGTTCGCGAGCGGCGGCGGTGACGTGCTCGTCCCGGTCCACGGTCACCACCCCCGCATCCCCCGCGATCCGGCAGGCGACGGCCGCAGTCACCCCGGCGCCGGTCCCGACGTCCAGGACCCGCTGGCCCGGCCTCAAGCCGAGGCGCTGGAGGAGCGCGACGGTCATGCCGGCCGTGCTGGACATGGCCGTCATCGACCCGCCGGACCTCGGGGCGGGCGCCCGGCCCAGGACGGGTTCGCCGTCGTGCTGGACCGGCACGCTCTCCCCGCCGTACAGCAGCCCGAGCAGCTCGTCCCGGTCCGCGGGCACGGCCCAGTCGAGCAGGTCCCAGCGCGGCGGGGTCTCGTCCGACCTGCCGCGCCGCGCGTACGCCTGCGGCATCAGCACCTCCCTTCGCACCGCGAGGAAGGCGCCCCGGACCGGGCCCGCATGGAGGTGGCCTGCGGCCTCCAGTCCGGCGACCAGCTCCGCCCGCGCGGCTGCCGCCCTCTCCTCAAGGGCGACTCCGGCATCGGCGGGCGGTACGAGGGGATCAGGCACGTACGACTCCTTGGGCAGGGGAACGGGGACGGCGGGCGGGATGCGCGGGGCGGTCAGGTCCACCCGAGCTCCGTGTAGGGGCGCCCGGCCCGGATGCCTTCGATCGCCGCGCGGGTGTAGGGGACGATCGGCTCGGGAAGGCCGTCGGCCGGCCACCAACCCCAGAAGACGCAACGGTCCGGTTCCCGGACCTCGGGCGTCCCGGCCCACTGCCGGGCGCGGAACACGAACCCGATACGGGGTTGGTCTCCGGGCTGGTCGACCATGTGCACCACGTGCGCGAGCTCGACGTCGGCCGGGTCGATGAGCAGGCCGGCCTCTTCCTGGGCCTCGCGAACCAGGCAGGTCACCGCGGACTCCTGCTCGCAGTGCCCGGCGAGGAAGTGGTGGGTGCCGCCGGCGTACGCGGAGTCGGGGTGGCGCAGGCCGAGCAGCACCTGGCCGTCGCGTTCCAGATAGAGGTGGACGCCGACGATGTGCGGAACACTGGTGCTGCCCGCCTTCGGCCCGTCGGGCCCGCAGGATCCGCCCTGGGGCGCCGTCGTGCTGCGGGCAGCGTGCTGGGCGTGCCGGCGTACGAGGTCCAGGGTGGAGGGGCTCAGCCGCAGGCGCCCCATGGCGTCGGGGCGGAACCAGGCCAGCATCACGCCCTCGGTGAGCGGCAGGCGCGCGGGGTCGCCGTTCCACTGGGCGGTGAACACCTGTACCGGCACGGTCAGGCCGTCGGTGCCGGTGGCGAGCTCGACGGCGAGCGGCTCCACGACGCCCGGCTCGAGCCCGGCCTCCTCACGCAGTTCACGGCGGACGGTCTCTTCGAGCGAGGTGTCACCCGGCTCGCAGCCCCCGCCGAGCAGCGCCCAAGACCCGGGCTCCCAGATACCGGGCCGGTCATCGCGCAGGTGCAGCAGGTAACGGCCCTGCCCGTCGTGGATCAACGCCGAGGCGTTGACCGGCTCGATGCGGCCGTCGAGCCCAGACGCGGAGAGCTTCGCCCGCAGCTGCGGGGCCGGGACCTCGTCGAAGGCGCACCACTCGGCGGCCGAGACCTCCTCCGGCTGCACCGTGACCTCGACGTCCCTGTCCACCAGCTGGAAGATGAAGCGGAAGTCCCAGTGCTGGTGCGCGCCTTCGCCCTTGGCGGGGTTGGCGTCGATGTCGAAGACGTCGATGTCGATGGGCAGGGGACCGTATGCGGCGGTGGCACACAGGGCGCCGGGCGGGATGCCGGCCTCCTCGTGGACCTCGCGCAGGGCCGTCTCCAGCAGCGAGTGATCCCCAGCCTCGACGTGCCCGCCTGGTGCCAGCATCAGTCCGAAGGTGTTGTGGTGGATGAGTAGGACACGGCGGTCGTGGTCGACGACGACCGCGCTGCACGTGATGTGCCCCGGCATGGTCGAGCGGCTCGTGGGCTCGGCGTCCTCGTCCAGCAGCCGCAACAGAGGTGCCAGCAGCGGCGCTTCAATCGGGTACCGATCCAGATAGGCGGAGACGACGTCCTGGATGTGGGCTCGGGTGGGCGGCAAGGTGGCCTCGCAGTTCGTTGACGCGGACGAGTACGGGGTGTCTGAACGGGCGGTACCGGGCCTCGGCCTCGGTGAACTCCCAGCACCGGCGCCCGGCTGTGGGCCGGCATCCGGATGCACGCCCTTATGAGAGTGGTTGACCACCGCCGTCCGCGGTGCCGCGGCGGCAGGGAGTTCGGAACCTGCGGACTGCGTGGCGGTACGAGGCTCGGGTACCGCGAGAGCGGCGGAGTCCTTCTGGTCATCCGGCTCAGGCGGCGGGTTGGGCATGTGCCGCAGGCCACGCAGGGGTGAGAGCGCCAGGATCACGAGAGGTAGGACCAGCAGGCAGGCGCCGACGGCCAGCGCAGGCCGTACTCCGGCCCAGGTGCCGAGGCCCCCGGCCATCAGCGCCCCCAGTGGCCGGGCGCCGGAGGTCAGGCAGGTGCTGACGGCCTGCATCCGGGCCTGCATCCGGTACTCGGTGATGATCTGCCGGATGGATTTCTCTGCGATCTGTATGTCTCATGAGACGTTGGCGTTCCCTGGAAACTCTGGGCGGCTGGGCTCCTCAAGGATCGCGATGGGATCGCGTGTACGCAGTGGAATGAGACAGGGTGCACCCAGAAGTGCGGACTGAGCGGTTCACCCCGAAGTGGGATAGGTCGACTGGCGCTTCGACGGCACGAGCGAGGCCAGTCTTCGAGGTCGGCCACAGACCAGGGTGACCTCTGCGGTCTGCCGGATGGCGGCCGAAGTCGGCGGCTCGGCTTGGTTGCGGACATGAGACCGCCCCGGTGGCACAGGGGAGTCCACCGGGGCGATATGTCCGGCATCGTAGCGCCGCAGGACTTGAACGGAACGCGACGCGGAATTCTTGACCATGGTCTTGCCGCAGCCGAGCGGACCATTGTGAGAAAGGCGAAGGACCCCGGCCGACGGCTGGGGTCCTCCTGGGTGGTGGGGATGGGGTCAGTGGCTGGTGAGTTCGCCGAGCTTGCCGTGGAGGTCCGCGCTGGGGTCGTTCAGGCCGATGCTCTCCACCGTCTTGCCGCGCTGCCTGTACTTGGTCTCGATGGCGTCGAGGGCGGCTACGGAGAAGGCGTCCCAGATGTGGGCCGCGCTGAGGTCGATGACGACCTTGTCGGGGTCGGTGGCGTAGTTGAACTGGCCGACGAGGTCGTTGGGGGAGGCGAAGAACAGCTCTCCGGTCACGGAGTAGACGACGGTGGTTCCGTCGGGGTCGGTGACGGCGGTGACGTTGGCGAGGTGGGCGACGCGCTTGGCGAAGATGACCATCGCGGTGACGGAGCCGACGACGACGCCGATGGCGAGGTTGTCGGTGGCGACTACGCAGATCACGGTGATGACCATGACGGTGATCTCCCCCGCGGGCATCCGCTTGAGGGTCTTGGGGGCGATGGAGTGCCAGTCGAAGGTCGCGAAGGACACCATCACCATGACGGCGACGAGGGCGGCCAAGGGGGTGTCGGAGACGACCGGGCCGAAGGCGATGCACAGCACCATCTGGGCCCGATCGGGTGCGTCAAGAACTCAGGTTGCGCTGTCGTTCTGGCATGGCCACTCTGGAAGTGGGCCGTTTCATGCGCCGTTACCTATCGACGCTTTATGATTCACGCTTTGCAACAGCGGGGGATTCAGAGGTACCCCATGACCAGCAGCCCTGCGGGAATGACGATGTCGAGTCGGTCCGATTTCGACAACCCAGATGTCGGACGTCGGGTGGGGCTCCTCTGGCTAACACGGCCCGCATGGATGCACAGGCGGGTTGATACCTTTGAGTTCATCGACACTCACACCATCCGGCAGAATATAGGGTTTCACCTAACGGTTCCCGAGTATGCGCCGGCACTTGCTGATCCAAACGGGGAACAGCATTGCTTGATACCACTCATGGTATTGGATAAGGCTGGCCTATCCTACCGGTTCCACCTGTACGACTCGGAAGGGCGGCCGGTTCCCCGCCTAAGAAGCAAGGAATGCGGCGTTCTCGAGTTCAACTTTCTAACCTTCCTCACGGAGAAGCTCCTGGGTGGCCACATACCGAAGACGCCTTGGAATCCCGGCCTACCAGATGGACTAGCGTCGGCCTTCCAGCGCATTACTACTTCACTACCGCGTGACGGCATTTCCACTTATGAAGAAATGCGCTCAACACCTTGGGGCCTCAACAATCATCAGCAGACGCAGCTTTTCGGCGACCCGAATTCCCCGGCGACCGAGGCCTTTAGGCTCTGCGTGAAGGTCCTAGCTGAAAGCCACCTGTTGTGCGTGCTCCTCCCTGGACCGCCTGGCACTGAAGCCATCGTCAAACTGGACTGCGACGTCGGTCACAAATGGGAGGCGGCACTTCGTAAACCCTGGCGCGGCTGGCTGCAGCTGATCGGTTGGGAGCCCTGGCGATTTGAGGCACCCGTACCAGCAGGAGACCCAAGCAGTTACCACTTCGAATTCTGGTCACCCAACGGCGTGCTAATCGACCCCTCCTCCCCGGGACTGCGACCCGCGCCAGCTAAGCCGCACATTGGCTATTTGGGCGGTCATGGATTCCACATGGCAGCCCACAACTTCCCCCTCGGACACGACTACTACCTTGAGCTACGCCTCCGATCAAAGCTCACTGGATGGGTGTCCGCGACCCTTGCAACCGGCTTGGCGGTGCTTTCCCTGCTTCTGATCGCGAAGCGTCAATCCGGAGAGCTCGTAGCAGCCAAATCTCCACCAAATCCGGGATCACTTGCCCAACCTTTGAATCTGACCGTACTTCTGACCACGATCTTCCTGGCAGTGGGGGCAGCCGCGATAACAGTCCTGGCGAAGTCATCGTCCAAACCACACGCACTGGAAGATAAAATGCTCAGCGGACTGCGCGCGATATCGTGGTGCATTCCGATCGTGTGCCTTTCGTCGGTCCTCATACTTTTCTGCGCAGCGACTGCAAGCGGAATGGAATCAGGTTTCCTCGGGCTGCTTTGGGCTCAGTGCATCGTTCTGGCCCTAATCTTGCTCCCGGCGCTACTACGGGGTGTTTCCAGAGTTAAACAGAAGGTAGTCGCAGCTCGAACGGCGAGACAATCACCTCCTCGTCTTTCGCAAGACGAGTGAACGTGGGAGTGTGAGTCGGTAGAGAGGAGTCATACCGTGCCTCAACGCATCGACGGCCAAGGCGAAGACAGGTTCATGTGGATCCAAACCCTGGACGGCCGGCAGGCTTGGCCGGACGACGGCCTCAGCGACCAAGGCAGGGCCCGGCGCCCACCGCAGTGGCCCGGCACCACAACGGGCACCCACCCAGCCCACACCATGCCTGCAGGTGCTCCTCGGCCGAGGCGAGATCGCCGAGCCTGGCGTTGATCACGCCCGATTCGTGGGCCCATCGGGTGGGCGGCGGATCCGCCCGGGTGTCGGCACCGTGAACCGTGGCGGCCGCTAAGGTAGCCGACACCCTCAGACGTTCAGCCCCCGGTCGTCGGGGGCTCACTCACGGCTCGGTGGTGAGCACCAGGACGGAGTTGGCACCCACCGTCAGCGTCTGTCCGTTGGTGAAGTTCTTCGCCACCGTGCCGACCTTTGTGGGGAAGCCGTTGGCGTCGGTGCTCGGGGTGGCACCGTCGGTGTAGAGGTACTTGTTGAGGGTGATCCACCCAGTAGGCTCGGTCAGCCTCACCGTCTGTGCGACGGACGTGCGGTTGACGAGGACGAACGTCCAGCCTCCACTGGGCAGTTGTGCAGCCAGCACGCGCACGCCCGTCGGTTCGGCCGGCGCATGGATGGTGGACCCGTTCGGCAGGTACCGGGTCAGCAGACTCCAGGTGTAGAACCACGGCCGTAGCGCCGTGGAGTGGGCCGACACCTTGTCAGGGTCGTCGTCACCCCGCCCCCACATCCCGCAGAACGTGGTCGAGGCATAACCGTCGAGGCACCAGGCTGCCGCTCCGTCCACGCCGCTGCGGGCTTCCTGCACTGCCAGATCCGCCATGCGCAACGGCTGCGTCGTGTCGAGCGCGAAGCGGTAGTCCTTGGTGCCGTCCGGGTACTGAAGGGCCTTCATCCCTGTCTCACCCAGCAACACCGGACCGCCCGGCGCCGCCAGCCGGATCTGGGACACCGCCTCGTCCATCACGGGCTCGACGTACGCCGGGTCTGCGCCGTATAGCTCCTGGCCGTAGAAGTGGGCCTCGCTCGCTCCCAGCAGGCCGCTCTGTGCAGAGCGCAGCCACCAGGAGTTGTTGCCCTTCCAGGTGCCGGTGTTCATGTCGGCCTGTGTCAGTGTCAGACCGTCGAGTGAGTCCTCGACGGTCGTGCTGTTGTTGGCGATGTGCATCGACCCGATCGAGTGTTCAAGGGTCGAGGAGGCCACGGACAGGCGGAGGTACTTGCTGCCGGTGATGCCGGAGGCGGTGTACGTGTAGCTCCACATTCCGCCTCCGTTCCTGCCGGTGACCAGGGCGACCGGCGTGGGCGGCGCGACCGCCAGGTTCTTCCAGACCGTGCCGTCCAACGAGGTCTGGAAGGTGATCGCCGTGTCGGTGGCGCTGTCCGCGTAAACCTGTGCGGTGAACGTGTTGAGCGCGGCAAGCTTCCAGACCAGGGCCGAGTTGCACCCGGAATTGCACTCGGGTGCGGCCTGGCGGCCGAGGTCACCGCCATAGGAGCTGATACCGGCCTCGGCACTGTCGGCGCCTGAGATGACCGTTCTGGTGGTGTCCACCCCGGCGGCTGCGAAGGTGGACGCGAGGGCGGTGGTCGCTGTCTGCCAGTCGGCGTACGTATGGGACTTCGAATCGTTGGCGACGTTGGGCTCGTTGACACCAACCCAGTACGCCGGCGCGGCGCCGACGGCCTGCAGACGCTTGACCAGCGTCGTCTGGATGGCGGCCGTGTTCGGGGATGTGTAGGTCAGGTTGTCGATGCCGAACAGCCCGCTGACAACCGGTACGCCCTTGTCCACATAGTGCTTGATCACCTTCTCGGCGTTCAGATAGGCGGAACTGGTGAAGTCGTAGGTGCCGCCCGCGTCAGTGCCGCTCCAGAACCAGGGCAGGTTGAACATGACCCGGACCACGCCCGGTTTCATGTAATCGGTGCGGGACACCATCCGATTCCAGTCGGCGGTGTTCCAGCTCGTGCCGCTCGGCGGCTGGGGGTTCTGGTTGTAGCCCAGTCCGATCCAGTGGCTGCTGACCACATCGTCGGTGGTGGCGGCGACACTCGGGGCCGGGGCCGCAAGCCCAGTGCCGAGCGCTGCCGCAGTGGATATCAGCATCACGCACAGCGCCCAGCAGACGGACCGGGCGGGCCGGAAACGTAAGAGTGATCGGGAGCGCATAGATTCCTTCCAGCGTTGTGTGTCGGGGGCGGGCCTGCGGTCGAGACCTGCTGTCCAGAGCATGATGGGCACGGCTCGTAGTGCTCCGAAAGGGCTTTGGAGGAGATACGGCCGAAGGGCGCCCCCGCGGGGGCGCCCTTCGGCCGTATCTCCTCCAAAGCCCTACTCCACGCTTCGCCCCCGGCACGCGTGGGCGGCGGCCGACACGAGAGTCGCGGGGGAACCGGCCGCTCGATCCGCGGCGGCGGCCGGCTGGCCCGGGCGGGCAAGGGTGGGTGCAGTGGCGTTTCGCCGGTGAACCGGTGTGCGCGGGAGGGTGAACCAGGCCGGGGTGGCCTGTCGGTGACGGTACGGTGGCCGATAGAACCAACCCATGATGATCATGAAGCGGTCCACTGCCGCGGCCGCCACCCTCGCCCTGACCCTGTCCCTGCCCACGGCCGCCCACGCGGCCGCACCCTCCGGCGGCCGGTCAGGCGGTGCGCTCGTAGGTGAAGGTGGCATGCGGGCAGACTCTGCCGTCCGTCGGCAACCAACCCCTGTACGAGGCGGATGTGGACCTCACCGGACCGCTCGCGGACTGGAACGCACACTGTTCGAAGAAGGGCGAACCGGCATTCGCCCCCTACATCGTCGCCGTGATCATCAGACTTAGCGTGGGCATGAGCCTCACAGCTGCGTTCGCCGATTCCTGGCAAGTCACCGGCGCGCTCGCGGCCGTCACCGCGGGCATCGCCGCCCCCAAGATCATCCAGCAGCTCGCAAAACAGGGACTGTCGCACTCCGCAGTCGCCGTGCCACCCGCGCCCCCCATCGAGCCGGCGCCGACCGGCGCTCTACCCCAACAGCCGACCGCTTCAGAGGTCGCCGCGAACCCAGGGGGACAGACCAATGCGCTCTGACTCCTTCACCGCCCAGGTCCTCGGGAACATCGCCCGCACAGCTCCGCCCTTCGTCGCTCGCCGTGCTCATGACACTCCCACCCGCACACTCCCCGTTCGGCGGCCGCGGTCGTTCCTGTCCTGGCTACGTCATGCACTGGCCAATGAGCCCCTACACGACGACTCCCCCGGCCACGACGAGATGCACAGTGCGTACGACAAGAGCGCCTTCCCGGGTGGCACCGTCGACAGCGGGCGAGGAGCAGCAGCCTCCCCCATTCAGGACGCCACCCTTGGCGAGTCAAGGCGGGACAGGGGCAATGGAGGTGCACCCACCACCCCATCGGGGGAGGGACGCCGCCGCGCTGAACCGAACACGCCTGATCAACGAACTGAGACCGCCTCTCCGCAGCCGGAGCCAACACCACAACAGCTCTACGGCGACGTCGAGCGACTGCTGCAGGTCGCAAAGCAGCAGCTCATGATGTTGGGAGAGGTCAGGCTGCAGCCAGCGGCTTGGGCGCAACTCGAATCGGCATGGGAAGCCTTGCAGGAGGACATCAACAGCCCCGAACTATCCGAGCCGAAGCGTGCGCAGCAGGAGCGCCGTCTGCGCGCATTCATCGAAACCACCCAAGCCCTTCTGCCCGCACGAGCTGTACGAGGAGAACGTCCAACCGGCGAGGTTCCACTTCTCACCGTCGCTGAGGTTGCTGCGGTGATGCGCGTCTCCAAGATGACGGTCTACCGACTGGTGCACGACGGGCACCTTCCGTCGATCAAGGTTGGTCGCTCGTTCCGAGTGCCCGAGAACGCAGTCCATGAATACCTGCGGGAAGAGAGTCGTGCCGCGAGCGAAGCGCCGGGTGCTTCCTGACGCACCCGTTGGACCCCCCGAACGAGTTCGGCGGGCGGGTGCCGACCCTGCAGCCTGCACCCGCCCCATTTGCAGGATGGTGATCAGAGCGCGGGTTCGTACACGATCCTCGGGTTCGGGCAGTCGGCCGCGTACCGCAGGAGTGCCTCGCGTTCGGCCGGGTCAACGGCGAGGCCCCAGCGGTGCTTGGTGGCGACCCATTCGCCGAGGTAGCGGCAGTGGACCGCGGCCATCGGCATCCAAGTGGCCGGGTCCTGGTCGGACTTCTGGCGGTTGGAGCGGGCGGTGACACCGACGAGGGTGACGTCGGAGCCCAGGTCGTTGGCGTAGCGCCGGCGGCGTTCGGTGGTCCAGCCGTAGCCGCCGACTGGCGGGGAGCGTCATTCCAAGCACACGATATTCGGAGGGCTTCGGCGTCAGCGAGCCGTAGGGTTGGCGCGCCAAGACAGCCTGGTAGCAATGGAGAAGCGTGCGGCCTGAGGAACATGTGGGGTGGGAGCGGGACTTCCCGGTCCGGTATCTCCTGGTGCGAGACGACATCAGCGGTGAGGAGGAGGAGGGCGTGCTGTGGGGGCGGTGCGCCGAGGTCGAGGGCCTGTTCATGGACGCGCCTCTGCTGCCGCGAGAGGTCCTGACGCTGCGCGGCTGCCCGCGCGAGAGCCTGCTGGTCCAGGCCGTGGCGGACAGCGCCGACCCGGTGCGGCTGTTGGGGGACGGAATGCTCTCGATCGAGCCTGTGGATCCCTCGAACGACGGGCCGGCCCGCTTCTGGGACCTGGAGGACACGACTGTCCTGGCCCAGTGGCCCACGCCGGGCGATCCCGGGCGCGTGGACATCGTCGTGGGCACCGGCGTCAGGGAGGACGACTACTGGGGCAGCAAGCGGCTGCCTTCGAGCCCGCGGTTCGACCTGTGGTTCCCCTCGATCCGGGGGGACAGCCCATCGGGCGGTTGCCGTTCCATCGACGGCCTGTTCACCCCGCGCCCGCAGCGACCCACCCAGCCCGTGCACCTGATCGGCTGCGAACCCGCCGCACCGCTTCTGGCCCTGCTGTGTCGTCCCCTTCCGCAGGAGGGCGACCCGATCACGTTCTGGCCCCTCGATCGCCACGGCCGGACGATGACCAGGTACCGCCTCGACCTGCACACCGTCGAGGCACGCCCGTCCGTCCTCGGCGGAGCCCTGATCGACGTCACCATTAGCGACCCCGGCGACGACCGCCCCACCCTGGCCGCCCGCGCAGTCTGGGAGATCTGGTCCGACGGTGTTCCCACGCGGCACAACCAGTGGGCACAGTTCGACGTCGAGGGCCGGTCCGAGTGGCTGGCCCTCACCCGCGTCGGCCCGTACGGGCTGCAGGGCCTCTCCGGCGGGACGTACCACCTGGACGGACAGCACGTCACCGACAGGAACGGCTTGCTCCTGGCGCTCGGCGAAGCCCTGCTCGGCCCTGGCGCCAACTACGGCAGATGTCTGGACTCGGTGGCGGACTGCCTGTGCGGCGGGCCCTCCGTCGTCCCCCCGTTCACCCTCGTCTGGCACCACGCGGACATCGCCCGCCACGCCCTCGCCGGACACGTCCTGCACCACCTCGGCGGCCTGTCCTACTTCGAGGTGACCGTGAACCTCCTGCGCAAGCGCGGCGTCACCGTCGTGCTCCGGTGAGGGAGGCGACGGACAATCCCGGACCCCTTGAAGACAGCGCCTGGCCTGGAGAAGGAACGGCGTGGGGCAACGGCCAGGCCGTCAGGGCCCGGTCGTATCGTCTCCCGCCCGGTTGGTGCTACGGGCTTCGAGGTAGGCGGTCCAGTCGGTGGCGGCTCGCTGTCGCCATTGGGCTGCGGTGACGGGGTGGAGGCCGAGCATCGGTCCGAGGACCGCTGGGGGGAGGTCCTGGGCGAGGGCGACCAGGGCGGTGGCGCGGGCCGGCCGGTTGGGGATGTGGTGGGTGGCCAGGCGGCGGCCGAGCACGGTGGCGGAGAGGTGTTGTGCGGGGCGGCTTCCGGGAAACAGCCAGCCCCGGGAGGAGTTCGCCGCCCAGTTCGAGGGGGCCGGCATGTTGGCGAGGTCGGTCAACAAGCCAGCCAGAGAGGAGGGTAGGGGGATCGGGGTGCGGTCGAGGGTCAGGAAGGTGTCCTCGCCGACGGCGGTGACCGCTTGAGTCGTCAGGGCGGTGATCCGGGTCAGGTGCTGGCCGAACAGCAGGAGGATCGCCCCGGCTCCGCGAACGTCGAGCGGCAGGTCGGCGTCGGTCAGGCACTGAAAAGGGCCTTCCGTGAGCATGAACATCGACGACATCGACGACGGCAACCTGCCTCCCTCTCTGCGTCGACCCAATCCCGTGCCCGACCCCGTGCCCGTCACGCAGCTTCGCGGTCTTCGCAAGGCACTCATCGAAAACCCGGTGAACTCGCTCGACGACAACGCGGTCAACGTCGTCACGGGCGGTGTGGTGGAGCCGATCCGGCTGCGCCAGATGGTCGAGGCACGGGGCGAGACAGCGGACTCCGGCCTGCTGCTCAACAAGCCGGTCGTGGGCGGCACCTTGTACGCGGTCGGGCAGCACCTGCGCTTCCTGGACCTGGACGTGCTGCCCGACTTCATCAACCAGCGGTGGGCACACCAGTTGCGCACTGCCATGGACGTGGAGCCCTCCACGACGGACCCGGTCACCTACGAGACGCTGGTCGACAAGGAGAGCGGAAAGCCGCTCGCGATGTTCGTCGTCCGGGTTCGGGACCGCAAGGCCCTGGCTGCCCTGGTGGCCGACAGCATGCGCAAGACGTTCCACGCCCAGGGCCAGAAGAACATCTACACCGACAGCGTGCTCCAGCAAGGCGTCAAGGAGCCGCTGACCCTGTTTCTGGTGCGCATCATCTTCGACGACGGAACCGAGGAGACCTACCTCGTTACTGGCGACGGGAACAGCCGTTTCGTCAGCATGTGGCTGGCCCGTACGGGAGGCGACATCGACGCGGCGATTGCCGCGTGCACGGCAGCCGTGATCGGTTCCGTGGACCGCCACGAGCCGCGCCGGCCGACCGACCTCCGGATCACCCGGGCGGCGGTGAAGGAGATGGCCACCCGTGTCCGCAACGGCCTCGCCGAGTCGATCCTCACCGAGGAGACCCGCCGGGAGGGCCACACCCTCACCTTCCCCGCCATCGTCGTGGTCGGTGCGCAGGCCGAGGACAACACGCCCCTGCCTGACCTGGTCGCCGCGCGGGACGATCTGGTCGCGAGTATCCACGTGCACGTCACCCCGTGGACCGACGGCGCCCAGCACACCCAGGGCATGCAGCGCGTCTACCGTCACGCCTCCCGAAGCAAGCTGATCACGAACTCCGTCTACGAGGTGCTGCTCGGCCAGGTCGGGCCCGCGGCGATGTACGACATGCTCAAGGTGCCTGGGCACCGGCTGTGGGCGTCGGCTCTTCACCAGCGGGTCGTGCTGGCCGGTCCGGGTGCCACTCAGATGAACATGCTCATCAAGCAGGAATTCGGGATGGGCAAGGCCGACCGGCAGCGAATCAGCGCTCACCTGGCCCCGATGGCTCTGTCCCCCTACAGGAGCTCCGAAAACATCGACCAGGCCATCCGCGCCTTCGGCAACGGCGGAACGATCACCGAAATGGTGTGGAAGCGATCCTGGGACCTGACGACCGGCACCAATCCCCTCGACGTCCTCGACGACATTCTCCAGCGTGCGGAGGCCGGTGAGCACAGCGCGATCGCCGAGCTGACGGTGCTGGGAGGCACCGCAGCGATGCTCGACGGCTACATCACCCGCGACCGCGGCTCCAAGCTCGGCGCCACCCGCGAGAGCGGCAAGGCCCCGTTCCGTGCCGTACCGAACAAGCTGCTGCACAACCTGGCGTCCACTCTCGGCGGGCTGCGGATGCTCCACTCCATCGCGTACGCGCACGTGGCGGCCGACCGCGCCATCCTCCCGAAGCAGTTCCACACCGCCGACCGTGAGATCGACGGCGTCCTCGTCCGTGACGGCGAGCCCCACCTGGACAAGGCCGGAGCGACGAAGACCATCGTCTACGAGTGGGACCTGGTCTATGCCTCGCACCCGGTGGAAGCCGAGGCCAGCATCGCCGCCGAGAAGCAGAAGCAGCGCGACGGCGGCGGCGCCGGCGATGACCTCACGGCCGAGGACGTCCGACAGCGACGGAATCTGGAGGGAGGCATCAAGAACGCCGTGAAGGCCGCGAACACGCTGGCCAAGATGGTCCCGAGCCGGAGCCGCGACGTCTTCGGCAGTGCCGAGGGTGTGCAAACCCTGCGCGACCAGCTGAAGAAGATCGACGAGATCCTCATCGCCTACGGCCCCCACCAGACGGGCCTGCTGGACCTGGACGAGGACGACGAGGACGACGAGTGAGCTCCGCTTCGATCCCCCGCCAGATCATTCGCCAGCTCACGCCCGTGCTCCGGACGATGGCCCCCTTGGTCGACGCCGCCGTTCTCAACGAGGACGGCGGGCTGCCGGCCCGGCTCACTTTGCGAGCCACACCGGAAGCTGTCCGGCGCCGCATCAACGCACCCAACGCGGTCTACATCGCCTGGGACGTCCGGTGCCACTGCCGCTACGTAGGAAGTGTGTGCCGACAGGAACGGACGGCTGTAGGTACTCGGCTCGCCGAGCACTACAAGCACAGTACTGACGGCCCGAACCGGCGGGCCCACTGGGCCCTGCTGACTGTTCTGCCCATACGATCCGACGCCCCACTGCAGATCGTCCGGGCGGCGGAAGGGTGGGCCGCCCGTCTCCTTTCCCCGCAGGACGGGACTGCCCACCCGTACATCGACATGGCCGAGCCGCCCGCCGTGCTCGCGGCGTCCATCGGCGCGTAGACACCAATTGTCCGGTCCCGGCTCCATGTCGGGACCGGATTCCCACAGAGCTCAATGCCGGGCCGTGGAGCTGGTATCCGCCGCCTGGATCTTCTGCTGATGCCTGGGCACGGCGGAGCTGACAAGCCGGCTGACCGTTTCCCACAGTGTCCGACGCCTGCAGTCAGCCGTCGGAGCCGCGGTCGAATCCCTTGAGGACCGGCCGCACAGGGAGCACAGTCCGGTGCCCGGGTGCGCAGTCGACGGCGGGTACGACGCCCCGGCTCGCGCTCCACGACCGACCGCGGCCCCGGACCGATGCGGTCCGGGACTCGCTCGCGTGGGGCGCGGCAACGAGGTCAGCGCGCCGGCACGGGCAGGACGCCCCGGATAGCCAGGTGCCGCCCGTACGGGGTGGCCATCGGCGCCATCTGAACGCCGGTGCGCAGCGGCTTCACCGAGAACTTGAAGCCCTTGAGCGGGCCGTGGCAGATGATCCCGGCCGGGGCGGGGATGCCGATGCCGTCGGGGGAGAGGGTGAAGCCGAGCCTCGCGTAGAAGTCCGTCAGCTCCGGCTCGTGCGTCGCGTACAGGACAGCCGCGCCCAGCTTCCCGGCCGGGTACGAGCCGGCCGCCTTCTCCGCTTCGGCGACCAAGGCGCGCGCGATGCCCTTGCCGCGCCACTGGTCGACCACTGCGAGGGAGTCCAGGCACGCGACCAGACCGGCGATGATGTGTGCGTTGGGCGACCCGAGGAGCATGGGGTGGGTGAAGGCCCATGTCGCCGGCAGCGCGAGCATGCCGCCGACCAGGGCTCCCGACGCCGAGTCCTCCACCACCCGCGCGTACGTGAGCGGCTCCGGAGCGAGGCTCTGGTCGATCACGGATGGAAGAGCCCGCCAGGAGCCATCGGGGTTGTCCGGGTCGGCAAGCCGGATCACCGGCTCCAGCGAGCCCGTGTCGGCGTGGGTCGCGTCCCGAATCACGATGCCGTCCGGCAGCTGCGGGGCTCTCACCGGGATGATGTCTCCCGGCTGCATACCCGACCGGTCGGCCGTAGTGGGGGCGGCGTACATGCGCTCGCCCATCACGTTCCCCGAGTACATCTGCTTTGTGTCCCTGCGTGCCGGATTCCCCGATCGGCGGGCGCCCTTGCGCGCCCCGTTCCGCTTCCCCACAGCGTTCCTCCCCTTGTCATCGCACAATCTCCCCACCGCGGCTCCTCGTTCACACCCCGCTCCGGCAGGCAGCTTGGGCCCCAGGGCCTCTCCATCGTCTGCAGGGCCTGAAGTTCGCCGAGACAGGCTCACGATGGGTACGAATGGGTGATGATGACGCGGTGAGTCTGGATCTGAGCAACTACGAGCTGACCTGGCCCGCATCACTGTTCGTGTCCGAAGGCGAGCGCGTCATCACATCGGCCGGATCGTCTTGGGCGGACCGCGCCGAATGGCTCATGACCGAGGCTCTGTCGGGGTCGACGGCACTGGCGGACTTCGGCGAGATGCCGAACCACAACGAGGTAGATCCCTGGGGCGGCACCGCCTCTGGATGGGGCCGGTCCGCGCCCGCGGTGATGACGAAGCACGAATGGTTCGCCGAGCTCATCAGCCGCGCCTCGGAGATCCGGCCCGCAGCCGCGCCCAGGCCGTACTGGCCGCAACGGCAGGGCCGCGGCCTGTCCATCGACGGCAGCACCGCGCGTGATGCCCGCCGCGACTTCGCGAGGATCATCGGCGACTTCGTGGACAACGGCTACCTGGTCGAGCACTTCGGTGAGGAATGCGTGGACGACCCCAACGCGCTGCCTGACGCCTCCGCGCTGATCGAGCGGCGCCTGGGCATTCCGGGCCTATGGCCCCTGGCCCCGGAGACTTGGGACGAAGACACCTTCTACGGCCTGATCGAGGTCCTCCACGACCTCGTCAGCCGTCCGCGGATGCGGAAATTCCACAACTGGAACAGCTGCGGCTGGCACCACTCGGAGTTCCACAACGGGCCGGCCCGCACCCTGTACCGGGCAAAGGTCAACGAGCTCCTCCGCGCAGCCGCCATCCACTACGAGCTCGCCATGGAGGGGGAAGACCTCGGGCGCCTGGTCGCCCTCACCGACGACGCCCGCAGCCAACTCGTGCACCGCGCCATCAACGACAGCCCACCCGACGTCACCGCCGACGTCCGCCACGCCATCGCGCTCTACCGGAGCCGGGACGCCTCCCCCGAGAGCAAGCGATCGGCCATCTTCAACCTGGGCCGCGTCCTCGAAGAGCGCCGCGCCCTGATCAAGGACCAGCTAGGCAAGGACGAGGGCGCCCTCTTCGAGATCGCCAACCGCTTCGACCTCCGCCACCGCCGGGCCGACCAGCGCGGCGAGTACGACGAGGCGTTCCTCGACTGGATCTTCTGGTGGTACCTGGGCACCGTGGAGCTCACCAACGAGCTGATCAGGGCAAGGAGCTGCGCAGATGGCTGACGGTTCAGGCTCGGACCAGGACGTCACCTACCGGGCGCCTATCGGCTGCGTGGACCTTCGGGCGTTCGACGACGAGGGCAACGCCTACGAGATCCATGCGTGCCACGACTGCCTGCCGTGGCACGCCGAGGTCGTGATCGTCGACGGCGAGATCCTCGTCAGAGAGTGGCACGTCGTCGGGTGCCCGCAGTTCAAGGAACTGATCGAAGACTAGACGGGGACCGCCTGCCGCCCCACGCCGTTGTGCGCGGCCCGCTCGGGCTTCAGTCCTCGCCGTCGAAGCCACGGTCGAAGCCCTTGAGGACCGGGGCGAGTTCGGCCGCAGCTCCGCACAGCGAACACAGCCTCGTCCCCGGGTGCTGCGCCACGTCCAGGGCGTGCTCCAGGGTGAGCACCGGCGCCCCGGCCGGCGCCTCCGGGCAGTCAACGGCGTGGACAGTGCCCCGGCCCGGCCCGCGGCCGCCGGCCTTCGCCAGCACCCAGCCGGACGGGCGGCGCGGCCCCAGCTCCCGTTCCACGAGCGAGGGCGGCTCCAGGTACTCCACGGGCACGTCGTCGTACGAGACGCCGTCCAGGGGCTGCACGTGCTGCGGCGCGCGTACCCAGACCCGGTACTCGGCCGGCTCCACCGTGTCCCCGGGGCCGTTGCGGTACGCGGGGAGCCCCACCTCGTACAGCCAGCCGTCGCGGACCTGGCGCTTGGACCTCAGGCGTCCGACGACGTCCTGGTCCCCGGGCAGCAGCACCCGGATGGGGGCTGGCACCGGCTCGGAGGGGGCGGAGGACGACGTCATGGGGTGCCGGTAAGCTTGAATTTTAACCTCGTACGCTGATTTGAGGATGTCTTGCTCTGCCCATCGGTGTGGAAACCCAGCCCCGACGCACGGTCGCCCTCCGGTGTTCCCTAGCCTCCTCCCATGAGCATCGGCGTATACATCCCGGAGTACGTACAGGACTGCGAGTTGGTCGCGAGCGAGGACCTCGCGCGAGACCCCGCGTTCTGGCTAGCTCATGTCCTGTTGACGATGGGCGATCCCGGCGAACCAGCCGAGCCATACGGGGTGGACACGTCAGCCTACGAGGAAATGGTGGATCGCCTCGGTGACCCCGAGCAGCCCTGGCCGGTCTTGCGGGTCTGCTTCGACGGTGGCCATACGGTCTACGCCGTCTATGCCAACTGGGACGACCAGAACAACGTCGACTACTTCATCCGCCATCCCAAGTGGGGGCGCCTCGGCTTTCTCGGTCAGTGCGGCGCCGACGAGGCCGGCCCTGGCCTGTCCTGGACGGAGCTCCTCACCCTCGCCACGAGCACACAGGAAGGCACCGAGGGTTTGACCAATCCATCCGAGCGCCTCCTACTCCTGCTGCCCATGCTCGGCGACGCCGACATGCCCGGCGAGGCGTGCGACACCGTGGCACGCGCACTGTCCCACTGTGGGATCCGCGCGGAAGCTGCTAGCGATTTGGCCGCGGTCCTGCTGGGGGAACAGGACCCGGCGAACGGACCCCGGTGGACGCCGACCGGCGACAGCCCGATCGCCGTGTGCTCATCCCCGTACAGCCCTCGCCAGGTACCCCTCGCCCTCGGTATCACGCCGGACCAAGCCCAGGCTCTGGCCACCGCCCTCAGCAGCCCGGTACCCGGGCAAGAGGAAGTCATGGAATACCAGCGGAACGAGCACTCGGCGGGCAGACGGTCCTGAATCTGAACTTGTTCAATAGTGTCTGACCTCGAACGATGCCCCCGAACGTGATCCCCCGTACGTGGGTTCCTGGGACGTGAACGCGGCCTTCGCTTGATCCTGTGCTCCGACCGAAGAGACACCTGGCCAGCACGAAGGCCGTGGGGGAACGAGTTTGCTGCATCACGATGTCCAGCGGGATGCGTTCGCTGTGTCGTCACACTTCCGGGACGATTTCTATGCGTGTCTGACCTCCCGACGTGACGAGCTGTTCGAGCTGACCGACGCTCTGCTCTGCGCCGAAGGGCCGGTGACCGCGCCGGTGGACCTGACGCTGCTGGCCGAGCACCGCCGTGGGCACGGCGCGCTGTATGACGCTCTCAACCATGGCCGCATCGACATCGACGGGCTGCGGCGGACACTGGCTGCGCTGCCCCAGCCGAGGGCGGCCGATGACCGTCTCGTCCTGGCCGTGGACGTGACCAACTGGCTGCGGCCGGATGCCGAGTGCAGCGCGGACAGGCTGTTCTGCCATACCTTCGGCCGTGGCCGGGACCAGCATCTGATGATCCCGGGCTGGCCGTACTCGTTCGTTGCCGCTCTCGAATCGGGCCGCACCTCCTGGTGCCAGCTGCTGGACGCCGTGCGGCTCGGTCCCGAGGACGATGTCGCCGAGGTCACCGCCCGCCAGGTCCGCCGGGTAGTCGAGGACCTGATCACCGGCGGACGCTTGCGCGAGGGCGATCCCGACATCCTCATCGTCTTCGACGCCGGCTACGACGCCCCGCGCATGGCCTACCTTCTCAACGGACTGCCCGTCGAGGTCCTGGGGCGCATGCGATCGGACCGTGTCATGCGACGGCCGACACCCACACAACTGGAGTACGCCTTGGCCTATCCCCAGGGCGGCCGGCCACCGAAGCACGGCAAGGAATTCCGTTTCGCCAAGCCTGCCACCTGGGGCGACCCCGACGCGGCGACCATTCAGGTCACCGACCGCTACGGCACCGCCCGGGCGATGGCTTGGGACCGCATCCACCCCCGCCTCACCACCCGCTCCGCGTGGATCGACCACGACAGTGAACTCCCCATCATCGAGGGGACACTGATCCGTCTGGAAGTCGACCACCTGCCCGGCGGCGGAGAACCGCTGCCGCTGTGGCTGTGGTCCTCCGCCACCGGCATGGCCGGCCCCGATGTCGATCTGCGCTGGCAGGCGTTCCTCCGGCGCTTCGACCTGGAGCACACGTTCCGGATGATCAAGCAGACCCTCGGCTGGACCCGGCCGAAGCTCCGCACACCGGAAGCTGCGGACCGGTGGACGTGGCTGATCATCGTCGCGCACACCCAGCTCCGTCTCGCCCGGCCGCTCGCCGAGGACGTCCGCCGGCCTTGGGAACGGCCGGCAGAACCGAACAGGCTGACCCCGGCCCGGGTCCGCCGCGGGTTCAGGAACCTCCGCCCGCACCTGCCCTGCCCGGCCCGTGCTGCGCCCAAACCCACCCGGCCCGGTCCCGGCCGCCCACTCGGCTCGAAGAACCAGAGGCCCGCCACCCGCTACGACGTGGGAAAAACCGTCCGGCGCCCCGAGAGCACCATCGAACGTGACCGGATCAGACCATAAAGCACAAGGTCAGGGATCACCGTCCTGGCGGGCCCGAATGGGACGGGGAAGTCGATGCTCCTGGGAGCGCTGGCCCTGCTCACAGGCTGCCGCTTCAGCAACGGCGGCCTGCCGTTCAATCTCAGTTCGATCAGCCGTGAGCTGGCCTCGGGGATGGAGGCGCAGTGGTCCACATCTCGGGAGCCTGAGAGCCGCCTGTTCGTCTCGCACCTGGGCAACTCGCCAGAAGGTCCGGATGCCCTCCTTGAGGGCATGGACGGGCCAAACCGCTTGTTTCTGCTCGATGAGCCGGAGGCCGGCTTGCACCCGGAGGCCACCAGGCTGCAAGTGCAGTGGATGTACGAGAGGGTCGCACAGGGATGCCAGTTCGTGATCGCCACCCACAGCATGACCCTCGCGTCGCTGTCGCGGGCCCGGCACATTCGCTTCCGCCCGAACAGACCCCTGTAGGCGGCGGTCCGTTCCGTACTCCACGACGCCCCCGGACCAGGTCGACAATCCCGCCCGCGCGGGCCCGTCTGCCTGCCCTGGGCGTCGAAGCCCGAAGCTAAGAAGCCGTGCCAGCCCCTTCCGGCACTCGCCCCCCCTGGTCTTGGAGCCGATTTTCGAGGCCGACTTCTACCCGTCGAGCTACGGGTATCGGCCTGGTCGTCGGGCCCAGGATGCCATCGCCGAGATCCACCGCTTCACCCGCAAGCCGTCGACCTACGACTGGGTCGTCGAGGGCGACATCAAGGCTTGCTTCGACAACGTCGACCATCATGTCCTGATGGACCTGGTGGCCGAGCGCATCAAGGACCGCAAGGTCCTGCGGCTGGTCAGCGCGTTTCTGCGGGCCGGAGTCGTCGAGTTGCACGGTGGATTCGCGGAGACCCTCACGGGCACTCCGCAAGGAGGAGTCGCCTCTCCGCTGCTGGCCAACATCTATCTCTCCGTTCTGGACCGGCATTTCTCGCGGATCTGGAACACCGAGATGAACCCCGGAGCACGTCGGCAAGCCCGACGGCGCAAGGGGCTGCCGAACTACCGCCTGGTGCGATACGCCGACGACTTTGTCGTGCTGGTGCACGGCACCAAGTCCGAGGCCGAGACACTCAAGGCGGAGATCGGTGAGCTGCTGGCCCTCAAGCTGAAGATGACTCTCTCGGTCGAGAAGACCCACATCACCCACATTGACGATGGCTTCGTCTTCCTGGGCTTCCACATCCAGCGAAGGCCCTTCGGCGACGGCCGTCGCGTCGTGCTCACCATTCCGTCCAAGCTCGCCTTGGCATCTGTGATGCACAAGATCAAGAAACTGACGGGGCGAAGCACGACCTCGCTCTCGTTGGAGGAGGTGCTGCGGACGGTCAATCCGGTCCTTCGGGGCTGGGCTGCCTATTTCCGCTACGGCGCATCCAAGAGAACGTTCTCCTGCCTCGGCTGGTACGCGTGGTGGAGACTGCTTCTCTGGATCCGCTACAAACACCCCCACCTGACCTGGAAACAGCTGCGGCGCCGCTATTACGGGGCCGACCGCATCACCGAGGGCGGGATGGTCCTCTACAACCCGGCGAAGATGAAGGTCCAGCGCTACCAGTTCCGCGGAGCGCAGATCAGCACGCCATACAACATCGACGAAGTCGATCCCGACGGAGCACGTTTCCGCCGGACGAACCATGACGATGTGGCCTTCGTCGGCCAGGTCAGCGAATACCTCGCCTGACACATCGGATCACGTGGAGAGCCGGATGCTCGGCCAACGGGCACGTCCGGTTCGGCGGGCGGGGATGGGAAAACCGACACCGGAAACGGTGCACGGCGTCCCGTCCCCGACCCAACACCTCCCGCTACCGGGCGACGGCGCTTCGGCCCTCTTCCAGGTGATCAACCAGAGGTATCTGAAGTCGAGCACGATCCTCACGACCAATGTCGGAATTGCAGATTGGGCAGGCGCCTTCGGCGACGCGACCGTCGCCGCCGCGATGCTCGACCGGCTGCTTCACCGAGCCGCCGTAGTCGGCATCGATGGCCCGTCCTACCGCCTCCGCTCGCACCAGTCCCACTCCGACAACCTCCGCAAAGGGGTGACCGGACGTGCTGGTTGAACTCCGGGCCTGCCCCATCTGCTGGACCCGGTTCCAGGTCAACCCCCAGGCAACCCGCCATACCTACTGCACCCCCCGCTGCAAAGCCGAAGCAGCCAGGCGACGACGCCGTGAACGCGACGAAGCCATCGACACAGCGGAGACCGACGTGGTCACGCGGCAGTCGCCGGCACCCACACCCCTGACGCCCACAGCTATCCGCAACTGCCCGCACTGCGACAAACCCGTCACCATCGTCGCGCTTCTCGCCACCCCCGAGGCCGCGCGGCCCACCATCCCCGCAGCAAGTCCCGACGTCATCCCCATGCGCCGCAGCTGAGCGACCGCACGTCACTGACCTTGTCGGCCCCAGGCGGCGGCAGGGTCAGCCGGCGTTTCCGAACGAGGCGCCGATGTTGTTCCACATGAAGGCGTCCTTCCAATCCGGGCGTGCCTTGGCCCAGCCGCTCAGGGCGACGATCACCTTTTCCTGGGAGATCGTCCGGGTCTGGTGGTGCTCTGCCGCCGTCCCGTCACGGAACTCCAGCTGATAGGTGTTGTCATCCCTCAGCCACACCTGCACATACCAATCACCGGCTGCCTCGTCGTCGACTCGCTCGACGATCACGAAGGCGTTGCCCCGGCCGAGGTTCGCCACCATCCGACTCAAGGCCGTGGGCCCCGGATTCCTCACCTGACGCCCGTGCTCGTCTCTCGCTTGAAGCATGGCCCGATCATCCCCCACAGCTCTGACACCCGTCGAAGAGCAACCACGTCACGCCCGCGCTCGCTCCCCACGTTCCCCAGTTGGTTCACTCCGTGAACCAACTGGGGCGAAGAGTAGCTCTGAGGAAAATTCGGGCTGTGACCGCGCTTCCGTGATGACTACGCCCCTTGCGGCTCGTTCATGTGGACGCCCGGTCAGGCGGACTCGAAGCTGGGTGTCGCGGGTCCGATGTTGCCCGCTTCGTCCATGAACTGAAGATTCGTGACGAAGTTGAGGACGAAGGCGGTGAACGGGCCGTCGAAGGTCACGCAGCTGGATCCATGCACCGCTGTGACGACCTTCCATCGGTTCGGATCAGGGCTGCACGGCATGAAGAAATGCTCATCCCCGCCGAAGTCGTACCCCCAATAGATGAGACCGTTTTCTTCAGGGTGGAACGGATGAGGAATATCGTCCGGGCGCCGCTCGCGGGACCGGCTGATGCGCTCGTGTATCTCGCGCATGCGCGGCAGGAGCGGGGTCGAGCCTTGGGGGTGGAAGACCATGAGTTCTTCGGAGATGATGCCGCTGCCATAGGCGTCCATGAACGTCTTGTAGTCACTCGGCAGCGACGAGCCGAGGTGGTTTTCAACCTGAGCCCAGTCGCTCGGCGAGTGTGCCCTTGGTGCAGGCTCTCCCTGAGGTTGATCCCGGGGAGTGGACACCGGTTTTCATGCGACGAGTGACAGCGTACGTGTAGTGATCAGCTGCTGTTCGTACTCGGCTGGTGTGAGGTAGCCGAGCGCGGAGTGGCGACGGCGCCGGTTGTAGTACGACAGCCAGCGGAACAGCTCGAGCCGGGTCTGTGCCTTCGAGGTCCAGCGCAGTCCGTGGAGCAGTTCGCGCTTGAGGCCCTGGAAGAACGACTCGGCGAGGGCGTTGTCGTAACTCGAGCCGACCCTGCCCATGCTGCGGAGGATGCCGTGCCGCAGGCAGACGTCGGCGAAGGCGGCCGCACTGTACTGGGCGCCCCTGTCGGTGTGGAAAACGACGCCGCGGACCCGGCCTCCGCGGGCGGCCACGGCCATCTCGATCGCGTCGGTGACCAGCGAGGTCCGCATGTGATCCGCGATCGACCAGCCCACGACCTTCCTCGAGCAGATGTCGATCACCGTAGCGAGGTAGAGCCACGTCGAACCGACGGCTGTATAGGTGATGTCGCCGCACCACCTGGTGTTCAACGTGTCCGCGGTGAAGTCGCGCATCACCAGGTCCGGCACGGGCGCCGCGGCCCTGTCCGCGATCGTCGTCCGCTTCTTCCTCCGCAGATGCCGGCCGACGATGTGGTTGTTCCGCATCAGCCGGGTGACGCGCTTGCGGTTGATCCTGTGCCCTCTCGCCCGCAGCTCGGCATGGACGCGCGGGGCCCCGTAGGCGCCGTGATGTTCGGCGTGGATGGCACGGATCTCGTTCACGGTCCGTGCCTCGTCGGCCTGGCGCTCGGCGCGGACCTGTGCGGTGGCCAGATGCCGGTAGTAGCCGGCGCGGGACACCCCGAGCACCCGGCAGATCCGCTTGACGCCGAAATCGGCGCGGTTCTCGGAGATGAAGTCCCAGCGGAGGGGTCTCACTTCACCTCCCGCGCGAAATAGGCGGCCGCCCGTCGCAGGATCTCGCGCTCCAGACGCCACTCCTGCTCAGCCTTGAGCAGCCGGGCGTTCTCCTCCCGCAGCCGGGCAAGTTCCTCCGCCGCGCTGACGCCCGCGTCACGGCCGCCGGACGTGTCCGGGGCCTCATCCTTGCGGACCCACGTCCGCAGCGACTCCGCGGTGATCCCGAGATCCGCAGCCACCGAAGCGTACGTCCGCTTCCCGGCCGCGGCCCGAAAGAGCGCGACCGCGTCCCTCCTGAACTCCTCCGAATACGGAGACCTGCGTCCCACCTGGACATCCCTCCCTGGACCAGCAAGATCCATTGTCAGGGTGTCCACTCCAGAGGGTCAGCCTCACTGGTCGCTGAGCCCATGTCCCCGGACACCGCCCGCATCCGGGCAAGGCGGTACAGCGCGGTTGTGTCACTGAGGTTGTCGGCCCGTCGGGCCAGGGCGTCAGCGTCCTCCAGATCCCCGGCACTCTCTCTACTTCGGGCCAGGAAGCGCCGTGTGTTTCGGTCACCGTCGTGGGCGGCGGCCTGCGGCGCTGACCTTGGGCCGAGGAGAGTCCGCGGGCCGTCCGGGGCCAGCCTGCGGACGTATGTGCCTGTTGGGCTGCTTATGCGGGTGGGGCGATCATGATTTCGGTGCCGAGGTTGTTCATGCGGGTGTCCTTGTACATGGTGGT
Source organism: Streptomyces virginiae (assembly GCF_041432505.1). Classification (GTDB taxonomy): domain Bacteria; phylum Actinomycetota; class Actinomycetes; order Streptomycetales; family Streptomycetaceae; genus Streptomyces; species Streptomyces virginiae_A. The sequence continues at coordinate 8,822,923 of NZ_CP107871.1, forward strand.
TTCGCCGTCGGACCAGCGGATGATGAGGTCGTTGGTGAGTCCGTCACCGGTGTACTGGCCGGTGGTCATGATGACGCTGTGGGTCCAGGTCTTGTTGGGGCCGTGGATGGGCTGTTCGGTGCCGAGGCCGCCGGTGGTGGTGCCGACGTAGTTGTTGAGTGCGCCGCTGGTCCAGCGGACCATGAGGTCCCATTTCTGGTTGCCGGAGTACTGCCCCGCGGTGAGAAGGGTGGCGTCCTTCCAGGTGCTGTTGGGGTCCTTGAGCTTGTATTCCTGGCCCATGGTGCCGGTGCTCACGTTGGTGAAGAGGCTGAGTTCGCCATCCGACCAGCGGACCATGAGGTCGGTGACGTAGGTGGTGGCGTTGAAGCGGCCGGCGGCGATCTGGGTGGCGTGGCTCCAGATGGATCCGGAGGCCGCCATCTCGGTTCCCCCGTCGAGGCCGTGGGAGCCGACGTCGCCGTGGAGGGTCATCCGGCCGTCGTCCCAGCGGACCATGAGGTCGAACTGGTTGGAGCCGGTGAAGTCGCCGGCGGTGATGGTGGCGGCCGGTTTCCAGCCCGCGTTGGGTGCCAGGAGCTGCCGTTCGGGGTGGAAGCCGCCGTTGCCGTCGCCGGGGTAGAGGGTGACTTCGCCGTCGGTCCAGATGACGAGCAGGTCGCTGTGGCCGGTGCCGGAGAAGTCGCCGGAGGCTATCTGCTTGGCGTGCTTCCAGGTCTCGCCGCTGCCGGGAAGGACGGGGCCGTCCGTCGGAGGCTGGTAGTCGGGCCGGTGGACGTTGTCGGGCCCGATGCCGTTGTTGGCGTCGTTGTAGAGGTCCTGGGCGTCCTTGCCGTAGAGCGGCGAGTACGAGATCCAGTGGACGTCGCCGCCACCGCCCATGCCCCCGACGTTCCCGATCACCTGTCCGGTGCGTGCCGAGGCGTTGTACCCCTTGATCCATGGGCCGCCGGAGACGCCCGCGTGGTACCCCTTGCATTCCATCTTCATCTGGCGGAAGCCGTGGAGCCGGCTTGTGGGGACGTCGCACGTGATGGCCTTGTGCGTGTTGTTGTTCTCGATGCTGTCGGGGTACCCCACGACGGTCACGTTGTGATCGTATGAGGTGGTGGGCGTGAAAGTCAGTGCCCCTGTGACGTTCTCGATCTGGCCTCTGGCGTTCGGTGCGACCACGGCGAAGGCGAAGTCCAGGTCGGAGAGCGGACCTCTGGTGGCCTTCCCTTCGGGGTAACGGGGGTCCTTGTAGAGCACGTCGACAGGGAAGACCCCGGACGGCTGTGTGCCGGCGGGCAGGCCGTAGCGGTACTGCGGTACGAAGATGCGGTGGGTCGCGTTCTTGAGGCCGTTCGCGCAGTGGCCTGCGGTGAGCACCAGGTTCTTGCCCTTGCTGCGTACGACGCTCCCCGAGCAGTAGGTGCTCTTGCCGTTGAGGGCTTGGCCGTCGAAGAAGAACGTTCCGACCATGGGCAGCCCGTCGAAGTGCCTCGCCTCGGGGGTGCCTGCGGGGGCGCCGGCCAAGTCTCGGGCCGAGGGCGAGGATGAGCCTGATGACGGCTTCACTGCCTGTGCGTCCACGGGCTGGGCCTGGGCCATCCGTTCAGCGGTCCAGTACGCCTCTTCGGCGGAGACGGAGCGGGAGGGAGAAGGGGAAGCCGACGGGAGAGCGGCTCGGGGGGGCGACGCCGAGGGTAACGGCGTGGTCTGCGGTGGAGATGCCGCCGGGGGGCGGGGTAAGGAGGGGGAGGAGGAAGGGGAGGCCGGTATCGAAGCGGTCGGGGTCGGAGTGCCCGAGGCCATGGCGGCAGGGCTGGCGAGTACGACGGTCGTGATGCTGAGGGCGAGTGTGGTCAACCATTTGGATCTCAAAGAACTTACTTCCTGAGCGAGGCGATAACGCGGAAAACGAGACGTAATAGTCCGCCAGTTCGACGAGGGGGCAGACTATGCAGCAGCTTGAAAGATCGTCAACGGAGATGAAAAGGGTTCAAATGAGCGTGAACTGGATGAGGGTCGGTCTGGCCACCTCGCTGACGCTGCTGCTGTCCGGGGTGTCAGGCGGCGCCTTAGCGGCGCCCCCTGCGGACCCGCCCCGGCCCATGCCCAGTGGTGCGGAGCTGCCTGTGACGCCGGGGGAGCAGATCAGCATTTCGACCAAGGCGATGGTCTCCGGGGCCGCCCGGAACGGTGTCCGGGTGGTCTCCCCCGCCTTCGCGGCGGAAGGCACCCTGCGCATGGACGACCGGCTCCTCACGGCAGTCGTGACGGTCTCCTGCACGGCCGCCGCCGGTTCCTACCAGGTGCGGTTCGCCTCACCCGCGGGCGAAGAAAACGTGCCCGGGATCGACCACCTGTGGGGGAGCGTGCGGGTGGCCCCAGTTGAAGCGGCGGAACGGGAGGCATGCGAACGGCGGGTGGCGGAACTGCCGCCGGTCTCCCAGGAAGAGCACTGGCCCGAGGACATTGGATGGCCGGCGACACCGTGGGACGTGCGTTCCGTGCGGCCCGGGGAGCGGATGACGGCGTCGGACGGCGTCGCGATGGCAAGTGACGGGGAGGTCACTCTGTCGTCTCCCGCCTTCACGCGGTCGGTGGTGATGCACGGTGCGAAGCTGGTATCGGCCGTCGTTCAGGTCCGGTGCGACGCGCAGCCGGGGCTCTACGTCGTGCGCTGGAACGAGCAGGGCAAGTCGGCGAAGATTTGGGCCCGCTACAGGGTGGTGGACACAGCCGCCCCGGGCTGCCAGGACCCGGTGGTCACACCCCGGGCGAGCGCGGTCCGGTGGTCGGCTCCCTGGCTGCTTGGCGGCGCCGCGGCTCTGACCGCAGCAGGCGCAGTCGGATACGCCTACCTCCGGCGCCGTAAGAGCTCGTAACACGATCATGAGGCGGGTTTGTTGAGGCGTCGCCAGCAGATGAGGCTGCAGGCGAGGGAGACGAACGCGTCGTGGAGTTCGGTGCGGCGTTCCCATCGGACGGCGAGCCGTTTGAACTGGTGAAGCAGGGCGAAGGTCTGCTCGACGACGTAGCGGAGCTTGCCCATGCCCTTGATGTTCGGGGCTCCCTTGCGGGAGATGACCGGCAGGATCCGGCGTTTGCGCAGCTCATCGCGGTTGGGGTTGGAGTCGTAGCCCTTGTCTCCGAGCAGGGCCTCGGGGCGACGGCGGGGCCTACCTGGCCGGCCCGCCACGGGTGGGATGCCGTCGACCAGAGCGAGGGTCTGGGTGACGTCGTTGACGTTCGCCGCGGTCGTGATGACTCTCAGCGGGGTACCGCGTCCGTCGCAGATCAGGTGGTGCTTGCTGCCCGTCTTCCGCCGGTCGACCGGCGACGGACCGGTGTCGGCTCCCCCTTTTTCGCCCGGATGTGGGAGCCGTCCACGCATGCCCTGGACCAGTCGAGACGGCCGGCCGCGTTCAGCTCGGCGAGCAGGATGCGGTGCAGCCGGTCGAAGACCCCGGCCCGCTGCCACCGCTCCAGGCGCCGCCAACAGGTCTGCCCCGAGCCGAACCCCAGCTCGGGCGGTAGGAGTTGCCAGGCGATGTCGTTGCAGAGGACATACAGGATGCCCTGCAGACACAACCGGTCCGCCACCGGCCGAGGCCCAGGCGACCTCGCCGGCCAGGGCGGCAGCAGCGGCTCGATCAGTGCCCACAAGTCATCGTCCACGATCCACGGCCGAGTGCTCACACACTCACGAACGGCCGAATCATCACACCGGTTACGCCCGACCAGGGCATCTCACCAAGATCCTGTTACGAGCTCTAAGGCTTCCCGCTGACGCCGATGGTGCGGTGCCACTGGTGAGGAATTCACTCAACCCATCGCGACGCGGCGGGGCTCAGCGGAAGCATTGCCGCCGCAGGATCGGAGTTCGGCATTTCGGTTTTGACTATGGCCGAAAAAGCCTGAGTCATGTCTCGAACGCTCCACAGCGTTTAGTGAATCGCTCAACTAAGCGAGACTGTCGGATGCTGGTCTAAGGAATACAACTCGCAATATGCCGTGGGGGAGGCGCGTTGTTCATCAGGTGACAGGAGCGTGCTCGGCAATCAGCTCAGCGCAGTCGGGTGACGCTGATGCATAGAAGGGAACCGCTGGTGACAGGCATCTTTCCAAGCGGACGGAGAAACCCCCGAAGCGTCCGCCCACGTCCGGACCGGGCTGGCCCCCGTCCTGGATCCGCCCGAGACCCCCGAACCGGCCTGCTGACCGTGTGCGTCCGGGTCCTTCAGGCCCAGGACCGTGTCGACTTTTACGCCGAGCTTGCCGTGTCGTCCGCGAGTACCTGGACCGCTTGAGTCGGCCCTGTTCTCGTATAGCTACGGCCAGGTGGCGTGTAGCTCTGGGTAGCTACACAGGGCTGCGGTCGCGCTGCTGAAGGGCGGCGAAGTCAGCGTGTGCTGTCTCGACGGCCTCGGGGTATGCCTGGGTCTTCTCGTGTTCGGCGAGGGCCCGGTAGATGCTGGCGACGGACGGGTGCTGTCCTTTGCGCTTGCCGGTGGGGATGATCAGGTCGGGCTGGATCTGCTCGACGGACTCGCCGAGCGCCTTGCGTCGCAGCACGGTGTGCAGCATGTCGTCGGTGATGACCGGGGGCCGGCCGCCGTACTTGCCCTTGCGGGCCGCGGTCTCCAGCCCTTCCAGCGTCGACTCCCGGATGTTCTCCCGCTCCGTCTCGGCCATCGCGGCGAAGAAGCCGAACAGCAGCTTGCCGGGGCCGGTGGGGTCGTAGATGCCGGGCAGCGGCCCGGCGAGCATCTCCAGCACCAGGCCGTGCTCGGTCAGATGGTCCGCGAGGGCGGTGAGCTCTGCCGCGTCGCGTCCCAGCCTCTTCATCTCGAACACCGTGAGGATGACCCGGCAGTGCGGGGCGTGCGCCTTGATCTCCCGGGCGGTCTTCAGCGCCTCCTCGAACTGGGGGCGGGCCTTGATCCGGGTGCTGATCTTCTCGCTGAAGATCTTGTCTCTGCCGATGCCGTGCTTGGCGAGCGCGTCCAGCTGCGAGTCGAGTTCCTGGCTGAGGTGCGAGCAACGGGCGTAGCCGATGCGGATGTCCGCGCTGGGCAGACTGGGGTCGATGGCCGCGGGCACCGGCTTGCCGGGCCGCCAGGGCTGCCCCGGCCCCCGGCTGGCCGGGGTCGGCACCCGCAGCTCCTTCGCCAGCTTCGCCACCTTGGTGAAACGCCCGGTGTGGTACGCGCTCGTGACCGCCCCGCTGCGCGAGCGGCACGGAGAGCCGGGGGCGGCCTTGCACTTCGGGCACGGATGACGTTCGACGAGATCGGCTTCGGACTCAGGTCCGGCGGAAGATTCTTGAGGGGCCGTCATGGACCCGGATTTTCGCACAACGCAAGTCGCAGAACCCCACTCCCGCCATTTTTGAGCGCGAACGGGTTCTGAGAGCCGATCAGCTTCCCGGCGATCTCCATCAGGTCCTATTTGATCTTGCTCGGGCAAAGGGTCGTTTGTGAGAGTGGCTGACCTTTTCAGCGTAAGGTCGGTGCCGTTCGTCGAGGATTGCCGAAGCCCTGGTTCGGGCACCGAGGAGCTGTCGATGCTGGACCGGGATGTGGTGCGCGCCGCGCGCCTGGCTGGTTACGGGACCGTGAGTACTCAGCTCTCCTTGATGAGTGACCACCGGCTCGGGGAGGTCGTGGCAGCCGCTACTCCGCTCGGGTCGGGCATCGGCGGCAGGTCGGCAGAGCTGGACGTCAACGGAACGCGCGTCTTCGTCAAGCGGATCCCTTTGACGGACACCGAATTGCGCCCGGAGAACGTGCGGTCGACGGCGAACGTCTTCGGACTGCCGATGTTCTACCAGTACGGGGTGGGATCGGCCGGGTTCGGTGCCTGGCGGGAGCTTGCCGTGCACACCATGACCACGAACTGGGTTCTCGGCGACGAGTATGCGGGGTTCCCCTTGATGTACCACTGGCGGGTTGTGCCTGACTCCCCTCCCGAAGGATTCACCGACGAGTTCGGGGGCCTGGAGGGGGCCGTTGCGCATTGGGAGGGATCACCCGCCGTTCGTGACCGGCTGGAGGCCATCGGCCGGTCCTCGTGCAGCCTGGTGGTCTTCTTGGAGCACGTGCCGCACACACTCGCCGGATGGCTGGCCGACCACCGCAAACGCGCCGTGTCGGAAGGCGGGGACGGCTCGCCCTTCCGCTGGGTGGAGGAAGCTCTGATGGACGGAGCTGCCTTCATGAGTTCTCGCGGACTTGTCCACTTCGATGCTCACTTTGCCAACGTCCTGACCGATGGCCGCCAGCTCTATTTCGCTGACTTTGGGCTTGCCCTGAGTTCCCGCTTCGACCTTTCGGCGGACGAGTCCAACTTCCTCGCGGACCACCTCGCGTACGACCGCTGTTACACAGCGAGCCACCTGCTCCAGTACCACTTGCTCGACGGCGTGCGCGGTGACACGGAACGCGATGTCTTCCTGCACGATTGGATCGCGGGCCGGCGACCTGGCGACGTCCCGCCTGAGATCACGGGCATCATCGACCGGCATGCACGCCCTACCGTCGTCATGGACTCCTTCTTTCGCCGTATGTTCACCGAGAGCAAGCAGACCCCGTTCCCAGCCGCGGAGATCGAGCGGCAGTTGGGCGCTGGTGCCACGACCCCGAGCTGATCCACGCCCTCGGCTGTCCGGCATCGGCTGCCACGGCCGCTGCCTGCCGACGGGTCTCTCGGCGCACATTCCCGGGCTCTACGCTCATCCGGCAGTGGCTCGGGTCACCTTGTAGATGAGGCTTCGCTCTGCGGACTGCGTGAGCCAGGCACTGTCACCGCAGCTGCGAGTTCCAGGTCCAGGCGGCTGTCCATATCGAGCTCGAACCGGCCGTACGGATTGACGTGGGTCCAGAACAGCGGCGACAGCGCCCGGCGGTCCGCGTCGGTGAGCTTGTCCGCCCACTTCGGATCGGCCAAAACCTCCTGCATAAGCAGCGTGTTGACGTGTACCAGCGCGGACTGGAGCAGGTGTAGCGCGAGCATGCTGACCTCCTGGGATTCCTTGTCCGCACCGGCCAGGTCGCCGTCCTTGCCGTAGAAGAGGTCCTTGTTCGCGGAGTTCCAGTTCTCCACCACCTGCAATCCTTCGTGGATCTCCTGGCGCATCTCGACGTCGGCGAGGTAGTCGCAGACGAAGGAGGTCCGCACTGCCCGGCCCAGCTCCTCGATCGCCCGGTACGTCGGGTGCTTCGGGCCTCCCCGGGTAAACCGGCGGAGGACCTGCTCGGCCTCGGCGGTGCCCAGGCGCAGGGCGGTGGTGTACTTCACGATCTGGTCGTACTGCTGGGCGATCAAGTCCCAGTCGATCGTCTTGGTGGACAGCACCGGGCCCAGGTTCGGCCAGTTGTCGTCCTCCCCGGCCGCCGGCCGGTACAGCTTCGCGGAGCCGATGTTCTTCAGCCTCGGCATCAGCTTGAAGTCGAGCATGTGGGCGAAGGCGAACCCGACGATGGAGGCACCGTGCGTGTCCGTGTACTGCCGGTCCACCTCCATGTCGGTGCAGTGCCGCAGCACGCCCTCGATCATCGAGGCGACCTCGGAGGCCGAACAGGACTTCAGCTGCGAGTAGATGCACACAGATTTCCGCTCGACGTGCCAGTAGATCATCACGCCCGGGCCCCGGTAACGCTGGTGCCACTCAGTCATCAGGTTCGAGGACCAGGCGCCGAACTTGCGGCTGTCGGAGGCGCACGCGGTGCCGGTGCCCCACCACATCTCGTCCCGGACGGCGAAGGTGGCGTTCACCAGCTTCCGCAGGGCCGCCCGCATGTTGGCGCGGTTGACGAACAGGTGCCGCACCCGTCGCAGCGTTGCCTCGCTCTCGCCGTGCTTGCCAGTCACCGCGACCCGCTTGATCCCCATGTTCGTGCCCAGGCCGAACAGGACCAGCAGCAGCCGGCGCCGCAGCACATCCTTCGACAGCATCTCCCTGGTGGCCACCGAGGTGAACTCGGCGATGAAGTCCGTGTCGAACTCGGCGTACTTCAAGATGTCCAGCAGGTCGATGGTCCCCCAGCGCCGCTCAATCTCACCCTTGATCGCCACCAGGCTCTCCGGCTCCTCCTGCTTGCCACGCGGGGAGACTCTGATCCACGGCTCGCCGCGCTTCTTGACGATCGACACCCCGCCCGTCGTGCCCTCCTCCAGCGCCCGCTCGAAGCGGTCCAACGAAGTGCGGAGCCTGCTTTGCAGGGCGGCGATGAACTCCCCGGCGTCCTGCGGCTGGCCCAGCGCGGCGTAGTGCACGTCGCGGTTGTCCTCGAAGTCCGCCGGCAGGTCGTCCTCGGGGTTACGCCACCGGTTCGCCCCCACCACCCAGATCTCCCGGCGCCGCACCGCGTCCCGCAGTGCCACCAGCACGCACAGCTCGTACGGGATGCGCTCGACACGACCCTTCTCGTCCACCACCGCCGCCCGCCAGTGCTCGGGCACCACCCCTGCAAGCGGGACGTTCTCCGCCGGATCGAAGAATGCGCCCTCCTTCAGCGGCTGGTCCAGGTAGCGCTGGAGCAGGTCGATCGCGTCCATCACCGGCCGGTATGCGGTGTTGTTGCACTTCAGCTCCAGCGCACCCAGCAGCGGCGAGAGCATCCGCCGCCAGTGCGCCGAGTACGACGACCGCAGCACGGTGCGTACCCGGGCCTTGTAGCGGGCCTCGTTCGCCGCGGCCTCCGCCGCCAGCGCCTTGAGCGTCTTCTCCCCGCCGACCACCGGGAAGATCACCCGCCGCACCGTGCCGGACGGCTCCGACAGGGCCGCCTCCGCGACCCGCAGCAGCATCGCCTCCTTGCCGCGGACCTTCTTCAGCTCCGCCCCCAGCTCCTTCTCGACCTTCCGCTCCGCGCGGGTGTTGATCTTCAGTACGAGCTGGATGAACAGGTCCACCAGCGAGTCGGTGATCTCCGTCTGCCGCACATGGCACAGTGCGGCCAGCAGCGTCAGCCGCCGCGGCGGCTTCATCCGCTCCAGGTTCGCCGGGTACTCCTTCGACGCCCGCGCCCGCCACGCGTCCACCAGCTTCTCCGACACGTCCGCGAACAAGTCCGCGGGTAACTCCAGCCACCGCACCCGCTTCAGCTTGTTCACCTCCGCCAGCAGGCTCTCCAGCCCCGGCGTCCCCGGGTCGGCCTTCAGTTCGGCGAAGTGCGACCGCCCGCCGCGTGACACCGCGCCCTCACCGCCCGCTCCCTCGCCCGTCTCGTCCTCGCTGCCGGCGACCAGATCCTCCAGACGCGAACGCGTCGCGTGTGAGATCCGCTCCACCCTGCTGCGGCAGAACTGGGTCTCGAAGTCCTTGACCGCCTTGCCCACCAGCCGCCCGACCTGCCCCGGGGCCGGCGGCTCGATGTGGTCGTTACGGCACCGGGCCACCACCGCCGCCGCAAGACGATCCCGCGACAGCTCCACCGGACATAGTTCAGCGGCCAGCCACTCGGCCAGCCGCTCCTGGTCCTCCTCGGTGTTCGCCCGGAACCCGTACGCCTCCCGAATCTCCTTGCGGTGCCGCTTGATCCGGTCGCCTTGCCAGTCGTAGTCCGCCCACGCTCCGGCGGGAACCTTCACCTGATGGGCCACGTAGTCCACCGCTGCCACGGGCATCTCCTTGGCGGACTCCGGAAACCGTGCCTCCACCTCGAAAAACTTGAGCAACAGCGCGAAGCCCAACCGGGTCGCCCCGGATTTGTTCCGCACCCGCTTCATGTCGTCTTCGAGCAGCGTCCAGACCTCGATCAGGTCTTCCGGCTCCCAGTCCTGCCGCACCCGTGCTCCCTCGCCCAACCAGATGGATCACCACAGAGTGGCCAGGCGGAACCGGAGCGAAGACCAGAAGTGCACAACTATTGCCAGACAATTACTCAGAGCTACACGCCACCTGGTCGTAGCTATACGAGAACAGGGCCGAGTCGCGCCCGGAGGGGCTGACGATCGGCGCTGCTGGCCATTCCGGTCCCCTCTGGGGGCCTGTCGCGCGCTCTGGCTGCGGGATGCTCTCGTCAGTGGCGTCCATCAGGGCCAAGAGCCAGTCGACCATGCCCGCGGACGCTCCCGTGCAGGCCTGAGCACCAAGATCCGCCGTGCGGCCGACGGCCGGGCCCGCCTCCTGGCCTTCACCATTACCGCAGGCTGTACTGACCGGTCGCCTTCGCGCCCTGGCCGGTCTCGCTGCTGTGGCGGGATGCGCAAGGCGGTGGGGTGCGCGTCACCGGGAGGCTGCTGGCCGGTCACGGCTGTCGTGGGGGAGCCGTGCGAGGGTGACCGCGCGGAGCAGCCATTCGACCGGGGCGTACCGGTATCGCGCCGTGAGCCGTCTGCTGAGGGCGAGTTGGCCGGCGTAGAGCACGAGTGCGCCGAGTACGACGACGGCCGGGCTGAGGCGGTCGTACAGGGCCAGTCCGTAGCCGGTGAAGGCGAGGGCCATGATCAGGGACTGGCTCAGGTAGTTCGTCAGCGCCATCCGGCCGGCGGGGGCGAAGACAGCTGCGATCCGCGCGCCGAGGTCGGTTTTCATGAGCAGGAGCATTCCGCAGACGTATGCGGCGGTGAGGGCGGGGGCCGTGACCGTTCCCACCATCGTGCCGAAGGCTGACCATCGCGGAGCGAGCGGGCCGATGACGGCCATGGCCATGAAGAGGCTGCCCGGCAGGCCGACGGCGGCACCGAGCAGGAACATGCGGCGCATCTGTGCGCGGTGGTTCCCCGTGTCGGCGAGCAGGCGCCGCTTGCCGCAGTGCAGCCCGACCAGGAAGGCCGTCATGACGAAGCCGCTCATCAGCAGCATGGCGAGAAGTTGGTCGGGCAGCTGGCCGATGTTGGCCCGCACGACGGACGACGCGTCGCCGCGGTAGTCGGCGATGAGCTCGGGCAAGCCTGCATGGAGTTCGGCGTCCGCTTCAGCTGTTTCGGCATCCGACATGAACAGGATCCCCGAGCTGAGAAGGAGGAGGAAGACGCTGAGGCATCCGTACAGGATTCGGGCGGCGCGAAGTGCCGCGCCGGGCGTGCAGTTGCGTGCCGCGACGAGGACCAGGCCGAGCACCGCGTACGTCGTGAGGATGTCGCCGGTGTACAGGAGCACGGCGTGCAGGACGCCCAGGACGAACAGGCCCAGCGAGCGGCGCAGCAGGCGGGGAACGGCGCTCGCGCCGGCGCGTTCGGCGGAAGCCAGCTGGAGGGTGAAGCTGTAGCCGAAGAGGAACGAGAACATCAGGTAGAACTTGCCGACCGCGAAAGTCAGGACGACACCCTCGACGGTCCGGTCAAGTGCAGAAGCCCCCGGATCGGTGACGGCTCCGAGGCCGTACGGACCGGCCATCACCAGCGCGTTGACCAGGAGGATGCCCATGAGCGCGAAGCCGCGCAGGGCGTCGACCTCCGGTATTCGCGCCGGCTCGTCTCCTCGTGTGTGCGCGGCTGTCAAAGACACTGCTTCCCCCAGGTGGTCGTGGGTGTGGGGGCTCCTGCCCCTGCCGTACATGTGGGCGGCGTGGGCGAGTGATCCTCGTGCGGAACTCGGCAGAGCTGACGGGAGGAGCGCCGCACCTTGGTCCGGTGACGGTAGCCCAGTTGAAACGCCGAGAGCTGAGAGGCACGGGTGGCCCGCAGAGAGGTCGAACAGACAATCGGATAGGCGTCAAGGTCGCCTGGATCGCGCCAACTTGACCGATCCGGCTATGCGGGGGAAGAATTGGGCCACCGAAAAACTGTTTTCCGACAGTCGCATGGCGCGACGTGCAAGTTTCGGCCGTGGCGCTTTTCGTTAAATGATTCCCGTTTCAACTTATCCGTGTCGGAAAGCCTGTCGGATTGCCCTCTGTGGAGGATTCGCCGACGTTTTCTGGACGTCATGGCCGATGATATTGGCCGAATGTGCGAGGGTAGCCCAGAAATACTTGGTGAATGAGCATGGATTCCTCAACGTCAAAGGATTCGGGGGCGTGTCACCCGTGATCTTGTTCACCGCGCTCGTCAATTGATCAGACGCAGAGCTGCGGGATACGTTCCTTGAGCACGCCCCGGCCGGACCAACCGGGTCGGATTCGGGGAGAATTACGGGGAAGAAGACCGCGGGGGCACTGGTTTTGCTTGGAACCATCGCCGGCGCTCCCGCATGCCTTCTTCCCCGGCTACGCACCAAGGAGTCTACGTGAAGCGCACTACTCTGCGCGCCGCCGGTATCTCGGCGATCGCCGCTGTTGCCATCGGAATCGCTGCGCCTGCGGCCAGCGCTGCCACTACGGCGCCGGTCCGGACTGTCGCCGCGGTTCAGAGCGCCGACGTCACCACCACCGGGGCGCCGGGCTTGAACATTGCCTCCCAGGCACCGGCTCCCTCCCCCGTGGATGTCGCTGCCGTGCAGAACGCTGCCGAGAACGCCAAGGGCAAGGCGTTCATCGAGCTGCTGAAGCGCACGGGCGGTCTGTTCGCCAAGGCCGTCAGCAAGGCCAAGGAAGGACACAGCGCGTTCAGGGAGTGGATGGGCAAGCAGAACATCGCCGTGAAGGCGGCCTGGTATCTGCTCGCGGGCGGCACTCAGTCGTGGGTCATCGACTACCTGATGAACCTGTAAACCTCTGTGCCGCCCTCCCACACCCTTCGGGAGGGCGGCACACCCCTTGTCCGACGACCGGAAAGGCACGTATGCCCACCGGAACCTCCGGATCCACCCCAGTGGACCGCTACTTCGCCATCCCCATGGTCCTCCTTGCCCTGACCTTCCCCGTTTTCATCTTCGGCGGGGACAGCGGCCGTACGGCAGGCTGGCTGCTCTACGCTACTGGCCTTCTCCTGACCGCCGGCGCACTTATCTACTGCGCGCTCGCGCGGAAGAGCGCGAGCTTCGGCGGTGCGAGTTGTGTCATCGGCGCCGTCATCATCGGAGCACTCGCCCTGAACCGTTACGGATGGCCCTGGTGACCGACAGACACCACCCCTCCAGCAGTGGTGTGACGGTGCGCGCACTGAGCCGCACCTTCGGTACGAAAACCGTTCTCCACGACGTGTCCATGGACGTACCAACCGGCTCGGTGACCGGATTCCTCGGCGCCAACGGCGCCGGAAAGAGCACCACAATCCGCATCATGCTCGGCCTCTTGCGAGGCGGCGGGCACACCGCCTTCCTCTATCGCCCACTGTCCGCCTGGAACTCACCGGGGCTTGTGGTCGGTGCTGTCCTCGGCGGCGTGGCAGGCCACCCGTCCCACCGAGTACGGACGCATTTGGCCATGGTCGCAGCGGGTATGGGGCTGTCAGAGCACCGGGTCGGTGAGGTCCTCGAACTCGTGGGGCTGCAGGAGGCCGCCACATCGCGGCTGGGGACGCTGTCTCTGGGCATGGCGCAGCGGGTGGGCATCGCCCAGGCGCTGCTCGGGAACCCGCCCGTGCTGATCCTCGACGAACCAGGGAACGGCCTCGACCCGCACTCCCTGCGATGGCTGCGCACGTTCCTGCGCCACCTTGCCGGGGAAGGGCGGGCCATTCTCGTCTCCAGCCATCTGTTGGCGGAGATGGAACAGCTCGCCGACAGGGTGGTCGTGCTGGCGCAAGGCCGGGTGGTCGCACAGACCACGGTGCGCGACATCAAAGCCCGGACCGGGACCGTCACCGCGCAGAGTCCGGATACCGCGCGGCTGATCAAGATCGTTGAACATGCCGGCGGCACGGCGCAGCCGCTCCAGGACGGCCTCGTCTCGATCAGCGGCCTCGACCGTTTCCAGCTCGGAACACTGGCCGCCGCCGCATCGCTGCCCCTGAGCTGGCTGGACGAACGGCACCTCTCGCTGGAGGACTACTACATCTCCGTCGCGCAGGAGGAGTTCCACATCCGATGAACAGCCCAACAACGGATCCTGCACGCCCCGACACCATGACGGCCCTGAGCCGAATCACAGCGGGCACGCCTGCGGCCCCACGGAACACCCTCTCGAGAACTGACAAGCTGCGCTTGGCCGCTGACTACGAATGGCATCATCTGCGTGGTCTGCGCTCCACCTGGATCGTCCTGTCCGTAGCAGCAGTTCTAGCCATCGGAAACGGGTTGAGCCTGCTGCTGGTGGCGGACGCCGACACCGCCCCCACCCCAGCGGCCGTGGCCGACAACCTGCAGTGGGCTCCCACCGCCACCCAGCTTCCCCTGCTGGCCCTGCTCCTGATCGCCATCGGCACCGGATCTGTCAGCACCGACCTCACCCGCGGAACAGCCCCTACTACATGGCTCACCGCCGCCTCCCGACGTACAGCGTTCGTGGCGAAAATTTGCGTCGCGAGCCTGCTGGTGACCGCCACCGCGGTGGCGACGGCGTTGATCGCCGGAGCCGCCGGAGCACTGGCCCTGGTGCTCGGGGGCATGCCCCAGCCCGCCTGGGGAGAATCTCTGCCGGCGCTCTTGCGGTTCGTGTTGGTCATGGCCTGCTGGCCAGCAGTGGCCGCTTCGGTAGCGGCACTCGTACGCAACCGAACAGCCACCGTGCTGGTGCTCGTTCTGTGGCCGCTGATCATAGAGCGGGCCGCAGGCGTACTGGTGGGCCGACTCCTCGGAGCCGACAGCCTGCCTGGCGTCCTGCCCTTCGCGGCCGCGCGGGCAGCCATGTCGGGAGCCCCCGACACCGGCGATGGCGCAGATGCCACGCTCGAACGGACGCTGCTCGGCAGCGGGCTCGACCCTTGGACCGGAGTGGTGGTGCATGCCGTGTTCGCCATCGCCATCGGATGCGCAGGAGCCTGGGCCTACTCTCGGCGCGACGCAGCGTAGACGAGGCGCGATCTGCCCGACCGGCGAGTACGTCAAGCTCACTCAGCCACGATGCCAGACCGGGCGACGAGCAAGCCATCGGTGAACCCTGCCGCACCGACTACTGCGAGGGCGACGGCAGTGCTCAGGGCCTGACGGAGCTCGCGGAACGGTGCAGAGCCACCACGGTCTCCACCACCGCACGGGCCCGCTTCACCTGTTCATCGCGCAGCACCCGCAGCGTCCGGAGGATGTTGGCCGGGGTGTCGGCGAGGACCTGGCCGACGAAGCGCGCGATGGTGCGGGCGATGCACGGAGCGGCAGCCGCGGGCGCGTGCATGGATCACTCCCTGATCGCCATCAGGTAGAGGACGCCGACCTCGTCCAGGACGAAGGAGTCGGCGAAGGGCTCGGTGTCGTCGGACAACGCGGTCACGGGGAAGACGACCAGCTCCGCGATGGCTGGCCGCAGTCCCGACAACTGCTCCACCTCGGGCGCGAGCCGCGACGCCGTGGCGTCGTCTCCGGCTTCCACCGCCAGGATGTAGTCGAAGTCGAGCTGGACCAAGTGCGGGGGCAGCGAGGGAACGATGGGGGACACGAGCAGCTCCTGACGTATGGCCGCCGTGCCGATCACGGCGACGTCCCGACAGCTTCCGGCGGGGTCCTGTGGATAGAGGCCGGAGCTCTCTCCTCCCCTCAGAAACGGACAAACCCTGTGGACAAGGGGCCATATGGGACCCCCTTGACCAGTGCTCCACCCGACGCTGGATCCGCCCGCTGACCCCCTTGGCCAGGTCGACCGAACGGCCGCGAACGCCGCATCGTCCCTTGACCTGCTCTGCGCGGGCGACGGTTAGACGGCGGTCAAGGGGTGCCTTTGCACGCTCTCTCTCCTCGGCCCCGGTGTGGGGCGGTGTATGAGTACCTGTTCCTGAGCCGCGCATGACAAAGGGGTGGTGGTCTGGTCGAGGTGCTCTGTAGCCCCGTGCCAGCAGCTGGCCGTGGGAACCGACGGCTGACCGCCGTCGGCTGCCATGGGCCGGATCCTAAGGCTGGTGCTGATGGGTGATCTACTCGGTGTGCAGCACCGAGGCGATGGTCATCCGGGCCGCCGACCGGGCCGGGACCAGGGCGCCGAGGACTGCGATCGCCACACCCGCCAGGAGCATCGCGGCCAGCTGCGGCGCGTGCCACACGTCCTTCATGTACGCGGGGAAGTCGACCACCCCGACGTTGTCCACGACGAGGCGGTGCGCCACGATCCCGAGCGGGATGCCGAGCAGCCCGCCGACCGCGCCCAGCCCGGCGACCGAGGTCACCGTCATCATCACCACCTGCCGGGGTGTCATCCCGATCGACTTGAGCATGCCCAGGTCCCGGCGTCGCTCACGGGTGTTCAGCAGGACGGTGTTGAAGACACCGAGGGACGCGACGAGGGTCAGCAGCACCGTGAACACCGTCGAGAAGGTGATGACGGTGGTGGTGCCGGCGTTACCCTGGTCCGCCACCGACGCGCGCAGGCCTGGGTCGAGAGCTTCAACCGCCTCGGCGTAGGCATGGGCGTCGGTGCCGGGAGCGAGCCGTACCGTGTACTCGGTGGCGTGGGTGTCCGGTGCGAGTTGGGCGAGGGTCTGCCAGGTGGCCTCCAGGGCTTGGGCGTTGCCCTCGATGAGCTGACCCACGACGGTCGCGGAGATTTGCCTGCCGTTCAGCTCCAGAGTGACCCGGTCACCGACCTTCAGCCCGCGCTGGGTCAGGAACGACGGCCCGGCCACGATCTCGCCCGCTGCGGCCGGCGCACGGCCCTTGACGATTACGTGGGCGTATGAGGAATCGTCCCAGCGGTAGAAGTCCGCGAAGACGGGCTGCGTCTGCCCGGTCATGCTCGCCTGGGCCAGCGCACGGGCCCGCACCCCGGCCGCTCCCGGGAGGGAGCGCAGCCGTTCCTCGATCTGCGGGTCACTGAGCCGGGGAGGGGTCCGGTCGTTGCCCGGCCCCCCCGTTTCCACCTGGATCCGGGCACCTCCGTCTTCCCGCCCGACGCTGCCGAACGCCACCATGGTGCTGGTCAGTCCGGTCGACAGGGTCACCGTGGTGACCCCGAGGACGATGGCCGCCAGGGTCAGCAGGGTGCGCCCGGGGCGTGCGAACGGCTGGCCCAGGCCCAGACTGACCGGGCGCGGCAGCCGGGTGGCGCCGAGCATCCGCTGGACGCGCAGTCCGCGCCCGGTCCGCGGCGCGCCGCCCAAGCTGATCGCCTGCGCAGCGGGTAGCCGGTGGGCTCGCAGGGCGGGGACCAGCGCGGCCAGCAGGACGAGGGCGGGCATGCCCACTAGGCAGACCACGGACACCCACGGGCCGATGCCGCCGACCGAGGCCCGGCCCACATCGATGCCGGTGAACGCGACCCGCAGGATCGGCCCGGCCAGCACGTTGCCCAGCACGGTGCCCAGGACGCAGCCCACCACGGCCGGTACGGACAGCATCGTCAGGTAGACGGCGACGACCTGGTTCGGGGTGAAGCCCAGGGCCTTGAGCACCCCGATGTGCCGGTACCCGGAGACGACCGCCCCGCTGACCACGTTGCCGACGATCAGGGCGGAGACCAGCAGCCCGAGGACGCCGAAGAGCGTCATGAACGGGAGATACGAGTCGGCCAGCGCGGAGAAGGCCTGCTTGAGGGCGAGGTAGGTCTGCACGCCGGTCAGCGAATCCTCCGGCAGCCCCGCCATGGCCCCGGCCAGCCCGGCCCTCAGCTGGGCCTCCGTCGAGGAGTCCGTGAAGCGGTAGAGCATCTGGGCGGAGGACGGGTGCAGCGCGGCCATCTGCTCGGGTGAGACCCAGGCGCTCGCCGACTTGCTCATGCTGGCGGCGAAGCCGACGACGGTCAGCGTCGGTCCTCCGGGGTTCTCCAGCTTGGTGCCCAGCAGCTCCGGGCCGGGGGAGCCCTGGACGGACCAGTTGACGACGATCTCGCCGGGCGCGGTGGCCCAGTGGCCCTCCAGCAGCTCGATCCGGTCCACGGGGCCCGCCGGATCGGCCCGTCCTACCACGGTGAGGGTGCCGCCCGCCGTCCAGAGCCAGCGCTTGGGGATGTCGACGATGGCCTGCCCGAAGGGCCCGGCCGCGGCCTCCACCCCAGGCTGCCGGGCGGTCCGTGCCAGTTCTTCTTGCGAGACCTTCGTGGTGTCGAACGTCGCCACCGTATGAGCCCCGCGCTGGTCGGCGTACGCCTTGTCGAAGGGGCCCGAGGCGGCGGCCAGCAGCCCCATCGCGAGCAGGACGGTCGTGGTGGAGCAGAGGACGACGAGCCCGATGACGAAGGTCTGGAGCCGGCGGCGCTTGACGGCCGCGCGTGAGGCTCTCCATACGGCGCTCATACGGTTGCCTCCAGCCCGCTCTCGCGGCCGACCCGGCCGTCGGCGACCTCGATCAGCCGGCTGGCGCAGCGGGTGGCCAGCTGCGGGTCATGGGTGACGATCAACAGGGTCTGGCCGATCTGATTGAGGTCGATCAGCAGATCCATCACCTGCTCGCCCGAACGGCTGTCGAGGGCGCCGGTCGGCTCGTCGGCCAGCAGCAGCGCGGGACGGTTCATCAGGGCCCGGGCCACGGCGACCCGCTGCCGCTCGCCGCCGCTGAGCGTCGCCGGATAGTTGTTCCGGCGCTCGGCGACACCGAGTTCGTCGAGGAGCTCCAGGGCACGGCGGCGCGCCTGCCGGGCCGGGGTGCCGGTCAGCTGCGCGGCCAGCGCCACATTGTCCAGGACGGGTAGATCGTCGATGAGGTTGAAGAACTGGAAGATCATGCCGACGTTTCGCCGCCGGAACAGCGCCAAGCCCGTCTCGTTCAGCTTCCCGAGGTCATGCCCCTGTACCTCGACTGTGCCCGAGGTCGGCCGGTCCAGGCCGGCCACCATGTTGAGCAAGGTGGACTTGCCACAGCCGGAGGGGCCCATCACGGCAACCGCGTCCCCCGCCATGATCTCCAGCGACAGGCCGTCCAAGGCCTTCGCGTCGCCGTACTCCTTGTGCACGCCGTCCAGCCGCACCACCACTTGCCGGGCACTGCCGTGATCAGTTGTCATGGCTCGAACGTAGGCCGGACTCCGCGGCCGGGCGTCACCCCCCGGATGTATCCGTCCGGCCAGGTCATCCCGGGGATGTACGAAGCTGCACCCGGGGGCTGAGGTGGGGCACGTCATGCAGCTGCGAAGATGATCCGGTGGGGGAATCCTGGACGATCTGGCTGGTCATCGCCCTGGCGGCGGCAGTTGGCGCCGCCGGGTGGCTGTGCGTGGCGGCGGTCCGGGCGCGGCGGCAGCACCAGGCGGCCCTCGAGGAGCGCGGCTGGCTGCTGGAGCGGGAGCGCGAGAGCGCGACGCGGACCGCGGTCGACGCCGAGCGGGCCAGGATCGCCGCCGAGCTCCACGACATCGTCAGCCACAACGTGAGCCTCATGGTGGTCCAGGCCGGGGCCGCCCGCGAGGTGCTGGCCACGATGCCCGAGGAGGCCGCGGCGGCGATGAGCGCCGTCGAGACCGCCGGGCGGAACACGATGAACGAGCTGCGGCACCTGCTCGGCCTGCTCGCACCCGCGCAGGACGGCGACGACGAGCCCTACGGTATGGACCTGTCACCGCAGCCGAGCTTGAGCCGACTCAGCCCGCTGATCGACCGGATCGCCTTTGCCGGCCTGCCCGTGGAGATGCGCATCTCGGGTGAGCCGCGCCCGCTGCCGACAGGGATCGATGTCACCGCCTACCGGATCATCCAGGAGGCCCTGACCAATGCACTCAAACACGGGGACGGGGCGAAAGTCGAGGTGACGGTGCGGTACGCGGACCACTACCTGCGCGTCGAGGTGCTGAACAGCGGACCGAGTGTCCTGTCGGGCGGCGCGCCCGCGCAGAAGGAGCCGGGCCGGGGCCAGGCGGACGGAACGGGACGCGGGCTGCTCGGCCTGCGGGAGCGGGTCGCCGTTTACGGCGGCGACCTGGACGCCCGCCGCCGCCTCGGCGGTGGCTACCGCGTCCGCGCCCGGATCCCGCTGGACCGGCCATGACGACGCGCACCGAGCCCTCCCCTCGCGTCGTGATCGCCGACGACCAGGAGCTGGTCCGCACCGGCTTCCGCCTGATCCTGACCGCCCGCGGCATCGACGTGGTGGGCGAAGCCGGCGACGGAGCCGAGGCCGTGGCCGCCGTACGGAGGCTGCGGCCCGACGTCGTACTGATGGACATCCGGATGCCCGCCATGGATGGCCTGGAAGCCGCCCGCCGCATACTCGCGCAGACCCCGGACTGCCGGGTGATCATGCTGACCACCTTCGACCTCGACCACTACGTCTACGCCGCCCTCGCCGCCGGAGCCAGCGGATTCCTCCTCAAGGACGTCACCCCCGCGCATCTGGCCGCCGCCGTACGCCTGGTCAACACCGGTGACGCCCTACTCGCACCCTCGATCACCCGCCGCCTGGTGGAGCGCTTCGCCCCCAGCGCCCCCAGAAGCGGTTCGGGCCTCGCAACCCCGGCCGCCCACCGAGACCTGGCCGCACTGACGCCGCGCGAGCGCGAGGTGCTGACGCTCATGGGCCGGGGTCTTTCCAATACCGAACTGGCACAGGAACTGACGCTCAGTGAGGCGACAGTGAAGACCCACGTGGCCCGGATCTTCGCCAAGCTGACCCTGCGCGACCGGGCCCAGGCAGTCGTCCTCGCCTACGAGACAGGACTCGTCTCACCGGGCGAGTCCGCTGACACCGTCAACCCCTGCCGATAGCAGGCAATCTGGAGATCAAGTAGCCAGAGTGTGCAGTGTCACGTGAGGCGACACCTCAGCTCGGCGCTCCGTTCGGAAACGATCGTGCGTGAGACACAAAGATCGACATGACGTTCCCGCCGGATGGGAACGTAACGCTTCCGGTGTACGCACCTGTGTAACGCCCTACCCCGTTCACGACACCTCCGGCAACCCGGAGGAAGCGAGGGCCAGCGCCCTGGCCTCGTCGTTGTTGAATTCGAAGTCGGTGTTGACGATGCCGCCGGTGCCGAAGGTCGTGTCCAGGCTGCCGTCGGCGTTGTGGCGCACCAGCACGAAGTCGCCGCCGGTCTCGTCGAAGTAGCCGTTTGCGGTGTCTGGCACCATCGCCATCAAATCCGATCGCATGCATGACACCTCAACCTCGCAGAGTCTGGACGCTATCGAACAGGCCAGCGAGGCCGGGGCGATTTCGCAACCCCGGCCTCGCTTCAGCGACCGCCAGTAGACGTCAGGCTCGCCCATTCAGAAACGCGTCGGCTCGATAGGCAGTATAACGAGAACTAATTCTGAAAACCTCCATTAAATCTATCACTCCGCGAGGTGCGTTTGATCGACGACCTCTACACCCGCCTCCATCATGCGCTTAACAATTCGATCCGACAGATCATCGTCCTCAATGATCCATGTTTGCGATTTCACCTCGTCGGTGATGAGGAATGTCTCCTTATCGCCAATCAGGAATTTTCGCAGACGGAATCGTTCGGGGGGTGAATCCCAAAGTTCACTATAATCCGCTATGTTCGGCATCAGCTAAGGCTTCTTAAGTATCTCAGGGAGCTTACGCCCATCTCCGTATGGTCCACCATATCTCATTGTAGAGCCATCTCGCAGTACAATCTGAGACGATCGCTGAGGCGACCCTTCGGCGATTTGATACAGAACGTTCGCTTGATCTTTGGCGCTCGCATAGGGATGCGTCGGGTGGGTGTGATATATCCACATCCTGTCGGGGCCTGAATGCATCGTCACCGAGTGCTCCCTACCGCTGTAGAGGAAGTACTGGCCTCCACCCCCGTTAGGTTTCGGCCCAAGTTTATACACGAGCCCCCATTCCGCATTAGTTGCGTTCATGAGAGCCGCCATCTGGGCAGGGGAAACACGGCCTGAAACTGGAATCCCGTCAGATCCCGGCGCTTTAATGTAGCCGCGAAGTAGGTACGGAACCTCCTTCGCCTCCTGCGCGACAAGCGTCCGCCTCAAAACCAAGGATGAGAAAGTTGATGCGCTGGCTGCTTCCGGACCAACCGGCCCAAGGGGCAGCCCGGCGAGCGCACCTCCTTGACCTGTTCCCTGCTCGTAAGCGGCACTAGTCAAGTCTACGTCGTAGTCCTTAACTGCATACTTCCTCATATCGTCGCCAGCGCACGTAACCTCCCCAAAAAGCTTGAAAGCGTAACAACCGACTGTCAGCGTGTCCACGGCCCCGATCATGAGCCCGGCAGCATAATCCCGATCGTTCCCG
Organism: Streptomyces virginiae; assembly: GCF_041432505.1. Taxonomy (GTDB): domain Bacteria; phylum Actinomycetota; class Actinomycetes; order Streptomycetales; family Streptomycetaceae; genus Streptomyces; species Streptomyces virginiae_A. The sequence continues at coordinate 8,844,956 of NZ_CP107871.1, forward strand.
AGGGGCTGATCGACCCACTTCTTACTGCAGCCCGCACGGTTGCAAGTGTGCTTATAGTGCCCGACTGGCGGTTTCTTGCCATCCTTAACAACGTTGATATTCGGCGTACTGCCGCCGTAATATCTTCTTTCATGCTTGCCGCCAGCACCCTGACTGTTAGACGCTGACGAAGGCGGCGCCTGGAATCCAGAGTCTTCATTACCCCCAACGAAGTACTTGAGGCCATCCGGATCCAGGTTGCTGATGGGGTTGCCGTTGGCGTAGGTGTATCCGTTCATCTGAAGCGGGTCGGTGATGTCGATGACCGGGTCGACGGTGATGAAGCGGCCGGTGCTGGCTTCGTATTCGCGGGCGCCTATGTGGGTGAGCCCCGTGGTGTTGTCGTCCGTGCCGGTGCCGAGGAAGGTGCGCTCGCCGGGCCAGTTGGCGGGCTGGCTTCCGCGAGGGTTGCCGTACGGGTCGGACTTGCGCCGGGTGACCGGCTGGCCGACCTTCTGGTCGACACTGATGGTCGCGGTGTTGTGGTGGTCGGCGAGCAGGTGCGACAGGGTGTGGTTGGTGGTCTTGCCACTGGTACGGCGGACTGTGGTTGGGGCGCCGGGGCTGCTGTAGTAGCGGACGGCGTCGATGGCTTTGCCGGCCTTGTCGACGGTGATCTCGGTTTCGCCGAGGTAGAGGGTCCGGGCGCTTCCGGTTTCCTGGATGACCCGGTTACCGGACGCGTCGTAGAGGTAGCTGGTGAGGTTGCCGAAGCTCCACTGCTGGGCGGCAGTCGGGGCAGGACTGGCACACATGAAGGTGTGCAGGTCGTTGCCCTCGGCGTCATTGTCGTTGGGGACGGTGAGGCACTGGTTGGTGCCGGTGACGAGGGCCTTGTCCGTCTCCCGGTAGGTGAACTTCTGGCTCTGCGCGCCCGGCGTGCATGCCTTAAGGACGGCCTTGCCGTTCTCGGAGGTGAGGCACTTGCCGAGGGCCTGGACGGTGTCGCCGGTGATGCGCCACTGCTGGGGCTTGGTCTCGTTGCAGGACAGCAGCTGGACGGGAGTGCCGTCGGTGGTGTTGCCGTCCTGGACGTCGAGGCACTTGCCGGAGAGGCCCGTGACCGCGACGGAACCGATGCCGGGGCTGGTCGCCGAGAGGAGCTTGCTGCGGCGGTCCCAGTTCAGGGTCTGGGTGTCACCATCGATGGTGCGGGTATTGGTGCTGCCCGCCGCGCTGTAGGTGTAGGTGGACAGGGAGTCGACCGTGGAGCCGGGCGTCTTGGTGGTCTTGTTGACCTTGGTCAGGGCGTGGGGCTGCTTCTTCGGGTTCGGCAGGGCGCCGCCCGTGATCTCCACGCCGTAGGTGTACGTCGTCTCGTCGTCGAGGGCGCTGTTGGCGGGATCGTGGTCGGTGAGCTTGGTGCGGTTGCCTATGGCGTCGAACTGGTAGTCCTGCCAGTAGGCATCACCCGGCGTACCCGATCCCACCTCCGTCCGGTCTGGGCCCGTGGGACCGGTGGGGCAGCCTTCCGTCTTGCCCGTCCAGGCGCGTGCGAGCTGGCCCATGGCGTCGTAGCTGTAGCACTGACGGTCGACGAGGGCCGGTGACTGCGCGGTGTTGCCGGGGTAGGTGTCCTTGATGGCGGTCGGGTTGCCGACCGCGTCGTACGTGTAGCTGAGCGAGGAGAGAAGATTCGAGCCGGACGCGGAGTCGCGCGTCTCCTTGTGGCTGGTTGCCGCGGCGACCCGTCCGGTGTGGGGGTCGTAGGTGTTCGTGGTCCACACGCGGTGGGGTGCGTTGCCGGAGGCGGTACGCAGGATCTCGCCGTACGGGCTGTAGACGGTGTCGGAGGTGTACCAGGACAGGCCCGACATGGTCTGCACCATGCCGTCGGCGTTGTAGCGGGTGATCAGCTTCTCGGCGGCGAGACCGCCGATCGTGGCCGGGAGGGTCGTCGACTGGACCTTGCCCGTGGGGGTGTACGTGGTGCTGTAGGCATAGCTGCCGGCCAGCCCCTTCGTGGCAGGCACGTCTGGGATGGTGATCCGGGATCCGGTCGGCCGGTACTCGCTGTCGTAGCCGGTGACCTCAGTCTTGTACGAGCCGGCGCCCCACTTGCGGGTGGAGGCGACAGGCTGGCCCTTGGCGCCCGGGAGGGTGTCGTAGGTCCAGGTGGCGATGGGGTCGGCGGTTTCGGAGTCGTCGCGCAGCGCGGTCCTGCGGCCGAGTACGTCATAGGAGGTGTACTGGGTGACGTTGTAGACGTTGGTCGTCGAGACCGGCTGGTCGAGGTTGTTGTAGGTGTACGTCGACTTGCCCGTGTCGGGATCGTCTGATGAAGTCTTCCGCCCGCGGGCATCGTAGGAGTAGACCCAGTTGTTGCTGGCCGCGTCGGTGACCTTGGCGAGCTTGCCCCGCACATCGTAGGTGTAGCTGGTCTTGTTCGATGTGCTGAGATCGGTGGCGGTGTAGTGCTCGATCTCAGAGGTACGGCCCAGAGGGTCGGTCGACGTCTTAACTGCGCGGCTGCCGGGCAATGGGGCTGACCCCGTGGGCGAAATGGCGCTACGGGTCAGGGTCCAGTCGCCGCCATACTGGGTAATCGCAGATTGCCGGGCTTCTCCCTTCTCCACCTTGGTGACACGTACGACGCGACCGAGGCCGTCGTAGGCAGTCTGGGTGGAGTTGGGTATCTCGGTGACCGACTTGGGGACGTAGAGCTTCGTATCCAGCTTGTCCTCTACGAGGTAGCCGTTGTTGGTCTGGCTGACGGTTCCGTTCGCGCTGTGCAGGGCGTCAGCAACCAGGACGGCACCGCCCGGGCCCTCGGTCTTGGTCTGGCGAGACCGCAGCAATCCGTCGTAGATCGTGATGGAGGTGCTGTAGGTGCCGTTGTCCTTGAGGGCGCGGGAGATGACAGCCGGCGTCTTGAGTTCGGCGATCTGGTATTCGAACGTGTAGGCCGCCGGATCGGTGGGCTTCTGCGAAGGTGTCCGGATCTCGATGCTCCTGCCGAGCTCGTCGTAGACCGTGGTGACCTTCCGGCCGTTCGCGTCGGTCGCCTCCAGGACGTTGCCGCGGCCCGGGTCCACCTTGGTGGTCACGGTGTGCCCGAGGGCGTTGGTCACCGTGGTGGAGAACGCTGGTCCCGTCGCGGGGCTGAAAGCCACGCTCGATGGGTTGCCCGCTGCGTCGTATGTCTTGATGGCGCGGCCGAGCGCGTCGTACTCGGTGCGTCCGGACGTCGTCCAGCCGGTGCCTGCCGCGTCAGTGCTGTCGACCTGGTACGGAAGGCCCTTGGTGGGCGCGGTGCCGAAGGCGTTCACCGCGTCGTAGGAGCTGCGGGTTGCGCTGAGGCGCGTGCCGGCCTCGAGGCCGCCGCCGGCGCAGTCACCTGTCGTCTCGATGACCTCGGACTGCAGACCAATCAGGTTGTTCGTGGGGTTGTGGACGTACTTGGGCTTGGTGCACGACTGCTTGACGGTGGTCCAGCCAGTGCCCTTGTTTTCCGAGACATCGGTCTGTGTGGTGAGCAACAGACCGTAGGAAGTGGGCTCTTCCTCGTACGTATTGAGGGTGCGCACCATCCGGGACTTGCCGCCACTGACGGACTTGATCTCGATAGTGCGTGCCGTGCCCAGGCGGTACGCCTCCAAGGGGGTGTTGTCGATGCGGGGCCGGGAGGCGATCAGCTTGCTCCGCCAAGGTGCAGACAGCTGTCGGCTCTCGACGCTGCCGCCAGCCTTGGTGTAAGTGATGGTCTCGGCAACCTGCCCCTGGTACTGACGCAGGTCCTCGCCCAGGTCTTCCGCACCCGAGGAATCCTTGACGGTGACCTTGGCGGTATCAGTGGACAGACCGCGGAAGTATCGGGTGCGGGTCTGGCTCTGCTCAGTCGCGTTGGCCTTGCCCGCGTTCGCGGTCTCGCCCTTGATGGTGAGGACGCTGGCGTAGCCGCGCCACTGACTGTAGGTACGCCGGTCGGGCTTGGTGAACTCGTCGTCGTCCTTGGCCCAGGCGGCGTCCTCGTACGTGTAGCTGGTCTTGACGTCGGGGCGCTGTGCCACCCGGTCCTTCTCGACCACGCTGTCCACGACGTACTTGTTGAAAAGTTCGATCGGCGGGACCTTGTCCGGGTCCAGTCCCGTGTCCGCGGACCAGTGCACGGGGAAGCAGCGCGTGGTGTTCTTCGCCAAGTCGGGGACGCTCGTCCCCTTCGCGCACGGGGCCGAGTACTTGACCTCGATCTCACCACCGGTCTCGGTGAGGATGGTGCCCACCCGGAGCCTGTCGAAGTCCGGTGCGGCGTCGGGCTTCCCGTTCCGGTCGGCCTTCAGGACACGGTTGGGCATGTCCACCGCGTTGGCCTTGAAGGAGACCGGGGGCAGCGAGACACCGAGGGTGCTGTTCTTGGCGCCGTAGGCGGTCCGGGTGATGGACTCCAGCCACAGCGGAGGGCTCGTATCGGTGCGGTGCTTGGGGAGCGACTGCTTGAGGGCCCACTGGTCGACCTTGGTGAGTGCCGTGGATCCCTCGGTCCGCTGACCGTAGGTGGTGACACGGTCCAGGCGCATGCGCGACCAGAACGTGGGAGAGAAGGTTTCGCAGACCGCCGCGTCCATCTTGCAGTTAAGGGAGGCGGGGGTGTCGTACCATCCGATTCCGTTCTTGGAACCGAACAGGGACTCGGCGCAGGAGACGTTCTTCTCCTCGAAGCACCGCTGCGCCACACCGAACTCGACTCGGCCCGCAGGGGCACCGGCGAGGTTGTCGGCGCGGAGTCCGTAGAGGATGCGGGTCGGGTATCCGCCGCGGATGTACCCGACCTTGGCGCGGTCCTTCTCGTTGACCTTCTCGTTCCTGGCGTAGCGGTTCTCTTCCTTCGCCCAGTCGATGATCATGGCGTTGCCGTGGACGTCCTCGACGTAGTCGAGGTTCCAGCGCCAGGCCTGGGTGCAGGAGGAATTCGCGTAGGCCGCCTGATAGCAGGGCTCGCCCGGGTGGTTGCCGAAGACCGGGACGGTGAAGACGGAGTCCGTCACGGTCATGGGCGACGAGCCGTCCCCGTGGGTGCCGACGCTGTGGCGCCCGTAGTGGTACCGCATGCCGTCACGCGTGGTGACGACCCAGTATTCCCCGTCCTTGGCGCCGTTGCCGCTGCCGGTCTTGAGCTCGACCTTGGAGCCGTCGTCGGTGACGGGGACCCAGGCACCGCTCGCGGCGTCGTGGACGAGCTCGGTCGTCGACCCGTTGAGGGACAGGACGACGCTGTCGCCGGCCCAGCACAGGTCGCCCTTCTTCTTGTCCGCGGAGTTGTCGTTGTTCGGCTTGCCGCTCGACGAAGCCTTCAGGTCGTCGGAGCAGGAGCGGTAACGGCGTTCCACGAAGCCCGGGTTGTAGTCCCAGCCGTCACCGACCCAGGACGCCTGACCGTTCGTCACGGACGTCCTGCCGTCCACCGCCTGCGAGGAGTACGAGAACGCGATGGACGGGGTGGGGCCCGCCGGCGCCCGGGGCACCGTCAGCGGGTAGGTCCAGGAGAAACCGCCCCCACTGCCACCGGCGGTCCATGAGCCCGACGGCGAGAGAGAGGTGGCCTTGTACGAGCCACCCGCGCCCGCCGCACCGTCGGAGGCGACGACCGCCATGGCGCCCGCGGCGCCGCCGACGCTCATGGTCCGCATGCCCTCAACGGGGGTCGCAGCCGGGTCGAGGGTCGCGACGACCTTCTTGCCACCGGCGTCGTTCGAGCTCGGGACGTCCACGGAGACCGAGCATTCGGGCAGTTCGGGGTGGTCGAGGAAGCACGCGGGGTACTGCCGCAGCTTCAGACGTGAGGACCACTCGGTGCCGTACAGGTCCTGGAACTTCGAGTAGTCCAGAGCGACGTCGACCGGGTTCACGGCGTCGACGGGCGGCGTGATCTTGATGATGGCACCGTCCACACCGGCGGCTTCGGTCTTCGCGCGGCCTTCGACGGCCGCCGACCACGTACCCGTCGGGGCGGTACCCGTCCCTGGCACCTTGCCGATGCTGACCGGGAGCGAGCCGACCTGGACGAAGTCGGCAGAAGGCGTAGGAGCCAGCGGGATGCTGGCCGAGGCTTCCGCGGGCGGCGCCACCGCAGTCGGGGTGTAGTCCTCGAGCGGCTTCGGAGGATCACCCACCCATCGACCGAGCGCGTCCATGGCGGCCTGGTCAGGCCTGACTTTGAGGTCCTTCTGGAGGCCGGGCAGCTCGACACCGCTGCGGTCGCCCGGTGGCGCCGCCCAGGCCTGGACGGGCAGAAGAGTTGCGACGAGCACCACGGAGAGAGTGATGCCGGCGCGCCCGGCGAGGCGCGCGCGTGTTGCGCGCGCCTTTCTGTTTCCGGGCAGGCGGAAATTGTTCGCCGAGAACGGCGACATGTGGACCCCCCCACGCTCTGCCGCCACGGCAATGGCGCATGGCAGGCAGGAAACTGACAATTAGCCACCGATTCTGTGGCCCGTGAATCGAAAAAGCCACAGTTCCGCTATTCGGTGTGGGCTTTGTCACTTTGCCGGGTGTATACCCTGGGGTATTCGACGCAAATCGCCCGCTAACGACACGCCCGGCAGGCGATGCAGGGGGTGAAGATGTCGGAGAGATGGTTCATGCTCAGCTCGCACGCCCTTCGCCTGAAATGCAGTGACAGAGCGAGCTGTTCACCGGTTTCAGGCCAATGGCCTAAATTATTTAGTGAGTGCCGAGGGCTGCCATCCCGGCCGCCCGAGGGGGGAGAAGTACCTCGTGTCTGTCAGCGATTCCGCGGGCCAAAGTCCGCCACAAAGGGCTGAAAGAGAAGCCCCCGCACCCGCGCGTAGGTGGTACAGGCGCCGGCGTGCTCTGGGGGCTCTGGCCATGCTGGTGGCCACCGCTGTCGCGGTGCCCGTCGGCGTGTACGTGATCGGCGACGGGAAAGTGCACAACCGACCCGACAAGGACGCTCGGGTCGCCGAGCCGCAGGCTCGCCGGATGGCGGAGGAGAGCGGCGAAGAGGTCGAGGTCACGGCCGCGCGCAGCGCCAACACCACGACCTGGGCGCGGCCTGACGGGTCGTTCCGCAAGCAGATCCACAGTTCGGCCTTCCGTGCCAACGTGAACGGGCAGTGGAAGCCCATCGACACCGGTCTGGAGCGGGTGGAGGGCGGCTACGCGGCCAAGGCGGTCAACGGCCGCGTCTTCTTCAGCGGGGGGTCGAAGGAGCAGGCCGGCGGCGGGGAACGCACTGCCCGGGGCGTGAACCGGGTGGCCCTGCGGCAGGACACGCCCAGCCAGGAGTGGACCGAACTGGTCCACCTGACCACCGACGGCCACGACATGACCGTCAGCTGGCCCGGCACCCTGCCCGCGCCCGTCATCGACGGCCCGCGCGCCCTGTACGAGAACGTCCGCCCCGGGATCGACCTGGTGATGACCGCGCAGGACGGCGGCTACTCGCACCTGCTGGTCGTCAAGGACAAGCAGGCGGCCGCCGATCCGCTGCTGGGTCAGCTGAAGTACCGGCTCGGCAGCCCGGACATGACATTCCATTTGGATGACGAGTCGGACGCTCTGAGCGCCCGTGACGCCAAGGGCCAAGAGATCGCGGGCTCGCCGACCCCGATGATGTGGGACTCCAGCGGCAAGGTCGCCACCACCGACAACCAACCGGCATGGAAGCCGACCGACGTCGCGAAGCAGCACCCGACGCTGGCCCTGTCCGGTCTGGCCGGCGCGGAGGGCGCGCGCCTGAAGCCCGTAGCGGCGGCGCTCGCCGACAACGTATTGTCCCTCACCCCGGACAGCGCGCTGCTGAATGCGCCGGAAACGGTCTATCCCGTCTTCATCGACCCTCCGTTCAAGGGACACAAGCACGCTTGGACCCTGCTTTACAAGACGGCGGAAAATTCAAGCTTCTACAACGGGCAGAATTTCAACGCGAGCGGCGCGCCCGAAGCCCGCGTCGGATACGAGTCCACGAGCGGCGGTACCTCCCGTTCCATTTTCAACTTCGACTTCGGCAGCCAGCTCCACGGGTCCGAAATCATCTCGGCCCGCGTTCGGGCGTTGCAGACCTATTCGTGGTCGTGCGACACCAAACAGATGCTCATCTACTCGACCCCGTACATCACGTCGTCGAGCACCTGGAAGAACACCAACAACGCGGCCCACTGGGGAAGAGTGGTCGCCTCGGAGTACTCGGGATACGGCCACGACAGCGCGTGCCCCGACGACTGGATCGCACCCGACATCAAGGGCCTCGTCGCCGAAGCAGCCAACAACAGATGGGGGGCGCTGTCCCTGGGTTTCGCCGCCCCGAACGAGTCTGACTCGTACTACTGGAAGAAGTTCCTCGCCAACGGCGAGACCGCTCCGTACATCGACGTCGTCTACAACTCGCGCCCGGACACGCCGATCGCGGCGAACATGCAGACCTTCCCCGGCGGCCCGTGCCTGACCAGCTGGCCCGGAACCGGTATCGGCAAGACCAACGTCACCTTCCAGGCGAAGGGCACCGACCGCGACGGCAACCTCGACAAGGTCCAGATCTTGGTGTGGCCCGCCGCCGGCGGACAGCCGGTCTTCGACCAGTGGTTCGTGCCCAACAGCGACGGCGTCGTCACCGCCGAGGTGCCCTGGAACACCTTCACCGACGGCCAGACCTACTTCTGGCTCTCACGCGCCACGGACAAGGACGGCGCGTGGTCAGACAGCGGCCCGAACGACTCCGGTGGCGGTGGCTGGTGCACCTTCACCGTCAGCCACACCGTCCCGCCCAACCCGGCCGTCTCCTCCGCCGCCTTCCCGCCGCAGGGCGACGACTTCAACGAGTGGAGCACGGAGCCCGTCGGCACGACGGGACAGAGCTTCACCATCAAGGGCAACGGCGCCAAGGTGGAGGACATCCGCGAGTACCAGTGGAGCCTGAACCGGCCCTCCTTCGACCAGAAGGCCGTACCCAACCCGGGCAGTGACACGGTCTCCGTCCCGCTCCAGGTGGACACCTCCGGTCCGAACGTCCTCTACGTCCGCACCGTCGGCAAGTCCGGCAACATCTCCAACCAGAGCACCTACGGCTTCCTCGTCAGGCCGAGGCCCGGCCAGGACACGCCCGGCGATGTCACCGGCGACGGCAACCCCGACCTCCTGGCCATCGACAACGACGGCAACCTACGCACCTACGCGGGAGACAAGGGCGGCGACACCGACGCCTACCTCCCCGGCGCGATCGAGAACGGCAAGCCCGTGGCCCCCGGCTACTGGAAGGACCCGGCCACCGGCCAGTCCGCACTCATCGCTCACGCCACCGACTGGTACCCCGGCGACGGCCTCACGGACCTGATCGCGCGGATGCCCGACGGCAAGCTCTACATCTATCCCGGCACCGGCACCGGCCAGTTCGACGTCGGCCGCCGTATGCAGATGCAGATGCCGCTCAGCGCCCCCGATCCGTCCGTCTTCCGGCAGCTCGTCGTCACCGAGGACATCGACGGCGACGGCCTGGGCGACATGTTCGCCCTGGACGCCGACGGCTTCTGGGTGTTCTCCGGCTACACCGGATCCAGCTTCGCCTCCTACAAGAAGATGGCCACCGGCTGGGCGGGCCGCGACATCGTCGGCGTCCGGGACGTCTCCGGGGACAAGGTCCCGGACCTGATCTTCCGGGACAACACCAACGCCAACCGCGGCCTGGCCCTGCGCAAGGGCAAGCCGGGCGTCAACGGCGGGGTCGACCTCACGTCCCTGGAGTCCAAGGCGAACTCCGAGGGCGCCGAGGACTACACCTACGCCACCACGGGCTGGGGCAGGGCCGCCTACCCCAAGGTCCTCGGTACTCCCGATGCCAACGGTGACGGCATCCCCGACATCTGGGCCGTCGGGAACAACGAGAACCAGTGGCTCTTCCAAGGCGGAACCAGCACCGTCGGCGCCCCCATCGGCCGTGACGAGGACGGCTGGAACACCTTCCTGACCATCGGATAGCCGGGACGAACAGCCCGCAACCGCGAGCGCTCTGCCAGGAGATCACTCCTGGCAGAGCGCAGCCGACTTCGGCGTTCTCGACAGCGTCGCACCACATCGACCACATGGTCTGGGCCGATCACGCCCCGTCCGCGGCAGCGGTGCCCGCATCGCCTCGGCTGCCGCGACCTACAAGTGCGCGAGCAGCACGAAGGACATCGACGACAGCAGCTATGACGGGCCGTGGCCGGACAACTGGAAGATCACGGTGAAGACGTGTGCGGCGCGGTCCGGGGGGCACCGTGTACGCGTACGCCGAAGTGCGCTGGGACGGGCCCGGTTTCTACCCCGTGGACGACACGACGATCTTCGACGGGGCCAAGCTGCGCGTGCAGATCAAACAGTCCCGCGAGGGCACCGACCTCGTGGTGGTCGAGAGGGACTTCCCCGGCCTCGAGGCGCGGCTGGAGGACAGCACGTCCGGCGGGAAGCGCTCCGGCATCTACCGGACCACGACCATCAGCCACCGGGCCGGCCCGTCCGCCCTTGGCGACTCGGTGCTTCTCCTGGACTGGCAGGGTGACGGACACGGCTACCGACGCCACGACTACACGGGCTCACCGACCGTCTGACCTGATCAGTCGCCGGAGGCGGGCGCGTCGTTCCGGCCGTGCGCGAGGATCGGCAGGAGCGTCTCGGCGGCGTCGCACGCGGTGCAGGCGACGGTGCCGGGCCGTGCGAGCACGTCGAGTGCCTGCGTGGTGTCCAGCGGGTGCGCCCGGCCCGTTGTGCTCGGGCAGCCTTCGGCGTGGACGGTGGCGGGCCGGCCGTGGGTGCGGCCGTCGAGCAGCCACGCCCACCGGCCCGGCACCGAGGTACGGGTCCGCGGGTGGGCGGGGATGCCGCCCAGGTCGACCCCGGGCAGCGGGCGCAGCTGTGCGGCGGTGACCCACGTGCTGTACTCCGCCAGCTCGACGCCGCCGCCCACGGCGGCCTGCCACAAGGGAACACCTATGCGATACATCCACAGTCCGGTGTCGAGCTGCTCGCGTTCGTAGAGTCGTACCCGCTCGATGGCCTGCCCGTCGGGGAGGACGAGGGTGATCGGGGCCGACGGGGAGGTTTCGGTCACGGTCAGGGGCGGGCGAACTGCTCCTGCCGGGCCTGCCTACAGGCCGTGCAGAGCGGGTTCGTTCCGACGCCGTAGCGGCAACACGGCTGACCTGTTGACTGCGCCTTTTCCCACTCGTTACGACGTAGGTAGGGAGGACGCCAGCCAGAGCACGGCCGGAAGCGCCCCACCGAAGGCCCACACGAAGTTGTTGAGCCCTATGGAGGCGGCGATCGTCACGTGAAAGGCCGCGGCGCAGGTCACGAAGAGCAAGCCACCCACGAACCCCGTGAACACCATGAAAGGGCCAGCGACCTCAAAAATGATGGTGGCAACAGCAGCGATACCGGAGAACCGGCCGAGCAGCATAGTTGCCGTGGCGCTTCCGTGGGCAACCGTCGTCGCGATCTTGCCCGGCGCCACGCCGGCCCGCCACGAGGAGCCGGCGAGTTTGGCCAGACCGGAGATCCAGTAGGCGAGGAGTGCCTGCCCCGAGATGAGGAAGAGACCCGCATGTGGCGATACGCCCGCCATCGCGAGGCCAGCCCAAACGACCGTTTGCATCTGGTCGGCACCATCAAGACCGAAGCCCAGCCGCGTGCTACCCAAGTACTGCGCCATGGCCACCGACGCGGCGCACATTGAAGCTGGCACATTCAGGTTGGCGAACCACAGGGCTGTGCAGGCCAAAGCGAGGCACATGCGGGAACACTGGAAAGCAACCATCCCGCCAGGCTTTGCGATAACCCTAAGAGCTCGTAACACGATCATGAGGCGGGTTTGTTGAGGCGTCGCCAGCAGATGAGGCTGCAGGCGAGGGAGACGAACGCGTCGTGGAGTTCGGTGCGGCGTTCCCATCGGACGGCGAGCCGTTTGAACTGGTGAAGCAGGGCGAAGGTCTGCTCGACGACGTAGCGGAGCTTGCCCATGCCCTTGATGTTCGGGGCTCCCTTGCGGGAGATGACCGGCAGGATCCGGCGTTTGCGCAGCTCATCGCGGTTGGGGTTGGAGCCGTAGCCCTTGTCTCCGAGCAGGGCCTCGGGGCGACGGCGGGGCCTACCTGGCCGGCCCGCCACGGGTGGGATGCCGTCGACCAGAGCGAGGGTCTGGGTGACGTCGTTGACGTTCGCCGCGGTCGTGATGACTCTCAGCGGGGTACCGCGTCCGTCGCAGATCAGGTGGTGTTTGCTGCCCGTCTTCCGCCGGTCGACCGGCGACGGACCGGTGTCGGCTCCCCCTTTTTCGCCCGGATGTGGGAGCCGTCCACGCATGCCCTGGACCAGTCGAGACGGCCGGCCGCGTTCAGCTCGGCGAGCAGGATGCGGTGCAGCCGGTCGAAGACCCCGGCCCGCTGCCACCGCTCCAGGCGCCGCCAACAGGTCTGCCCCGAGCCGAACCCCAGCTCGGGCGGTAGGAGTTGCCAGGCGATGTCGTTGCAGAGGACATACAGGATGCCCTGCAGACACAACCGGTCCGCCACCGGCCGAGGCCCAGGCGACCTCGCCGGCCAGGGCGGCAGCAGCGGCTCGATCAGTGCCCACAAGTCATCGTCCACGATCCACGGCCGAGTGCTCACACACTCACGAACGGCCGAATCATCACACCGGTTACGCCCGACCAGGGCATCTCACCAAGATCCTGTTACGAGCTCTTAGGACGTGGGGAGAGTGTCGGGTCGGCCGAGAGGCGAACCCGCCGACAGACTGTGGGCCCATGACGCTTACCCTCGGCGCTGAGACCGCACCGTCTCCTGCGGATGCGCCCGCCCTCGCGCTGCGCGCCCGGCTGAACGAGCTTCTGCACCACCGTGGCTGGACTCCGAGCAGCACCGACACGACACGGGTACTACAGCAGATTGAGCACATCAGGTTGGGGAGTCTGCCCGTGCTTCCCGACTGGAGTCAGATCGACCCGGAGTGGTGTTGGGAACATTCCCTCCTCGGCCGGGGGACCGAGGAGGAAGGTTCAGTCGTACCCACCTACGTGAAGGTCCGTAAGGGGACGATCGAGGTCGCTTACGCGTTCCCGTTCAACGTCGAAGTCGACACCTGGTGCGAGGAACACCGGCCAGCGGAGATGGGTGCAGTTCCTTTGAAGGGAAGTGCTGAGCTGGGAGAACGCTGATCGGGCTGTGTTCGGGGCTTCTCGTCTCTACCGTGGTGGTGGAGGAGGGGGAGCGGATGGGCTCGCTGTTCGAGGAGTTGGAAGCCCGCGAGGCGGCCGCCCGGGTTCGGGTGGAAGAGCTCGAAGCCGAGCTCGCTGAGCTGTCCGGGAGGCTGGAGGTGGCCCGGGAGGGGCTGGAGCGTCTGCGGATCACGCGGGCGACGGTCGCCGAAGTGCTCGCGGAGATGGATCCGCAAGTGTCCGTGGCGGCGGCCGGTGCCGGACAGTCGCCTGCGGGTGAGCGGGCGGTGTCGGCGTATGCGGGGGCCGAGAGGCAGGTAATCGGGGTGCTGACCGTGCCGAACTGGCAGCCCGGGATGATGCAGGATGTGCTGCCGTCGGTGTACCGCGACATCGTGGAGGTGGTGGCGGACGCGCCGGGGCCGGTCCGCGCCAAGCAGATCGTGCCAAGGATCGGACTGCCGGCCGAGACCGGGAAGATCGAGGGAACCCGGTCAAAGCTGAAGCGGCTGGTGGAACGGGGCTGGCTGGACGAGGACACCCCCGGCATGTTCACCCCGGCCCGCCGCCGATCGGATGCTTCGCCTAACTCCAGCTGATAGCAGGGCTCTTCCCCCTACATTCGAAGGTGCGACCCAATCGGATGCAGGACAGGAAGAGCCCCGGAGATGAAACCGTACGACACTCATGCCACCGCTGACCTCTTTGCCCGCTCGGTCAGTGCCTTCGAGACGCTGATGCGCACCCTGTCGGGCACGGATGCGGGCGCGTGGACCCACGCCGAGCTGGAAGAACACCTCGACGCCGCCGGGCGGGAGCTGTTACGGCAGCTGCTGCAGGACCATTTGGACCTGCGTGCGATGCGCGAAGAACAGCCGGTCCGCGCCGGCAGCAGGCCTCTCGTGGTGGGGCCGGAGGGACGAGGCAGGCCCTGGCGGGAGACGGGACACTCCCGCTGGCTGGCCACTGTGTTCGGGCTGGTCCGCGTTGGCCGGGTTGCTCATCGGGGCCCGGGCGTCGGCAACGTGCACCCCGCCGACGCCGCGCTGTCACTTCCTGCGGGCCGGCACTCTATGGGCCTGCGCCGGCTCGCGGTCACCGAAGCCGTGCGCGGCTCGTTCGACCAAGCCCAGCAGGCGGTCGAGCGTCGCTGCGGGAAGGTGCTGGGCAAACGCCGACTCGAAGAACTGGTGGTCGCGGCCGCGGTCGACGCCGACAGCTTCTACCAGGCCCGGATCCCGTTCCCATGCAGCCGGCAGATGCCGCTGGTGGTCCAGGTGGACGGCAAGGGCGTGGTCATGCGGCCCGAGGCCCTGCGAGAGGCCACCCGCCGGGCCGCCGCGAAAGCCGCCAGCGGTCATCGCGGCCGGCTCGCGCCAGGCGAGAAGCCGAACCGGAAGCGGATGGCGACCGTGGCCTGTGTCTTCGACACCCGCCCGGCCCCCAGGCGCCCCCACGACGTGATCCACCCGCCCGGCGGCCGAAGGGGCGAACGCCCCGCTCGCCCGGGGCCGAAGGCCGAGAACAAATGGTGCACAGCCTCGCTGGTCCGCCCGCCCGCGCAGGTCATCGCCGACGCATTCGACCAAGCCCAGGCCCGCGACCCGAAGCATCTGCGGCCGTGGATCGTCCTCGTCGACGGCGCCCGTCATCAGCTTGACCTGGTCACCGCCGAGGCTGGCCGGCGCGGTGTCACGCTGCACGTGCTGCTGGACTTCGTGCACGTCGCCGAGTACGTCTGGGCCGCCGCCCACGCCTTCAACAAGCCCGGCACCACCGAGGCCGAAGGCTGGGCGGCCGACCATCTGACCGCGATCCTCGCTGGCCATGCCTCCCGCACCGCCGACCAGATGACCGCCCAAGCCGACCGGGAACACCTGTCGGCCGCCCGACGCGAGGCCGTCGACGCCTGCCACCGCTACCTGACCGGCCACCTCGACCAGCTCCGCTACGACACCGCGCTCAACAGCGGGTGGCCGATCGCCACAGGGGCGGTCGAGGGCGCCTGCCGTCATCTGATCGCTGATCGCCTCGACATCACCGGCGCCCGCTGGGGCCTGGACGGAGCCGAAGCCGTCCTACGGCTCCGCGCGGTCGTCGCCAACGGCGACCTCGACTCCTACTGGCGCTACCACGCAGCCCGCGAGCACGAGCGCCTCTACCCCGCGACCGACCAGCAGGAATACGACCTCATGGCTTGATTCGGGACTTGTCCGAAGACATAGAAATACCCAGCAGAGTTGACGTCCAAGGTGTCCTCGGGTCTCCTGCTGAGATGTCTGATCTTCGTATCCAGCGGCCGGACGGCGACGCCATGCTCAAAGACTGGCAGTACGCCCACAACGTGATCATTCCTACCCATTCCCTGTGCCTGGACGAAGTACGGGAACGTGCCCAGCGCCACCACCTGGAGATCGCGTATCTCGGTGACGATCTCGTGGGCTGCAGCACGGTCCGCCCGCCGACGGACGAAACACGGACGGCCACAGTCATCGCCCGAGTGCTCGCCCCTCACCGCAGGCAGGGGTTCGGCGGGGAACTCTATGCGCGCGGGGTCAACCGGGCACGGGAACTGGGGGCCGAGGTGATCGAGACCGTCGTTCTGTCCTCCAATGAGGACGGACTCCGGTTTGCGCTGAAGCACGGCTTCGTCGAGACCGAGCGATACCTGCTACCTGGAGACACGATCCCCTGGATCGACTTGCGGCTCTCCTGACTGGAACAGACCCGATGCGGGTTCACCACCCATCCGCACCTTCCCTTCAGAAGAGCCACACCCAGCGGAGATGAGCCTCCCTTTCACCGACGTCGGCATCGACGTCCTCGGACAGCTGGTGCCCGCGATCGAGGCGTACTCAGTCGACGAGCAACTCGTGACTGCGTGCGTGGCCAGCGGCACCGGCTGCGGCACCTTCGACCGCTTCGAGCCGTAGTGGGCACGTGGATGCGCAACCTCGGAACGAAAGTGAGAGCCCTCCCCCGAAGAGTGAGCGCAGGCGTTAGGCGTTGACGGGAGTCTGAGAGGGGATCTCGGTGCCGGCTTCGGCGGCAGCGGCAGGTGCCGCCGTCCTGCCTCCGGACTTCGACCTCCGGGCCCGGGGCCGGGGTGTCGGCTCGGTGGCCCCGATCTCGGTCAGCTCAGCGGCGGACCAGCCCGCCGCGGCCGCTGCGGCGTACGCCTTACCGTAGGGCACCTCGGTGTCGGTGAGCTGGTTCTGCAGGCGGATTCGGGTGGCGAGGAGTTCCGCGAGCGGGGCCATCGCGGCCTGCTTGGCGGCCTGCTGTGCTGCCTGGAGCTCTTGGGCCTTCTTGAGGATCTCGTGTGCATCCATGTCCGGCATCATGCCCGCCGCACAGCGGCTAGGTTCTGTCTCTTTGGTCAGCGTCGTGCCCAGATGAGGATGGCGGCGAGGTGGAGTGCGGCCTGGTAGGCGATGGCGAGCTTGTCGCATCGGGTGGCCAGGCCGCGCCACTGCTTGAGCCGGTTGATGCAGCGTTCGACGGTGTTCCGCTGCTTGTAGACCTCAGCGTCGAAGCCGGGCGGGCGGCCGCCTCGGCGTCCTCGTCGCAGGCGGTGGCCGACCTGGTCGGACGGCTGCGGAATGACCGCACGGATCCCGCGTCGTCGCAGGTGGGCCCGGATGGCGCGTGAGGAGTAGGCCCGGTCCGCGAGCACGGCCAACGGCCGTGTCCGGGGCCTGCCCGGCCCGCCTCGCGGCACGCGGATGCGGGACATGACCGCTTCGAAGGCCGGTGCGTCGCCGGCCTGGCCCGCGGTGACGGTCAGGGCCAGGGGTCGTGCTCGGCCGTCTGCGGCCAGGTGGACCTTGGTGCTCAGGCCGCCGCGTGAGCGTCCGAGGGCGTGGTCGGCGGGCTCGTCGCGGCCTTCGGCCCCTTTTTGCGTGCTCCGGCGGAATGCTGGTGGGCTCGGACGACGGTGGAGTCGACCGAGACGGTCCAGTCGATGTCGTCAACGGCGTCCGCGGCCGCCAGGACCGCGGTCAGGATCTCCTGCCAGGTCCCGTCGACCGCCCATCTGATCAGCCGTCTGTGGGCGGTCTGGAACGGGCCGAGCTCGTCGGGCAGGTCTCGCCAGGGCGAGTTGGTGCGGTACTTCCAGGCGATGGCCTCGAGGGTGCGGCGGTGGTCGGCCCACCGCCTGCCGCGGACCGGATCGGCCGGCATCAGCGGCTCGATCCGGTCCCACATCGCATCAGTGATCACTAATCGGACGGACACATCCGATCAACTGACCAACCCATCAAAGAGACACGCCCTAGGGCATCCAGCGGCGCCGCAATCGCCCTTGCTGGATGCCCTTGGATGGCGCAGCGGTTGAGTTGCCGCAGCGGTGTTCAGGCGACAGCTCTACCCGAGCACGGATTGGCGGTCCTCGTCGTCTTCCTTGAGGAAGACCTGGTTCTTCGGAGGTACGGAGTTGACTGCCTCATGGAAGTCGCCCACGAGCAGTTCCATGTTGCGGTCGATCAGGGCGACGGTCTCGGTCCATCCGCCCTGGGGCATGTCCGCCCTGCGCACGCCATGGGGAAGTTCGAGGCTCAGCCACCGGGCGAGCACGTGGTCCTCAGCCAGGATCACGTCGTGGCCATTGAGGTCACGCTGGATCACGGGAAGCCAACCGTGCCGCTTATGCTCACTGATCCGCCCGCTCTGCTGGTTGCAGATTCCGATCTTCGCCGCACCCAGGCCGGGGTGGACCATCAAGTAGAGGATGCCGCGAAGCTCGGGGTTGAAGCCGTACCGGGCGCAGTTCGAGCAGGCGGCCCGACGACGCTGGATGACCTTGTCGAGTGTGTTCGCCACTCGCTTCTCGCAGGCGTTGTGAATTGCAGGCCAGGGAGCCTTCACGGTGCCGGGGAAGGGTGTCAGCGGAGTGAGTCCCGCCTCGGCCATGATCTGCATGGCCGTGTCCGAATCGGTGGCCCGCTTCGCACAGTACCGGCAGTCGTGCTTGGTCTTGCGGGCGTTGTTCAGGGTGGGGTCGCTGATCTTCTTGCAGGTCGCGCAGCGGCTGAGCCAGGGAGCGTTGGCGCCGGGGTACGGCACGAGCGGTTCAAGCCCGAGGAGGATCATCTTGGCGTGCGCCTCAGCGTCCGGAATGCGCATGCTGCCCGAGCAGTATTCGCACGGCCCGTTCCCTGCGTGAACCACGCTGGTGTACCAGACGTCGATCTCTCGTGAGCAAAACTTGCAGCGACACCGCCAAGTCGTAGCTGTCCCGGGGAACGGCTCCAGCGGTTCGGCGCCGGCCGCCCGGATCTTGGCGGCTGCGACAACGTGGGGAATGGCTCGTTTCTCCGCCGCCGCCCGGGAGCTCGCGCGCTGGCTGCACTTCCAGCAGACGCCCTGGCCCTTGCTGATGACGCTGCTGTACGAAGACTTCGTCTCGGCCTTGCAGGTCCGGCATATCCCCGGCCAGCGCTTGTCCGCCCCGGGGTACGGCACTAACAGGTCTACGCCGCGCGCGGACATCTCGCGGGCTCGGGCGACGGGGTCAATCTTGGCCATCGGTCCTCTGTTCAGATCACGAGGTGGACCCCACGTGCGGGGTTGCCTGAGGATAGGTCGGCCCACTGACAACTGGACTCCCAACGGCCCATCACACGGTTTGACCTGCATAGAACTTGAATGGTCCGTGTCCACCACCGAGCCTGCCTGTCAGGCGCGCGTTGCGCCGCGGTAGTCGCTGGCTGGCATGGCGGAGTCGAGCGGGGCGACCTCGACGTTGCGGCCGGTGCGGGGTGCGTGGAGGACCTGGCCGGAGCCCTCGTAGAGGCGTAGAGAGTCCCGTTGCCCCGCGGGTTCCTGACGATCGCAGTCATACTTCTCGGCGTGATGGCAGCGAAGAAGAAGTTCTCGTGGCGTGGGCTGGTGCTGGTGCTGGGAGTGCTCATAGCACTCGTTGTGTACCTGCTGCTGCTGTGGAAGGGGCCATGGTGGTTCGATGGAGCCCACCTCCGGAAGAACAACCTCCAGCCCGCCGACGGCGTCGTCATCACGGGTTTCCGAACCATGCTGGTTGCCCTCGGTGTTGCCGTCACGGCTGGGATCGGCCTGTCCTACACACATCGGAGCCATCAGCACGCGCTGGAGCAGTTCGAGCACACCCGTGAGAAGGACCGCGATCAGGCGGAGCTGACCCGAGAGGGCCAGGTCACAGGCCGATACGTCGAAGCGATCAAGCTTCTGGCTGCGCAGGACTCGAAGGACAAGGACGGCAGGAGGGAGGTGAGGTTGACCGAGCGCCTGGGCGGGATCTACGCGCTGGAACGCATCATGCGGGACTCTGAGAAGGATCACGACACGGTGGTGCAGGTACTCGCGGCCTTCGTGCGGCAGCACGCCCCAGCTCCAGATCCCGAGCTCCCGGACCCATCCGATCAGATGGGGTTCCCGGCGCCGAAGGATGACGTCCAGGCGGCGCTCACGGTCCTCGGTCGGCGTCCGGCCCGGTCCGAGTCTCAAGTCGTGGACTTGTCCCTCACCGCCCTCTGGCGAGTCGATCTGGCAGGGGCTCGCCTCGCGGGCGCCAACCTGTTCGGCGCCGAGTTGCAGCGGGCGGACCTCACGGGCGCGGACCTGAAGAGGGCACGGCTTTCGGCTGCGGTGTTCACCGATGCCAAGGTCAAGGGGCTCGACCTCAGGGGTGCAGATCTCGTCGGTGAGCGCGTAGCGGCGAATCTGGACGTCAGCCAGCTTCTTCAGGCCACGTTCGACAAGTCCACCAGGCTGCCCTTGACGCTCGGCAACGATGCAGAGGTGAAGAAGGCTCTGGAGTCCCCGCGTCCGGTTCTGCGGAAGTAGGAGCTCCACCCGCGCCACTGCGTGTACCGCTATCCGGTAAATCCAGCCAGAAGACGGATCGGTTCTACCGGAAGAAACGGCGGACCGCTATCGGCACCACTACACACGCAATCTAAGCCGCTACGAGTGTGGATTCAATGAACGTGAATTTCTATGGGATGCTGGGAGCGCGGTTTCGCGCAGACGTGAGACGGGGCCTCCGGCGCTCGAACGCCGAAGGCCCCGGTCCCGCTTCACGCGGGGCGCCGGACCTGCTCACCTTGTAAGAGCAGGTCCGGCCTCACAGGCCGAGGAAGTCCTTGGCCGCGCGAGCCGCGTAGTAGCAGGCCGCCGACACCGGTGCCAGCCACCGGCGGATGCGGCGGGAACTCCACCGTCTCCTCCTGCAGGCCGCGCACAGTGCCGCCGTCTCATCGGGTGCATCCATCAGCATCCCCTCCTTGCAGAGGCCCTGGGCCTTCCGGAACCTCCAGCTGGAAGGCTCCGGTTGATTGCGTGGAGGGGAGTTTGCGAACCACCCGAGAAAAGACTAAGCCCTGCGCGGGCTCCATTCTCGCGCCGCCGAAGAGGACGCTTCAATTCCGGCACTATTTGGGCGTGCGGCTAACAGGGGTCCCAGTAGTTCCCGCCGAAAAAACAACGCTAAGAGCTCGTAACAGGATCTTGGTGAGATGCCCTGGTCGGGCGTAACCGGTGTGATGATTCGGCCGTTCGTGAGTGTGTGAGCACTCGGCCGTGGATCGTGGACGATGACTTGTGGGCACTGATCGAGCCGCTGCTGCCGCCCTGGCCGGCGAGGTCGCCTGGGCCTCGGCCGGTGGCGGACCGGTTGTGTCTGCAGGGCATCCTGTATGTCCTCTGCAACGACATCGCCTGGCAACTCCTACCGCCCGAGCTGGGGTTCGGCTCGGGGCAGACCTGTTGGCGGCGCCTGGAGCGGTGGCAGCGGGCCGGGGTCTTCGACCGGCTGCACCGCATCCTGCTCGCCGAGCTGAACGCGGCCGGCCGTCTCGACTGGTCCAGGGCATGCGTGGACGGCTCCCACATCCGGGCGAAAAAGGGGAGCCGACACCGGTCCGTCGCCGGTCGACCGGCGGAAGACGGGCAGCAAACACCACCTGATCTGCGACGGACGCGGTACCCCGCTGAGAGTCATCACGACCGCGGCGAACGTCAACGACGTCACCCAGACCCTCGCTCTGGTCGACGGCATCCCACCCGTGGCGGGCCGGCCAGGTAGGCCCCGCCGTCGCCCCGAGGCCCTGCTCGGAGACAAGGGCTACGGCTCCAACCCCAACCGCGATGAGCTGCGCAAACGCCGGATCCTGCCGGTCATCTCCCGCAAGGGAGCCCCGAACATCAAGGGCATGGGCAAGCTCCGCTACGTCGTCGAGCAGACCTTCGCCCTGCTTCACCAGTTCAAACGGCTCGCCGTCCGATGGGAACGCCGCACCGAACTCCACGACGCGTTCGTCTCCCTCGCCTGCAGCCTCATCTGCTGGCGACGCCTCAACAAACCCGCCTCATGATCGTGTTACGAGCTCTAAGTGTCCCAAGCATTCGGTATGGCCAGGAACGGGCCTACCGCGGCAGCCGAATGGGTCACTCACGCCGGTCCCCTGTGCGCAATGTGTCCAGGACGGCGGTATCGGGGCAGGGGGGGTGTTCATGTGGTGGCATCTCCGAAGGTACGACTCGCGAGGGACAGGCGGGAGGCGCCTGGGCAGTCTCATCGTCGGCGGGCTGCGCAGGAAAATCGGCAGGTTTCGCCGACAGCTTGTTCAGTCGGGGCTGTGCCCGAGAGGCTCGCCCTGATCGGGCTCTTCTGTGGGTTCTGTAGTCACCGGTTTCCTCCCCATCGCAGGTCACAGCCTTTGCACGTGCCTCGGTGAGGAGTCAGTGGTTCCCTTCGTTCCCTATCTCATCAGGGCTCGGCCCTGGGAGATCGGGTGGTGACGCTCAGGAAGGTCGCGTCGTCAGGAGGTTCTGGGAGCTGCCTTCGGGGTCGTGGGGAGTAGCGGGTGCGGAGCGTGGGGTCGGAGTCTGTGGGGCCGGAGGACCTGGGCGTGTGCGCGGCAGCGGGCGGGAGGAGCCCTTTCGTGCGCAGGGTCGGGGCTCGTACGGCGCACCAGTGGGAGCAGTATTCCCGGCGGGTGTGGAGCGGTTGGGGAAGTGCGGTCTCCTCCCGGTCGTAGGGCTCGATGTCGGCGTCGCAGCCGGCGAGGAGTTCGTGCAGCGCGGCGCGGAAGGCGTTCAGGTCGCGGCGGCAGGCTCCGAGAAGGTCGAGGTACTCCTCTACGGTCCAGGCGGCCAGGACTCCACCGCGGGTGAGGTAGAGGCCGAGGGTCTCGATGCCGTACTGGTCGTCGATGTCGAGGAGGAGGTAGCCGAGAAGCTGCCAGGCCTTGGCCTGGCGGAGCGTGTTGGTGTGGCGGGTGCTTCTGAAGTCGAGCAGCGGGCCGTCGACGATCAGGTCGGCGTCCGCGGAGATGCGGGCGTGAGGGAAGGTCGGTCCGGGGGTGCAGACATCGGCTCGGCTACCGGCGCGCAAGGCGCTGAGCGGCCCAGCGGGGTGAGGGCGAAGCCGATCCCCGTGCGGTAGTTGACCTGATACCAGGCCGAGGCGAGCAGCAGGCGCGCCAGGCCCTCCTCATCGTCGTGGGCACGATCCAGCGACAGCTCGCGATTGTCGAGGTCCAGGTCGCGGATGGTGGCGGTCAGGCGGTCCGTGAGCTCCTGACCGACCGCGTACATGCGCCGGCCCGCTGCGCTGCGAAGGCGGCCGGTGGAGCTCGATGCCGGCGAGGGCGACAGGATCGACCGGCGCGGCGGTGGTGAAAGCCAGGCGCAGCCGGTGGTCGATCGCGGTGCCCACGGTGCCGGCTTCCGTGCCGACGCCCGACGGGGGCTGCAGGATGGGCCCGGCCAGCTGCTGGCCGCGGTAGCTCTCCTGCAAGGGCGTGGGCCTGCGGACAGCTCCCTGTCCAGGAATTGGCGCAATCGGGTGCGCGGGCAGTGCAGTCCGGAAGTCAGGCTCATGCGAGGTCACCGACTCGGAACGAGCGCCGCGAGGGCGCGGTGAGTGTCACGAGCAGGATGCTAAAAAGCACGCGTCGGGCGCGAACCGGCTGTCGCGCGATCATTCCGCGTGGGTGGGTCTCGGCGGGCGCGTAAAGGCCATGAGTGCGTTCGGTCAGGGGTTCCGACCATGCCTGCATCGGCATCGACTCAACCCCAATGCAGGTTTCGCTTAGCCGCACCCTGCCACAACTTCACGGGTGGGCAAGATTCTCCATGCTGCTAGGCGATTTGACTCGCGTCCCGATGTGATATCGACTTTCTCTCTATATTTACCTAGCCCCTTTTCGTACCCAGTCCACCACCACTGGTCTAGAGCGTCGCGGAATAGAAGCTGGGCGGTGGGTTTGTCAAGAGGGCCAATCTCCTTCTCGTGCCCCGCCAGGTTGTAAGTCACGCGACTGCGTGCTGCCACCACGCCGTCCACATAGAAATTGAAGGTTTGGTTGCCCTGCTTGTCGACAAGGAGTGCATCGTAAATGGGGCGTAGGCTGCGATTTTCGAGTTGCAGATAGATTGGGCGCCTCTCGGAGTCGTTCCCGTACCACCAAGCGATTTGCGCGGCTTCTTTGACGTCTTCCTCGCTTTTTTCCGCCCTGGCGTCAAAGAAGGTAATGGGCGAAATTACTAGCCTCGATCTTTCGTGACGGTCCGCCAGTTCACTGGCGGACCGTTTCGGTTTGTTCGGCGGACTGTGGGCATGCCGATGTCCCGGCTGTCGTGTCGGGTGGGCGCCGGGCTCCACAGTTCCGGTCGGAGTGCTGCTGTCGTAGGGGTGGGTCGTTGTGGCTGGTCAGCCGGGGTTCGGGAGGGCGTCGAGTCGCTGGATCGCGCTGGTGATGATGTCGGTCCAGGGCCAGTGGCGGGCGAATCGCAGGTGCCGGCGGCGGGCGGTGGTGACTAGTGCTGTGACCGCATAGGTTCGCCGGGTTGGTGGCCGGAGCGGTTGGATGGGCGGTGACGTTCGTTCCGACTGCTGGAGGTGTGGTGGCCGAGCCTGTGAGGGTGCGCAGATTGACCGATCAGGAAGGGCAGAAGCTGCAGCAGTTCGTCCGCCGGGGCAGTACCAGTTCGGTGCGCTACCGCCGGGCGATGATGCTGCTCGCCTCGGCCGGCGGGAACCGAGTACCGGTGATCGCCCAGCTGGTCCAGGCCGACGAGGACACCGTCCGCGAGGTGATCCACCGGTTCAACGAGATCGGCCTGGCCTGCCTGGACCCTCAGTGGGCGGGAGGCCGTCCCCGCCTGCTCACACCTGACGACGAGGACTTCGTCATCCAGACGGCCACCACCCGCCCCACCAAGCTGGGCCAACCCTTCACCCGCTGGTCGATCCGCAAACTCGCCGCCTACCTGCGCCGCGTGCACGGACGCGCCATACGCATCGGCCGTGAAGCCTTACGGTGCCTGCTCCTGCGCCGCGGTATCACCTTCCAGCGGACGAAGACGTGGAAGGAATCGCCTGATCCCGACCGCGACGCCAAGCTCGACCGCATCGAACAGGTAGTGGAAAGCTTCCCGGACCGGGTCTTCGCCTTCGACGAGTTCGGGCCCCTGGGGATCCGGCCCACCGCGGGTTCCTGCTGGGCGAAGCAGGGCAAGCCCGACCGTCTGCCCGCGACCTACCGCCGCACCCACGGCGTCACCTACTTCCACGGCTGCTACTCCGTCGGCGACGACACCCTGTGGGGCGTCAACCGCCGCCGCAAGGGCACCGCCAACAGCCTGGCCGCGCTGAAGTCGATCCGCGCCGCCAGACCCGACGGCGCCCCGATCTACATCATTCTGGACAACCTCTCCGCCCACACCGGCGCGGACATCCGCCGCTGGGCGAAGAAGAACAAGGTCGAGCTGTGTTTCACCCCAACCTACGCCTCCTGGGCCAACCCCATCGAGGCGCACTTCGGCCCCCTGCGGCAGTTCACCCTGGCCAACTCCCACCACCGCAGCCACCCCGCGCAAACCCGGGCCCTGCACCGCTACCTGCGCTGGCGCAACGCCAACGCCCGCCACCGCGACGTGCTCGCCGCACAACGCAAGGAACGCGCCCGCATCCGCAGCGAGAAGGGCATCCGCTGGGGCGGACGCCCCTCTCAGCCGCAGCCTGAACCCGGCGAACCTATGCGGTCACAGCACGCTAGTCCCACCAGTCGGTGCGTCCCTCGTCATCGACCTTAGGCTGTGGGACTGCTCCGAACCAGGACTGCTTGTCGTGATGGGCCATGGATTCGGCTGTTTCGTGAAGCCAAGAACCCAAACTGGGCCACCCGAGAAAATATGCCTGGTCAGCGTGGCCAGCGTCACCAAGGTGGTTGTGCCACAACCCTGGCCCCGCTTCGATGAACTGCTCGTCCCCGTCACTTCCCGCGAAGGGCACCCACTGCGTCCCCCACCACGGGGTTTCCGCCTGGTCGGGATCGTCAGGCTCCCAGATGTCCATCCGCATCTCGCGGATCTCGATGATCTCCGCAACGGAGTACAGCCGTCGGCAGGGCAACACACCGAGCAGGGAGGTGTCGCCGTCGTGACACAGGAGTGACTCCACCAGGTCCGCAGGCAACTGGAAGCCCAACCGTTCCTCAGCCTCCTTGATGGACTGTTTCGACGCGGGAGGCCGGAGTTCCGACAGTGCCCTCGGCGCATGCTTTGCCAGCCACGCGTCAATGCGCTGCCACGACATTGCGACGGGCGGAAACACCGGGTCTATGCCCCGCCGGGGCGGTTGGATCATCACGCTCGTCAGCATGCACCACCATGGCTCAGCGAACCACGCCGGGCACCCCTCCCCGCTTGAAAACAGGTAATCACCGTCCACCGCAGCGGCGACATCGGATCACCCCGCACGTCCGGCTCGACCAGCGCCAGCAGGGCCGGTCGCAGCCCCGGATCGAATTCCGCGACCCGCTTGCGGCCCCTACCCGGACGCCGCACCCGACACAGGGGATCCTCGCCGGCCTCCAGCTCGAACACGCCCATCCAACCGCTCCATCCGCCAACCCGGCGAACCTATGCGGTCACAGCACTAGCTGCGCAGCGGCGGAGAACAGGCGGAGTCTCAGGCGGCGGGGCTCCCACCTGCGGGTTTTGTCGGTCAGGGCGAGCATCGGCATCCATGCGAGCAGGTCGAGGGCGATCTGGATGATCTCCAGCCAGATCTGGTTCTGGGCGGTGTCGTGCAGGGGCAGGTTGCGCAGGCCGGTGGCGCGGGCGGCGCGGATGCGGTCTTCGGCGCGGGCCCGTTGGCGGTGTCGCAGCTCCAGCTGGGCGATGGGGACGCGGGTGGTGTTGGTGGCGAAGCAGGTGAGCCGCAGGCCGTCAGCGTCGGTGAATCGCAACTGGGCGCCGGGGTGCGGACGTTCCTTGCGGACGATCAGCCGCATTCCCGCAGGCCAGCCCTTGAGGACGTCTCCGTCGATCTCGGCGACCCAGGCGCCGTCGCGGATCTCGCCGCCGGGCTCGACGGCCGCCGTCCAGGCCGGGGCGGGAACCTTCAGGACGGCCTGGTGAATCTGGTCGGAGATGGTCATCCCGACTGAGTAGGACAGCCACCTGCCCCGCTTGGCGAGCCAGGCAACGAATTCGTGCGTCCCGCCGCCGGAGTCGGTACGGATCAGAGTCTGCCGTCCGCGCCGATAGTGCTTCGGCAGCTGGGACAGCGCCAGCCCCGCGACGTTGATGTGATCGCTCGCGGTGTTGCTGCCCGCGTTCCCGGGCCGCAGCAGGCCCGCGACCGGCTCTCCGCTGCCTGCGCTGCCGTGGTCGACGAACCCCATCAAAGGGTGGTGTCCGAACGTCTTCTTCCAGGTCGCGGCGGCGTCCTGCTTCTCGGAGTGCGCCAGCACGAGCACGCCGTCGATGTCCACGGTCACATGCCCGTCGGCATCCGGCGCCGCGGCACCGGCCATCTTCCAGACGTGTTCGCGGACTTCGGCCCGCGCGGCCCGGATTGCGGTCAGGGCCTTCGGCCCGGCTGCGGCGAGGGTGTCGATGAGCCGGGAGATCGTCGGATCGGAGGCCACCGGCCCGAACAAACCCGGCTCGGCCCGCAGCATGCCCACATCGGCCAGACAGTCCCCACCGAGCGCGACCGCGAGGGCCACATCCAGCAGGATCTTCCCCGGATCGTGCACCGCCCGCGACTTCCGCCACGGCGCCAGGGCCGCCGATATCGCCTGATCCAGCCCGGTCTTGCGGACCGTCTCCACCAGCAGCACCGACCCGGCCTGCGAGACCACTCCGCGGCCACCACCCTCGACACGGACACGCGGGTACGACCCGATACTCTTCTTCACCTGAGGAGTGCAGCTTTCTTGACGACGACCAGGACCCTAGACAAGTCCCATCGTCCCAGGTCAGAGGCACTCCTCTCCTTTTTGCTCACGCTTCGGACGGACCCGTTCGTGAAAGCGCGAGGCTAGTGCAGGTACCGCAAGGAGGGCCGTTAGGAGAGTCGACGTCGAGACGAGGAGTTCTTTCCGCTCAGTCTCTGGGGGTGTTTGCGGGCACACATGTTCAGGTCTCCGCGTTGGGCGGCTGCCAAGCCGTGAGAACCCGCGAAGACGTGGCCTTCTACGAGGCTGGCGGGTCATGGTTGCACCCTAGGGGTGTGGGGCGTACCTGCTCTTTCACCAGGGGTGTGCGCCAAGGGGAAACACCCCAACGGGGTCTAGGGCGGCTGCGCCGGTCTCGGCAAGGATCGCGGCGACCTCGGCCCGCACGACGGTGTCGTGCGGCGACCTCGGCCTGCACGACGGTGTCGTGCGGCAGCCGGGGGCTAGGGCGTTTCTTTCCGATCATCGGATCGTTGGTCTGGTTGTGCCGTTGACCGACGCGCAGTGGGCGCGGATAGAGCCGTTGTTGCCTGATCGGACGCCGAGGCGAGGCGGTCGGTGGCGTGATCACCGGCAGGTGATCGATGCGATCGCGTGGAAGTTCCAGACCGGGTCTCAGTGGGTGCACCTCCCCGCTGAGTACGGCTCGTGGAAGGGTGTCTATACAAGGCTGCGGAACTGGGCCATCGATGGCACCTGGGAGCGGGTCTTCACCGCGCTTCTCGCCCAGGCCGATGCCGCCGGCGACCTGGACTGGGTCGTTGCGGTTGACTCCACGATCGTGCGCGTGCATCAGAACGGTGCCGGGGCTCGCAAAAAGGGGCCCCGGCTGACGAACCTGCGGACCATGCGATCGGGCGCTCTCGTGGTGGGCTGACCACGAAGATCCATCTCGCTGCTGACAGCCGCTGTCGCCCGTTGTGTTTCGTGCTCACGCCCGGGCAGGCCGGAGACGCGCCGGCGTTCGATCACGTGATGGCTGCCATCCGGGCCCCGCGTCGAATTGGCAGGCCCAGGACCACACCATTCGTGGTGTTGGCGGACAGGGCGTACTCGTCACGGGCCATCCGGGACCACCTACGACGACGCGGAATACGGGCCGTGATCCCACAACCTGCCGACCAGATCGCCAACCGCAAGCGCCGGGGCCGCGGTGGCGGGCGCCCACCCGGATTCGACCGCGAGGCCTACAAGCGACGCAACACCGTCGAACGCTGCATCAATCGCCTCAAGCAATGGCGCGGCCTGGCTACCCGCTACGAGAAGACCGCCACGGTCTACCGCGCCGGCCTCCTCATCGCGGGAATCTTCTTTTGGTCCGCCCGCTGAGAACACGCAGTTCACGGACGGAGGCATTCTCCTTGCGGGTCGAAGCAGACGAGTCCGTGCTCGCGAGCCAGCGCAGCGGCGTACTCGGACACTTCCTCAGCCTTGCCATAGGACATGAGCAGGTACACGATCGGGCCCGATGCCTCCTCGATGACCGGCGGTGACGCCCATACGACACTGCGGTCGTCGTCCGGGTATCGCGCGACGAGGGCTTCCACGTAGGCCGCAATGCGCGGCACTGGAGGCACGACAACCTGGTCCGACTCCAGGTAGCGCTCGTAGAGCTCGTCGTAGGTCGAGCCCGCTTGGTCGCCATCGAGTGGACGGTCGCCGTCCCACACCGCAAGGTCATAGCTCACCAGCGCATCGTCGCAGGCAGCAGTTCCGCCAGAGCCAGCAGGCCCTGCGATCGAGCCGCCAACAAGTGATCCGAAAGAGAGCTCCTAGCTGCAGTCCCACATGAACCGGCCTTCGAGGTGGTCGGAGCTGAGGAAGAGGAAGCCGGTTCCGTAGCCGAAGTTGAGGAAGAACGGGTCCTCCTTCGCCTCACCCCGATCCTCGAACTGGCAGAGGAACCGCCAAGAGGCATCGATGCCGAAGGCCTCGTCGTTGGGGTAGATGGCCTCGCCCCCCAAGAAGTCCTTGGGCCACTCCTCCTCGGGGTATTCGACGTCTGGGCCCTCGCCTCGCAGCCACCGAGAGCAGGCGGCGGCCTGGTTGGCTGCCTCGTCGAGTTCTGGCGACATCGGAGTCAGATCTGTGAGCCATTCGACGGGAACCTCCGTGTAGTCCGGACCCCACCGCCACAGGGTCCGCCCCTGTGTGCCGGGGGAGCCGATCGACGCGAAGGGCGGTATCCGCCCACCCGGCTGGACCAGAACGACGGCCTCGCCGTCCTCCGGAGTGTCGCCGCCCATGACCACACCCTCCTCATGCAGGAACAGGTACGCGAGGCGCACCTCGTCTCCCGGCACTCGGAACTGGCCGATGAACACCAGGGGCTCGCCTGTACGGGGATGCTCTGGCCAGGCCGGTCCGTCCAGCCAGACCGGCTGCCCGCCGAACTTCGACACCGGTTCAGTAACCGGCTCGCGCGCAGCACGGAAGGACATACGCAACCGCGGCAGGAAGGCTGCATCGTAGGGGCCCGCGGCCCGGCCTGTCGGCTCGGAGATCATGCCCCCGACGCTACGACACCCCACCGACAGCACCCAGCCTGGGCCGACTCCTTCAGATCCTGCCCGACCTGCAAGATCCGGAAGAGACGGCCTAGTGCGGAACCCTGTCCGGGTGGGTCAGCCGATCCAGACGATGCTGATCACGTAGAGGCGGCTGGCGGGCCGAGTAGATGGCGGTGAGCTGGCCGACCGCGGCGGAGCGGACGTCCTCGCCTTCGGGATCGCGCACGTTGAAGGCTGGGAAGGACCAGGGGTCGCGGGAGGCGATGTCGAGGACATCGCGCAGAATCTCCGCCGCGTGGCCGGGCAGGCCCGCGAGCGTCTTGGCGGCCTCCGGGGAGAGCCGGGCGGGCCATGCGCTCACGGGCGGGCTCCGAGGATGTCCTCCAGGGCGACGCCGTCGGAGTCGTCCATGCCGGAGGCCAGGAACGCGTCGACAGCCGGGGCCGCGGCGAGACGGGCCTGCCAGGCCCGCACCACGTCGTGGAGCGGGGTGAGGCTGTAGCTGTGCCGGGAATCCTCCAAGGCCTGGACCCAATCCCGCTCAAAGGCCGGCGCCCACTGCTCGGCCCGCCGGTCGGCGCGCACCCGGGCCAGAAGGTCGGCGGCCGCTGTGGGGGCGGGCGCGGGCGGCGGGGCCGGCGCGTACTCGGGCTGGGCAGTCATGGCATCCTCCAAGGTCTTCCGACACGCTAGCGACTCCATGGCCGCCAGCGCTTCGGTTCGGTTGTGCCCGCGATGGCCGTTGCTGTGGAGCCTGATTCGGCATAGGCCACGGGGCGGTGGGCTTGTTGCCCACGAGGCCCGCACCCTGGTGGGGACCTTCAGCTTCCCCAGAGCCTCTTTGACCCGCTCCCGCCGCCGGGCGGCAATCCTGCCAAGAGACTGCCGCCCGTCCTGCTGGAGGATGGAGCCACATCGCTAACTCGCGCTCGGCGCTTCCGATGCCGGCGCTTCCCAGCTGCCCGGACGGGGTGAACAGCGAGGGCAGGCGCGGGTCCAGGTCGATGTGTGAGAGGTCCACGAGCCAGCTGCCGGGGATCTTCTTGTTGAAGTGGGGCGCGTGGAAGTGGTCGGGGGCGGACAGGCCGACGACCAGGCGGGCCGCGGCCGCGAGGAAGGCGGTGTTCAGGTCGAGGCCGATCGCGTACGGCAGCAGGCATTCCTCGTCGGAGAGCAACTGCGGGTCGCGGACCCACTGGTAGGCCTCCTCGTCGAGGAAACCTCCCGTCCAACCTCGTGCGACCGGGTGTTCCTGGGGGGCCTCCGGCGGGGCGGGGTCCATCGGCTCCCTGCCGAGGCTGCCCGGGTTGTAGCCGGACTCCCATCCGCCCTGGTCGTTCTTCACGGCGCGGGTCGGCGGGCGTAGAGCGGTCATCAGCTCCAGCCCCGAGACCGCGGTGGAGCCGCGCGGGGTGATGACCCGCTGCGCGTAGACGCCGAGGACGCGGGCGATGTCGGCGGGCTCCATGTCGGCGACGCCCGGCCACGACCGGGGATCGAGGGCGTCCCAGGATAGGATCGCAAGCTGTACGCACTGCCGTTCGCGCCCTTGGGCCTTGCGGTAGACACGTGCCCACGGCCCGAAACCGCGCTGCGTGAGCTGCCATTTCGCCTTCGCGATCTGCTTCACGGCCGGGTGGTCCTCGGCGAGGCGCAGGGCGCGGCGCTCCTCGTGACCCTCCAGCCGCTCGGGCAGACCCAGTTTCACGGCGGCCGCGGCGGTGAGCACGATCAGCGGGTCGGAGTCCTTGCCGTGCCGGTTGAGCGCGGCGGCACCGAGACCGGACTCCTGCAGCGTCCACTCCACCAACTCCGGGATGGTGGTGGCCGGACAGTCCAGCACGATGCCGTCGACCCCGTACGCGGAGCCGTCTCCGTCCAGCACGGCGAGCGGTCCGTGGGGGAAGCGTGGATCGTTCGCGGGCCTGGCCGTCTTCTTCGCGGCGGGACGGCGAGACGTGGGAGCAGGACGAATCGAGGTCTCGGCCGGCTCGACTGCCGACTCGACCGCCCGGGTGGTCGGTGCGGGCCCGCCGGTGAAGGTCTGTTTCTTACCCTTCACTTTTACCTTGACCCTCACGAGTGAGGGGTGTGTGTGCGTTGACCTGGGCTCACTTCCGACCGCGGGATTCCTCGGCGGGGTCGAAGGCCGGACTCGGTGGTGTGGTGACGCGCTTGCCCATGCGCTGGCGGCGCATCGCCAGCACGGGCATCCAGGGTGTCGGAGGCCTCTGGTAGATCACTGACCATGGCTGATCATTTTGATGCGTCTATTGATCGCGCTATGCCCTTTCCTCGGGCGGCGGATGACGTGGAGAAGGACTCATGGCGGAGCGAGCGCGCCGTCGCACACGCGTGGCTCCTGGCACAGGAGGAGGCGCTGGCCGAGGTGTTCCTCGCCGAGGGTCGCCGTGACCTTCCTGTGGAGGACTATCCGTCCTGGCTCGAAGAGCAGCAGCATCGGCTCGGGCGGGCCCGCGAGTCCTGGCAGAGGATGCTGCTCGGTGCCGGCTGGCATCTGGGGACCGAGGGGAGTCGGTCGCTCGCCTATCTGAGGCCCGATCTGCTGGGCGAGTACGACAGCGCGAGCGGAGACAACCCGGCAGACCTTCCGTACACGGGCACACTGGCGTCCACGATCAGTGTGTGGTGGTCCTCCTCCTGCCGAACAGCGTCCCCTCCGTGGACTACAGGAAGGTCATGACCCACCTCGGATTCCTGGACCGGGCAGCCTGACGTTTCCAGTGGAAACGGCGTTCCCGCACAACCAGGATCCCAGCTTTCCGAACGGTGCCCGTGGCCGATGTCCTCGCCCTAGCCTGGGGTCGTGATCAAGTGGCCGATGTCCTCGCCCTAGCCTGGGGTTGGGGTTGTGATCAAGAGGCTGGAGGGCGCGGTGGGAGCACTGCGGATCGATACGGACGGTGCGGTGGTAGTCGTGCCGTGGCCGGAGGGGCATGCGGAGCGGCGGGACGTGGTGCTTTCTGCGGTGGGCGGCTTCCCGGATGAGGCGGTGTATCACCGGCGGGCTTCGCTGCACGTCCACGGGAGCGGGCAGATCGAGCAGTTGCCCTTGAATCTGTCGGCGTGGGTTCTGGCGTCGATCTGGCGTGGGATGGAGATCCCCTACGGCCTCTACGGGCCGGTCGTCGTGACCGGGCCGCAATTGGCGGGCCTGGACGAGGACCTGGAAGGCGCGGTGCAGGCAGTGTGCGCGGCGGTGGCGGAGATTCGTCTGGAGTGGGTGACACGGCCGCCGGTGGGCGAGCCGCAGGCCAGGGCGGAGCTGCTGGCTGCGGCGCGGCATGCGATGTCAGCCGTCACCGCATAGGGGCAGGTGTGCGGATGCCAGTGGGGGCTGCCGTCGGGCAGCCCCCGCTCGTTCCCGGGGGCGGCGTCAGCCGGCGGTGACGGGGGAGGGTCGGTCGGACAGGACCAGGTTGACGGTGTCCTCGGTGAGGCTGTCCAGGGTGATGTCGTAGGTCCGTGCCATCTGCTGGAGGCGGGCGACGGTTCTGCGGACGGCTGCCGGATTCCCCGCCGTCCATTCGATGTGGAGCAGGTCGCGGTAGAGGACTTCAGACGTCTCCTCGATGTCCAGCGCGTGCAGTACGGTCCGGCGTGCGGCATCGAGATCGGGGGTGTCCCCGTCGGTGTGCCAGCGGGCGAGGGTGTGGGCGGTGTCGGTGATCCGGGACAGCATTTCCTGGATGATCGGGTCGGCCCAGGGCAGGGTGCGGCCGTCGAACGGCTTGCTCCGTACGAGTGCCATGGCGCTTTCGAGGTCAGGGATTCCCTGCTGCGGTCCGGCGGCCAGGCCGCGGGCGGCCAGGTGTTGGAAGTGGTCCCAGTCGGAGGTGACGGCGGGGTGGAAGGTGTATCCGCTGCCGTTCTTGGGGCGAGGGAGCAGCGGGTGGCCGTCGTCGGTGATGAATCCGATCTCGTTGCGTAGCTCGGACAGCCGCGAGTGCAGGGTGCGGGTGCTCCAGGGGTTCACGGGGTCCATCGCACGGCAGAGGTATTCGGTGGTGCGTCCGGGACGCAGGTGGATGAGCGCGGCGACGGCGGTGGTCCGCAGGGTGTGGGCGTGGTCGGATCCGGTGCCTCCGGTGATGCGCAGCGGCCCGAGCATCTCGATCCGCACGCCGCTCTCGTCGGACGGCCCGTCGACCGGTCCGGGCGTCTGCTGCTGGGGGAGTACCGGGGCGGACTCCGCTGCCTTCCGGC
The DNA here is from genome assembly GCF_041432505.1 of Streptomyces virginiae. GTDB lineage: Bacteria > Actinomycetota > Actinomycetes > Streptomycetales > Streptomycetaceae > Streptomyces > Streptomyces virginiae_A. The sequence continues at coordinate 8,879,110 of NZ_CP107871.1, forward strand.
CCGTGTTCTCGGCCTGTGCCTCACCGGTGGCCGTCGCGGGCGGCTGGGGTGCGGAGGCCGGGGGCGGGACGGCACCGGCGAAGAGCGCGGGGAACGGGTTACCGGGGTCCGGGGAGGCGTCGGCGCTGGTGACCCGGACGGCCAGCGGGATGCCTGCGGCTGCGGCCTGGCCGTGGTCCTCGGCGAACTCCCAGGGCCCGGTCGCGGGCGCCGGCTCCTCGGTCGCGACCTGCAGAGCATGGAGGTACTCGCGGTACTGCTCGTCCGTGACCCGCTGCAGGGTGACCGGGATCTCCAGCGACGCCAGAAGCGCCTGCTGGTCGGGAACGGTGCTCAGGGTCTCCGCGCGGGGGAACGCGCGGCGGGTGTCCTCGGTGGCGGGCAGGACCACGGCCGTCAACAGATCGCGGGCGGTGGACAGGGCGTCTGCGAGCTGGATGACGTCGGTCTCGGCGTGGTCGCCGGCGCCGATGAGCAGCCACGGCAGGACCTGTTCGCCGCTCTGGTGCGCTTCGAGGAGGAGTTCCCCGAGGTCGGCCGCGACGGCGGGAAGGTGCGGCATCGTGCGGATGCGGCCCTGCGGCAGGAGACCGGCGAGGCGGGTACCCAGTCCGGTGGTGAGGATCTCGCTGTAGTCGGTCCACGTGCAGGTGCCCAGTTCCAGAGCGAGCGCGCGGGCGACCTCCAGGACCTCGTCGGGGGATCCCTCCAGCAGCAGGACACGGCACGTCGTGAGGTCGGCGAGTACCAGGCCCGTGTCGTCGGCGCCCAGGGTGACCAGCCCCGGGTACGGGGCTTGGACGTCCTGCAGGTCCTCGGCGCTCATCAGGGCGGCCTGAGGGTCCAGGATCCAGGTCCGGGGATCGGGGCCGGACGTGAACGGGGCGAGGGCTTCGGCGGGTTCGTCCAGCAGGAGCGTGACACCTTCGGCCTCGGACAGGCGTGCTCCGCGTAGTCCGGGCAGCTCGCGGTCGTGGTCGGCGGCGTGGTGGGCGAGGGTGCGCAGGACGGTGTCGAGGAGCTCGACGCCGACGGGTTCCGCCGTGGCGGCGAGAGTTTGTTCCAGGCGTGTGGGTTCGGCGTCCTGGGCGATGGTCTGCCCGGCGCGGCGTCGGCGTTGCTGCAGGATGCGCCGCACCCCCAGCGCCCCCGCGAGGGAAGCGGCCAGCAGCGTCCCGACACCTGCGACCAGCGCCCAGTTGATGCCCGCGGTCCGGCTCTTGAGCTCTGCCGTGTGCTGTGCGCCCTCCGGGCTCGCCTCCGGTCCGGGGGAGCTCGCGCTCGGCGCCGGAGCCGTGGCCGTGGTCGCAGGTGCAGGCGCGGCCGGGGCGGTACCGGGGGCGGCCGTGGGCGGCTCGGCTGCCGGGGGCCGGCCGGTGCCGGGGAGGGCCAGCCGCTGTCCGGGGTGGATGAGATCGGGGTCGGTGAAGGTCCCAGCGCCGTCGGGGAGGGCCTTGCCCCGGTTGAGTTCGAAGATTTCCGTGTACCGGTCGGCGTTGCCCAGCTGGTCGGCGGCGATCGAGGTCAGGCTGTCACCCTGGCGCACGCTGTACTCGGTGCCCGTGTCGCCGCCCGGACCCGTCGCTGTCCCCTGAGCCGGCATGCCGGCGGTGTCGGCGGCGGTGGGGAGGGTGAGGAGCCATCCGGGTTGGATGGGGTGTTCGGTCCGGAAGATGCTGCCGTCCGTCATGGTGCGGCCTTCGTTCAGGGCGGCGATCTCCTCCCACCGCTGGCCGTCACCCAGCGTCTGTTCCGCGATCGACCACAGGCTCTCGGCCGGCCTCAGGTCCCGAACGGTGTATGCGCTTCGTGTGGTTTCGCCCTCGGGGCGTGCGGTGGTCGCGGGCGTCGGGGTGGGGACGGCGGATGCGCTCGCGCTCGTCGGCGGCGCGGCGGGGACCGCGGTGGCGGGTGCGGCGAGGGCGGTGGTGGTGGGCAGGGCCAGCAGTACCGCGCCGACGAGGGTGGCGGCGGCCCGCTGGCCGACCAGTCCTCGGATCTGCGGGGCGGCGCGGCCGCGGAGCTGGGCGGGGATCTCCAGCAGCACCGCGCACGCGAACAGAACCCATCCGACCCAGCCTGCGACGGCGAGGGCGAGGAGGAACACCTGACCGGAGTCGTCGGTGGAGAACAAGGATCCGAGGGCGGCCGCTCCGGGCGGGCCGACGATCGTCGTGGCCCACCAGAGCAGGATCGGCAGGCCGACCAGGAGCGCGGCGAGGACGGTGAGGCTGAGCAGACCGCGGGCCACGGCGGCCGCTGCCTGCGCGCCGCCGCGCGCCGGAGGCGACGGCTTGAGGGTGGGCTTCGACATGTTTCGGGTCCTTCTCGATCGACGCCGGCGCCGGCGGTTACTCGGGCTGGGTCACGCCGTGCAGGAGGCGGGCGCTGCCGTGTCCGGAGACACTCAGCGTGCCGATCCCGACGATGGACAGGAACTTGGTGGCGTACGCGCCTTGGACGGTGACGGTGAGCTGGCTGCGGTCCGCCGACAGGCCCACGGTTCCCTGGCTGCCGGTGCGGGAGAGGTAGGCGTACGCCGCGGCCTGGGCGGCTTCGGGGTCGACGCGGATCCCCTCGCCGTTGACGGCCGAGGCGGGGTCGATGGCCTGTCCGGCGGCGCGGGCCGCTTCCATGGCGACGGCGTCGGCGCGTTCGGTGGCGCGCAGCTTGCCGCCGCCGTCGATGGCGAGGCCGATGATGCCCAGCAGGGCCACCACGACGATCGCGGTGTAGACGGCGATCCCGCCGTCGTCACCTTGTAGCCGCCGGCGGGCCGGGGCGGTGACCGGATCGGGCACGGTTCATACCTCCCGGGAGCGGTAGGCGTCCACGACGGACGTGAACGTGCTGGTCATCGTCTTGGATCCGGGGACGCCGGGCAGCAGTAGGTCGGACAGCGGCACCGTGCAGGAGATGGTCACGGTGACGGTGCCGACCTGGCCGAGCGGCACGGCGAGGCCGGAGGTGTCGATGCTGGTGCTGGCGGACGCGCAGCGGATGCCCTGATCGTCCAGGGAGCGGGCCGCGGCCTCGGCTGCTTCGGCCTGGGCGCCGGAGTGGGTGCGGGAGATGGACGCTGCGCGGGCGGCGTCCTCGGCGGCGGCGTCGACCTTCGCGCCGGAGGTGACGATCCGCCCGCCGGCGATCGCCGTGCACAGCAGCATCAGCAGCAGGGGGGTGACGATCGCGGTGGCGATCGCCTCGCTGCCCCGGTCCTCGCGCAGCCTCGCACGCCAACCGCCGCCGGTCGTGTGTGTGATGGCGGTCATGGGGTGGTCCACCGTTCGCGGGGTGCGGATGCGGACTGGGAGACGGACAGCCCCGACAGCCCCGGCAGCATGGACGGGGCGCTGCCGGTGACGGTCACCCGCACGTCCGTGGCTGTGCTGCCGGCGGTGCTGACCGTGGGCCCGCGCAGGCTGTCTCCTGCGATCCGGCCGAGGGTTTCGTGAGCGCGAGCGGCTCCCGCGCCCTCGGGGGACTGGTAGGTGCGCGCCGCGGCGACGCCCTCGCGGGCTGCGGTCAGTGCGACGTTGCGGGCGTGGACCCACATCGAGGCCTGCACCACCGCCACCGTGAGCACGATGACGAACGGGAACACGATCGCCATCTGGATGGACGACTCTCCCCGGTCGCCGTGGCCCCGGCACCGACCGGTGTGCTGCCCCGGCTCTGCCCGGGTCCCGCCTTCCTGCTGCGGCACGCGTCTCCTTCCCCCGTCCGTTCCCAGGCCTTCGCTCGGTCAGATCCCGGAGAGCTTCGTGTTGTAGCGACCGACGACCACCGCGATCGTTCCCGCGATGGCGATGGCACCCGCCACGGCGGCGACCCAGATGATGATGGTGGTGATGGAGATGTCGCCCCGGTCGTCGCCACTGTGCTTCTTGATCTCCTCCCAGTGCGACTTGAGGGCGAGTGACAGCCGGATCGCGTACTTCGTCATGACGGTGACTCCTTCGGTCAGGTGTTGAGCATGCGGATGATGGCGGGGAAGGCGATCAGGAGCATCACCAGGACGGCGAGGAGCGCGCCGGGGGCGGTCATCTTCTCGCTGTCGGCGTTGGCCTCGGTCGCCTGCGCGGTGAGGAGCTCGCCGCGAAGGTTCTTCGCGCGGGAGCGCAGGGTGGCGTAGACGGACGCGCCGTCGTCGGCGGACTGCCGCATGATCGCGGCGAGGTCGTCCAGCACGGGCAGGTCGAGTTCGGCCGTGAGGCGGGCCAGGGATTCCCAGTGGGGGACCTTGTCGACCCGCGAGCGGGCCAGGGCCTGCTGGATGCGGACGAACGCCCAGCCCTGGCCGGTCTGTGCGGCCTGTTCCATGGCTTGCTCGGCCGAGACGTTCCCGGCCCGGCGCAGCGCGACCAGGTCGAGGTAGGCGGCCATGGCGTGCGCGAACTCGGCGCGGGCGCGCTTGGCCTTGTCCCGCAACGCGAGGTCGGGGGTGAACCACAGCAGTGTTGCGGCCAGGATCCCGACGATGGCAGGCAGGTAGAGCGGCAGACCGAGCAGCAGCAGGGGGATCGTCGACAGGGGCGGCAGCAGCAGACCACCGGCCGCCAGAGCGACTTTCGTCAGCATGAATCGGGCCGGGGTGGTGCCGGTCAGAGCGAGGTCCTTGTGCGGGATGCGCACGCCCGGCACGTCGGTGAGGTGGTCCACCAGCCACTGCCCCCACCGCTCGTCCCGGTCGGTGACCTCGTCGGTGCGGGGCGGCGCGGGTTGGTTGAGGCGGCGCAGCGCGGGCCCGAGCGCGGGTGCGGGGCGCAGGACTTCACGGATCAGGAGGGCGGCGCCGGCGCCGATCGTCGCGCCGGACAGGATCGCGGCCACGGGCATCATGCCGTCACCTCCGTGCCCTCGTTCTCGGTGATGGCGTCGGCGACGGGGGTGACGGCGCTGCGGGGGTCGGCGATCAGGAAGCGGGGGACGGGCTTGGTGTCGGCGATCTGCCGCATCAGCGCGAGCACGCCGATGAAGCCGGCCGAGAGGACGGCGAGGACCAGCTGCCCGAGCAGCGTTCCGTACGGGGCGGTGTAGGAGGGGATGAGGAAACCGCAGCCGATGACGGCCAGGGTGATGATGGTCATCCACCGCATCGTCGTGCGGGGCTTGGCCCGGTCCGCCTCGATCGCCCGGCGGCGGGCGACCTCCTCGTGGACCGACTCCGCCAGGTCGTCCAAAGCCTGCGCGAGACCCGGCCCGCGGTCGGCGGCCGACAGCACGAGCGCGGCTACGACCTTGTCCGCGGTCACGTCGCCCAGCGCGTCGCCGAACAGGCGCAGTGCGTCGGTGGGCCGCCATCCGACCTGCAGGCGGTCGACCAGGTCCCCGACCTCGTCGACGATCTCCTCGGGGCAGCCCTTGCGGGAGATCTGTAGTGCCTCGTCCAGACCGCGGCCGAGCCGGAGCACGTTCGCCAAGCGCTGGGTCCAGTCGCCGAGAGCCTCCAGCTTTCCGATCCGGGTCGTGGCGGATTTCGTGGGTGCGAGCAGCCACGGCACTCCGATCACGGCCAGGAACACCAGCGCACCGGCGATGAACACCCCCGTCACCAGCCACAGCACGACAGCGGCCAGGGCACCGCCGGCCAGGCGGGTGCGGCGGGCCATCCGTTCGTCCCGCCCGGCGAGCCGGCGGCCTGCCCGCAGGCGAGCGGCGACGGGCGGGCCCTTGGGGGCGGTCGTGCCCACCATTCCGGCGACCAGTCCCACCAGCCCGCCCGCGAGGGCGAGTCCGGCCAGGACCCACATCAGCAGAGCGGTCACAGTCCGGCCCCCTCGTCCACCAGCAGCGGCAGCGCGGCACGCCACGCCCCGCCCGGCACGTTCAGCAGGTTGGCGTCGAATCCGGCGCGGCGCAGGTCGTTGATGCACCGCGGGTGCATGAGGGGCACAGCCCGGTGCTCGCCCCATTCCGGGCGCGGCCCGAAGATCGCGTTCGTCTCCGGCCGCCCGCCCTCACCGATCCCGGTGACCTCCAGCACGTGCGAGACGAACCGGTGGCGGTGCCCGCCGATCTTCGTCTCGTCCACGGACGAGACGAACACGATGAAGTGCAGGCCGTTCGCGGCCTGCCGATAGGCCAGAGCCTCGGACATGTTGGCCTGGGCGAGGAGGTACAGCTCGGCGATCCGGTCGAACACGACGGAGGGGTGGATGGCGTGCAGGGTGCACAGGTTGCCGCCCGCCCCGTTCGTCATCGCCTGCAGCATGGCCACGATCTCCGGCCCGCGGACCTCACCGACCACGATCCGGGTCAGCGTCATGCGCAGCGCCCGGTACATCAGGTCCATGAGCGTGATCTCACCGGCTGCCTGACCCGCGACCATCTCGCCGTTGGACTCGCGTGCCTCCATCGGCACGACCTGACGGTGGTGGCCGTTCTCGTGGGCGAACAGCTCGTACTCGGTCTCCAGGGTGGCGAACCGCTCGTCGGGGTCGATCTCCTTGAGCAGGGCGCGCAGCAGCGTGGTTTTGCCCGCAGCCTGTCCGCCCACCACCATCACGTTCTTCTCCGCGCGCACGCACGCGCGCAGGAACGCCTCCAGGGTGGAGTCGAGCATCTCCCGGTTCACCAGCTCGGGCAGGTCCGCGTGGCGCATGCTGTGCCGGCGGATCGTGACGTAGGTGCCGGGGGTGACGTCGATGACGGCCTGGAGGCGGGACCCGTCCGACAGCCGCAGCGCCAGGAACGGGTCGGCCGTCGAGAGACTGCGCTCCGCCTGCCCCGTCGTACGCCGCGCCAGATCCCTCAGGAGCTCCCGCAACTCCTCGTCGGAGTCCGCCACCGGCGCTACCCGCACCCGGCGGCCGTCGGTGAAGTCCAGCCACACGTCGGGGTACCCGTTGATGAAGATGTTCTCCACCCGCGGGTTGTCCAGGTGCTGCTGGAGCCGGCCTGCCCGGAACTGCAGGTCGAAAACGGCCTGCGCGATCGCCGCGTCCTCGCCCGGGCTCGTCGCCGTCCCGCGCTTGACGGCCTCGGCGTCCGACCACACCGCCACCTGCTCGTTGATCAGGTGCCTGCCCTGCTGCTCCTGGGCGGCAGCGCTCATCCCCGGGCGGGCTCGCAGCAGGTCGGTGAGTCGTTCCCCGACCTCCTTCTTGATCAGCCGCACCGCCGCGTAGTCCATCGACCGCACCGCCGACAGGCCTCCGGCGGGAGCCGGCAAAGCCCGTGGGTCGGCCGGCCCCGGAACCGCCGGCGACGTCGCCCCCGTTGTCGGTACGGGCCGCGGCGCGGCGAGGCGCGCCTGCAAGGAGCCGGCGGTGACCTGCGGTTCACCGTGCAGAGGATTAGCGCGCATGGCTGACCGCCCGCCCCTCGGCAGATCCGGGCGGCGGCGGAGCCAGCCGGGAACGACGCACCGCCAGCAACTCCTGCACCCGGACCGCGGCCGACCGCGCCGAGCGCATAAGGGAGCCGGACTCGAACCGGCGCGGCTGCTCCGCCCCGTCCGACAGCACCCGGGCTTCCTTGGGCTGCCACGGCAGCACCGCCGTGACCGGGATTCCGAGGGTCTTGCGGACCTCCTCCTTGGAGAACGGCCCTTCGTCCACCAGCAGCATGCCCAGCTCGACGCTCCCACCGACGCTCTCACGCAAGGCCTCCAGCCGCACCTGCGCGCTCTGCAGACTGCGCAGGGTGCTGCGCGCGACCAGCAGCACGACGTCGGCCCGCTGCGCGAGCACGGCGGACGGCCCGAACGCACCGCGCCGGCCCAGGTCCACCAGGACGTCGTGGCCGTGCTCCTCGATGCCGGAGAACAGGCGGGCCAGCGGCTGCCACACGGGTTCCATCGCGGACGCGTGCGCGGGGTCGTAGAGACCGGGCAGCACCAGACGGTCGCGGGTCTCCGCGTCGGTGACGTCCACCAGCTGACGCCAGAACGCTTCGGCGAGCTGACCCTGGCGGGCCGCGATCGCCAGATTCCGCAGGCCGTGGCTGTTGCCCAGGGTGCCCTGCAGCGCACCCGGCAGGATCGCCCCGCCGTCCGGATCGGCCTCGGCCAGTATCACGCGGCGCCCTTCCGCGAGCGGCCACGTCATCAGCAGCGCCATCGCGGCCGTGGTCACCCCCGGAGCACCGAGCCCACCGGCCAGCGCGACGACCGCCATCAGCTGCCCTCCTGCGGCGCGAGGATCAGCGCGATCGCGCCCGTGGCGACCCGTGCGGCCAACGCCGGCCCGTCCGTGGCCGGGACCGCCACATCCACCACCACGACACCCGTCGCAGGCGCGGCCACCCCCACCGCGACCACGGTCGCCGCCACCGTCTTCGGCGCCCCCACCGGCTCGGCCGGCTTACCCCCCGCCGCCTGACCGGCAGCGTCCGGAGTGGAGACGATCACCACCTTCTGACCCGGCGCGAGCCGGCTCGCCGGAAGCTGCGACGGCTTCAACGCCACACCCACCAGCTGCTCTCCCGCCTTCACCAAAGACACGGACGTGACCTGCCCGGGCGACAGCAGCGCACCCGCCTTCAGCGCGACCGCGGCCCGCTGGCCGACCATGGTCTTCTTCTTCGCCACCGGCACGGCCTTCACCGCCGGGTCCAGCGCCAGGGACGCGGGCGCGAGGTCCGCGTCGCTGATCGCCGCCCCCACCGGAACATCGCGTGCCACCACCAGAACGGCGGTGCGCTGCCCAGAGGCGGTGAACAGCAGCGCCCCGGAGAGACCTCCGGCCGCGATCAGCGCGACGGACAGCGCGATCAGCCCCGGACGGCGGCGCCGCTGGCGCACCACACGGGGCGCGGCCGCCGGCCGGCTGTCGGGGCCACCGGGCCCGGGCACGGCGGCCCGTCCCGGTGTCGAGGGCGTGGTGGTGGTACTCACGTGCTGTGCCTCCTGGAAGAGGAAAGGATGTGCGGTCCTCGGCTACTGGCCGACGACCTGGAGTTCTCCGATGCGCACCGCGGCCTGCGAACTGCGCGTCGTGGTCAGATCACCCTGCTGACCCCCACCGACCCAGTGCACGGCCCACGTCGTCGTCGCGGCCACCGTGTACTCACCGACACGGGAGTAGCCGGCGATGCCGCACTGACCGCTGGCCTTGCTCGGAGGAGTCAGGCCGAACGCAGGACTGTAGGGGGTGCCGGGGAACGGACAGGACACGGTGGAGCCGTTGCCGAAGTTCCACACGACGTCCGCCACGGTCGCCGTGGCCGTCACCGTCACCCCGAGGGCGGTCGCGCTCGCCGAGGTCGGCCCGGTCGTCTGCGGGCTCGGCCCGTTCCACACCCACACCGGAACCCCGACCGTGCCGGTCCCGCCCGGCTTGGGTGCGATGCCGACATCAGCGCCGAGCAGCCGCATTTTCGTGACCGCTTCCTGCGCCAAAGCCTCCAGGTTCGGGCCACCGCCGTATCCGGGTGGAGGGTTCTGGAACCAGCGCAGCCCACCCATCAGCGGCTGTCCGGGGCACTGCCCGTTGTAGACCGCGCCGTCTCCCGGCGTGTGTCCCTCCCAGACGGGATCATTTGCAGCCGGGGGCGGTTCCAGCAGTCGCCAGTAGCAGGAGCTCGACGCGTCGAACCAGCCTGATTCCTCGTCATGGCACGGCACCTCGAACTGCCCACCGGAACCGTCACGCGCCATGCAGGTCGTAGGCCCGCTGCCTCCGCCTCCGCCACCGCCACCGCCACCTGGCTTACCGTCATCACCGGGCCTGTCGGGCTTCGGTGGCTTCTGTCCGCCGGCGTAGACGTCGCAATCGGTCGCACCTGGCGGACAGTTCGCGCCGGGCTTGGGCTCGTCCGCTGCTGCGGGGACGGCGTACAGAGCCCCCGCGAGCAACACCGCAACGGTCGCGATACGTCTCGCCCCGCTCAGCACAGCTGATCCCGAGAGATCTCGAAGTCACGGATCTGCCAGGTGCCACCGATTTTGAGCGCCGTATATGTGGCCACGTGGCGACGGTTCTTGTCCATCGTCTCCACGGGCTTCCCGCTCTGCTTCTCAACCTGGATGTAGTCGGTGCTGTCGATGCAGTCGGTGATGGTTGCTTTCGGAGGCTCTGCGGCCGAATCCAGGGCTGTGACCTGGGGCGACAGGGCGGGCGCACCCGTCATGACGTAGCCGTGGTCCCGGTAGTAGATCTGAGTCGCCTGGACCTTCGCGTAGGCCTTGTCGGTGCCTACGGGTTCCATCCCGGTGTTCTTCATGGACCCGGTGGAGTAGGCCTTCAGCGAGGCGTCCCAGAAGGCCCGGTAGACGCCGAGCAGGGCGGTCTTCTCGGCGGCCTGCGGGTCGGCGGAGGGGCTGGGGGACGCGCTCGGGCTGGGCGGAGGCGCGGCCTTGTTCTCCTTTGTGCAGCCGGTGGTGACAGCCGCAACGGTTGTCGCGATCGCGGCGGCGGTGAGGAGCATGCGGAACCGTGTGGTGCGGGTGTGGTGCTGGCGTGCTGTTGTCACGTGGAAACCCCCCAAAGTCACCGTGCAGGCTGGATTGATTGCAGGCCCCGTCATCGCTGTCGCAACGTGTTCACGGCGTCGCGATCTGTCGGTACAGCGCACCTTATGACGCAAACGGCCGGTAGGCCTATGGGGTTCATGGGGCGCAGGTACCAATCGTGTTGCTTTGACCCCAATGCCGGTGTGACATATGCCAGTTCGCGGTTGGGTGGCATCTCGGCTGGTGGGAGTGAATGCAGGTGCTGGAGAGGCAGTGCCGCCAGAAATCGGCCACATGGCTTGTTCTTTGCGCATGTGATTGTCAGGTGGGGGTCGTTCACCTTGCTCATAGCTGCATCCAGCCGCGGCGCTCGCCGGTACCGGCCAGGGGCGTCCACACCGGGCCGGAGGGGCCGGCTTCTTCGAGGTCTCCGAGGACGGCTGCGCCGAGCGGGACGTGGGCGGCGAGGCGGGTGACCAGGTCGTGGTCGGCGGTCATCCGCCGTAGGTCCGCGATACGGGCCGTGAGCGTCGCGCGGGGGGCGCCGGTGAGGACGAACAGGATGCGGGGGAAGCGGGGGTAGAAGCGCTGCCACGCGAACAGGGCCGCTCCCTGGCCGGCGACGGTCCCGCGGCGCCCGGCGGGCTGAGGGGTGTAGTCATGGAAGCGGGCGTAGGTGATGAGCTTGCGGGCGAGGCGCTCGCTGCTCATCGTCGTGCGGTCGATCTCCACGAACGCCCGGTACTGCAGCCGGCGGGGCTCGACGGCGGTGTAGTGGAGGACGGCGTCGGCGATGAGCCGGTCCTCCCCGCCGGTGTCGGGCAGCCGGTGGGTGACCTCGGGCACCCAGTCCAGCGCCTGGTACTCGTCGCCCCGGTCGCGGGCCTCGGCGAGGAACGTCAGGTGGGCGCGGACACCGGTGAGCGTGTGGGCCGCCCGCATGGCCGCGGCGGCGGGACCGGCGATGACGGTGGCGGCACGCCCGCGGAGTTCGGGCCAGTCGGTCACGGCCTGCGCTCCGGCGGCGGTCAGGAAGTGGGCCTTGAGGCCGCTTCGGACACCCAGCGAAGTGTGCGCGATGAGCCCTTCCGCGCGCAGCGGGGCGAGGACGTTGTGGACCTTCCGGGGCGGGGTGTGGGGCATGAGCATCTGGTGGAGCTGGGTGCTGGTGAGCAGCCGGTGCTGGGCGATCAGGGCGAGCGCCTGGTGGGCGTAGGTGTCGGCGGTGTCGGGCTGGATGACGGCGGGGACGGTCACGCGTAGTGCTCCTCGTTCTGGTTGTCGGTGGTCGGGGTCAGGCCGGTGAGGAACTCGCGTACCTGCTCCTCCTGGCCTACGGCGAGAGCGCTCTGCTCGGACAGAGGACGGGCCCCGGTGTTGGTGTGCGCGGCCCGGAGCAGAGCCTGGGTGCGGGTCGGTTTCGCGAGGCGGCCGAAGACCTCTTCGAGTTCAGGTCCGCGGATCCTCAAGGGGCCGAGGCGCTTGCCGGCGACGGTGAAGGAGGCGTAGTGCCACCACCGCTCCAGCCCAGCTGCGTCCTGCGGGGTGACGCTGCTCGCCCACTGGGTGGTCACCGGTGTGATCGCCTCGACCGACCCGGCGGTGGTCGACAGGCAGGAGGCGTTCTGCAGGAGCGCGGCGCGGGTGGTGGGGCTGAGCCGGTGCAGGAGCTGGGTCATGCCGTGCAGGCGCCCGCCGAATTTGCGGAGCTGTTCGGTGATCTCGGCCAGGACGGTGCCCCCGTCCAGGGAGATCATTTCGTCCAGGTAGAAGCGGAACGGGTGCCGCTTGGCCTCGGGCAGGTCGCGGCGGGACAGGCCGGCGCGCAGGAAGTCGCGGACGAGCAGGGAGATCAGCAGCCGGTCGGTCGGGCCGGTGCCGGGCGGGCAGATCCACACCACCTGGCTCTCGTCCATGGCGCGGCGGATGTCGTAGCCGCTGACCGGGCACCCGAGGAACGCCCGGATCACGGGGTTGGCCCCTAGCCGTTCCAGCGGGTTCAGGACGGTGGCAAGACCGTCCTTCGGCAGGTCGGGGAAGGTGCCCGTCCACCACCGCCGCGCTTCCGGATCGAGAGCGCCTACAACCAGGTACCGGAAGGTGGGATCGGTCAGCAGCGGCCGGATCTGGAAGACGGTGGCCTGCCCCCCGGGTAGGTCGGCGGCGACGGCGAGGGTGTTGACGGCGACCAGGGCCTCCACGGCCTTGGTCAGGATCGTCAGGGCCCGCGGTGCGCTCGCGTCGTCCCACCCCAGGGACGCGGCGATGGCGTCCACCACGGCGGCGGACACCTCGTAGGGGCGGGGCCGGCCGGACATGTCGAGGAGATTCCAGCAGGCCAGCAGAGCGCTGTCGTCCCGCACGGTGAGGTCGAACACGGCGATCCGTTCCATGATGCGGTCGTGGGCCAGGTAGCGGGCGACGTCGGTGAGGGAGTCGCCGTGCGGGTCGACGAAGGCCAGGCCGCGTCCGTTGTGGGCGCCGGCGACGGCCTGGACCTGGGCGCGCATGGTCTTGCCCCACCCGGCCTTGCCGGACTGGACCTCGAAGAGAGTGTCGTCCTCGTGGGTGGCCAGAAGCCGCTCCCGCCCGTTCGGCCCCCGGTACCAGCCCTGCGGCACCAGGTCCTTGCCCACCTTGTAGGTCGGCATCTCGCTCTCCAGCAGCGGCAGGTCCGCCGACGAGGTCGGCGGCTTGAGGAGTCCGGCGATCTCCTCCAGATGCGCCCAGCCACTACGGGCCGGCCGCATCAGCGCCTGCTGCCACCGCTCGTCGAACCGCGGCCGCCACGGCCACCGGTCCGGACCGATCCGTACCGGCCCCAACGACCAGCCCTGCGAGGCAAGACGCGACGCTCCCGCGTACACGTCCATGGCCGCGTTGACGCGTGCCAGCCTGGCCTGCGCACGGTCGGCCTCGTCGGAGGCGCAGCGCACCAGGATCTGAATCCGGACCAGCCCGGCCCCTTCGGCGAGTTTGCCCAGCACGGTCTCCCGGTCGACCCGTCGCGGCTGCGGCGACATCACCAGCTGCCCACGGGGTGCACCCCGCCACTGCGCCGGGTCCAGCAGTCTGCCCACCGTCACGGGCAAAGGGTCGGTCGATTCCTGGGTGAGCCACCGTGCTTCGCGCTGCGCCTCACGCCGGGCCTCCTCCCGAGCCAGACGCATCCCCTGCGCGCGCCGGACGGCGAGGTGCCAGCGCGAAGCGGGCGACAGGTCGACGCATACCTCGGCCAGGTCCCCGAGTTCGGCGCGCAGGCCGGCCACGGCGTCGATCAGCGGCTGGAGCGGGTCGGGCTCCAGCGGGACGTCCCGCAGCCGGGAACCGGGCTTGCCGCTCAGGGTCAGGATGCCCCGTACGACGTGCGCGCGGTGCTTGTCGGCGATCGGGGCGACGGGTGTGGCCTGGACTCGGGCGCCGTAGGGGGTGGTGGTCAGCATCGCGTGCGCGCCGGCGGGCGCCTCGATGCGGTAGATCAGGGGCCGGGTTCCGTCGGCGCGCAGTCGTAGCCGCACCGTGCGGGCCCGGCGAGGAACCCACCACGGGCCGGAGCCGGCGGCCCGGATCAGGAGCATGCCCTGCCGCCAGATCTGCTCGGGACTCGGCTCGAACGTGGCACTGGGCACCAGTTCCAGGTGGGTCCGCTCGGCCAGTGCCCGCGTGGCGAGGCGGCGTTGCAGCGACTCCCACCCGATCACGAAGGCGCCGAGGACGAGCGCCGACCACCAGGCGTTGGCGAGCCCCCACCCGGCGAGAGCGCCGAGAGTGTCGATGATGCCTGCGGCAGCGCCGAGCGCTCCGGCCGTCGTCACGTACGCGTCCATGATCCTTCTCCGTTGCGGATGTAGTGGAGGGCGGCGGTGCGACCTTCCAGGTAGGTCCCGGCCGGGTCCGCGCCTGCCCACACCAGGCGCACCACCGCGCCGTCCCGGTCGGGCTCACGGCGGGCGGTCGTGGCCTGGATGCGCACCTGCGTGTACCGGACGGTCTCGGCCAGCCACGCGGCACGCCCGACGGTCATCAGGTACTGCTCGTCGGCGGGAGGGAGGTCGGACCGGCCGGCCCGGTCGAGGGCCTGCTGGATGAGCGGGTCGGCTGCCGGGCCCTCACCGGGCGGTGGGAGCTCGCTCGCCGGCACCGCACCGCCCGGCGTCGAATCGGTTGGACTCGGTGCGGTGGCCGTCGGCGCCGCGGTCGCCGGCCAGGGCGAGACCGAGGCGGTCACGGCTCGGGGGCTCACGTCCGGGGCGCTCGCACCGGACGACGCAGGCCGATCCGGGGCCGGGCCCGTGGGCCCAGGACGGTCCGCCGGCGCGACGGAGCCCCGTGTGCCGGAGGGCTGCTCGATGCTGGCGGGGGTCAGTCCGGTCGACAGCATCCAGATTCCGGTGCCGGCGAGGAGTGCGGCCGCGGCCAGGAGGCGGCCGCCGGTCCACCAGGGTGTGGTGTTCACAGCAGCCGCGCCCCTCCCGCGTAGTCGGGCAGGGCCGTGATCGGGTCGATGCGGACCGACGTCCCGGGCTTGGGAGCGTTGATCATCTGGCCGTCTCCGAGGTAGAGACCGACGTGGTGGATGGTGGAGTCGCTGGTGGGGCTGTAGCCGTAGAAGACGAGATCGCCCGGCAGCAGCGCACCGACGCCCGCCGAGGCGGGGATACGGCGGCCCACGCCGGCCTGCGCGGCGGCGGTGCGCGGCAGGTCGATCCCGGCTTGGGCGAACGCGTAGAGGGTCAGGCCCGAGCAGTCGAAGCCGTTCACGGTGCGGCCGTCCTGCCCGCGGGGGGAGCAGCAGATCCCGGTGGAGCGGCCGCGTGCGTTCCCACCGCCCCAGGAGTAGGGGATGCCCTGCTGGGCGAGCGCGGCCTGGATGACGGCCCCGACGGTGCCGGAGGGACTCTGCGGAGCGGCGCCGAGGGCGTCGTACCGGTCTATCCCTGACAGGACATCGTCGACGTACGCCCACGACCGGTTGTAGGTGTGGATCGCCGCGCGTAGTTCCTCGCGGTCGGTGAGGTCGCGGCCCTTCCCGCACAGGTACACCGCCGCGGACGCGGCCGCGTCGTCGGCGTTGTGCGGGTCGGTGATCCCGTCCTGGTTGCCGTCCTTGCCGTAGGCGCGGAACGTCTCGGGGAGGAACTGGAAGGGGCCGACCGCCCGTTCGTATTCGCTGTCCCCGTCCCACCGGCCGTTGTCGGTGTCGCGGATGGCGGTGGTGTTGCCGCCGGCCCCGGAACCGTCCAGGCGGGGGCCCGTGATGGGCGGGGTGATGTCGCCGCCCGCGCTGAGGGTGTGGCCGGAGGCGTGGTCGGACTCCACCCGGGCGATCCCGGCGAGGATCTGCCAGCGCATTCCCCGGCAGGTGGGGACGTGGGCGCCGATCCGGGAGGCGCCGGTGAGGTAGGCGGCCAGCATGCGCGCCGGGATCCCGGCCGCCGCCGCGTCGACACCGGCCCCGGCTGTCGGGCCGGCCTGGCTGTGGGCTCCTGCCAGCAGGACGGGCCCGGTGCAGCACACCGCGGCGACCAGGAGCAGCAGCGTGAGGCAGCCCATCTTCTTCCCCCGCTTCACAGCTCTCCTTCCTCATGGCGTCGGAGGGCGGCGGCCGCGCGTGCCTCGAAGACAGAGCGCAGTCGGGCCGCGTTCGCTGCGGCATCGGCGCGTTCCTGGTCCTCGGTCGATGCCTGACCGGCGCCCTGGGGTCGGGCTTCCGCCCCTTCCTCACGGCGTCGGAGGGCGGCTGCGCGTGCCTCGAAGACAGAGCGCAGTCGGGCCGCGTTCGCTGCGGCATCGGCGCGTTCCTGGTCCTCGGTCGACGCCTGACCGGCCCCCTGGAGTCGGGCTTCCGGGGCCTGCGCACGGTCGTCTCGGGCAGGACGGCCGCGGCTCGGGCTGATGCCGCCTCCTGCCGGTGCGGAAGGGGCGGAAGGGGTCGAAGGGGCGGGCGGGGTGGCAGGAGTAGGAGGAGTGGTGGAACGGCGGCTGTTGGTGCGCCGGGCGGACACGCCGGTGTTCGGGCGGCCGGCCGGGGTGCGGCTCGACGGCGCAGCGTGCATGGCGGCCGCGAGGGCGGTGCGCCGTGCGGCGCCGACCGGGTCGTGGACCTGCCAGGCGGTCGCCAGGGCCATCCCGGCGTGGTCGACGGTCCGCATCCAGCGGCCCCCGTCCTCGCGGACCCGGTGGGAGGCGACCCTCAACTGTGTGTGGGCGTCGGTGGTGAACTCCGAGGCCGCCGATCGCACTGCTGACAGGTTGCGGGGCAGTCCCAGGGTCGCGCCGTAGGTGACGCGTGCGGCACGGGACGCGATGCGGTAGCCGCGCAGTCGGCTCGCCCGGGCATGGATCCGGGATCCCAGCAGCGGCCGGTCGGTTTCCGGGTCGTGCAGGATCTCGCCCGTCCACTCGTCCACCACCATCTCCCCGCCACCCGGCCGGCCTGCGGCCGTGCCGTTCGCGAACGCGTGCAGCCGTGCCGCGGCCGGATGCCGGCCGGGCGGCGGCCCGACGAGCGCGGTGTGGGCTGCGCGCAGCGCGATGGCCAGCGGTGCGATTCCGCGTCGTCCCTCGGCGACGGCGTCGCCGAGCAGCCGGCCGGGGTTCATCGGCATGCCCGTACCGTCGGAGAGCGCGGCGAGGCTGCCCAGGGACCGCAGCCGGGCCCCGAACGCCCCGTACGTCACGGAAGCCCTGCCGCCCAGTCCACCGGATCCGCCGCCCGGGGCGGCGCCGTGCATGGCGAGGGCGGCCCCGAGTTCGGAGTTGTCGCCGGGCAGGTGGCTGCCGCCGACCTTCGCGTAGCGCATGCGGGTCGCCATGCGCTGCCCGAATCCGGCCGTCGCCCGCAGGATCCGCCGGTGCAGCACCAGGAATCCGACCGCGAGCGCGTCGAGGAGGAGCAGGCGTTCCATCATCTGATCCGCGCCGCTGTCGGCCAGGATCGCATCCACGGCGATCCCGAACAGGGGCAGCGCCATCGCGGCCATGAACGCCACCAGGGCGGAGACGACGAAGACGCCCAGCCACCGCCAGAGCAGCATCCGGGAGGGGCCGGGCAGCATCGCCCACACCCATGCGATCGGCCCGCCGGCCGCCGCGGCCGCATCCGCGCCCTGGGCGCCGAGCATCACCACCGACATCGACACGACCATCAGCGCCACGACGACCACGGCCACCAGCAGAGCCAGGACGGCCCACACCCGGTCCCAGGACGGCTTCTCCGCGTACGCGGCCGCGGACTTGCCCACAGGTCCCGCGTTGTTCAGGTTCTTGATCAGCCCGGGGAATCCGTCCCCGCCGGCGGCTGCCCCCTCACCTTTCATGGCCTTCTCGCAATACTCCTTGGCAGGGGTGATGAGAAGCTCGCAGTTGTCTTCCTTGCTCGGCTTCGGTTGCGCGCTCTCGCAGTAGTCCGTCGAGGGCCCGTCGAGACCCGCACAGGGGTCGTTCTCCCCGGGCTTCGCAGGGGGTGCCGGTGCGTTACCCGATACCCATTTCAGGTGGGCGCCGTACGCGGCCTTCTCACCCTCCTTCTTGGGGTCGAGGATCCGCCCGTACTGCAGGAGCATGTAGGGCTTGACGACCAGGGCGTCCGTGAGCGCTGCCTGGATCGGGGTGGTGACGGTCTTGGCGTCGGCCTGCTCGGCCACGCACGCGTCGTGGGCGGGGCCCACTGCGGTGTCGCAGGGGCGGCCGCCGCGGGCAGGGGTGTCGAAGTACGAGGCGGTGGTGATGGAGGCCACCTCGATGGCGGCCTGGTGGGTCTGCTGCAGCGGCCCGTCCTCGCCCAGCATGTAGTCGGGCCGTACGAACGCACTGGCGGCCAGCGCGGCGATGACCAGGGTCAGCACGATCTCCCCCAACCCCTTGCCGACCTTGCCCCGCACGAACAGGACCAGCCCGAACACGAACGCCCACGCCAGCAGCAGCCCTTCGAGACCGAGGGCGTCCACGACGTGCCGCTGGTAGGCGTCGGCGAGGCGCTGCGCGGGATCGGTCAGCAGACGCAACAGCGGGAAGTCGAAGACGAATCCGATCAGCCAACAGCACAGGCCCACCAGCAGACGCACCAGGGTGAACAGACCACTCAGCAGGAGACGCTGGGTTTCCCCGATGACGTCGAACTTCAGAACCGAGCCGCCGATAAGGTCCGTCGGGTTCTGGGGACGCAGGCCTGCGGATGCGGGTTGGACGGAGCTGTCGAGCTGGTAGCTGCTCAGCGGCACACCCTCGCGGGTGACGATGTCCAGCGGCCCGAGCAGGCCACCGCCGGTCGACGATCCATCGGCGGCCGCGGCCACCGCGGTGTTGGTCACCAGGAAGACCACGGTCAGCAGCGCCACGAATCCCGCGGACCGCACAGTCCCGTGGTCGAACCGGTCTCGTACGCGCATCACCGGGTGCTCCCCTCGGCCGGTGTTCGGGAGCGGCCCGGGGTGGTGAAGATGTTCTTCCTCAGGCGGGCGACGGGCGGGACGACGACCTTGATCCGGCCGACCTGCATCCGCGGGTCGCGCAGCAGCATCTCGCCCTCCCGGCCGGCCTGCCCGACAGGGGACAACCCGGTGGTCACCAGCCGGATCAGATCCTCGTCCTCGCCGTCCAGGCCGAGGAAGTGCAATCCCCTGGCTGCGCGGGCGCTGTCGGTGGTGCGAGCCAGGAACCGGTAGGCGATCAGCCCGGAGTCCTTCCCGAGCTCCGCCTCGTCGTGGGCGCCGAGGGCTACGCCGGCGCCGTGCTTGCGGCCGTCGTGGAGGATCTCGTGGACCAGGGCCGATCCTTCCGCGGAGGAGGTGAGCCAGTAGCACTCGTCCAGCTCGACGAGGCAGAACCTGCCGGGGTCGGTGAAAGCGGCCTGCCGGGCGATGGCCGCGATCAGATACAGCACGGCGCGTCCGATCAGGGCCTCCAGCGGCTGCTGGCGCAGGACCTCGACGTCGGCGAACGCCTCGCGCGGGGGGAGGGTGAGGCCGGTGGTGGTGACCACCACCATGTCGGCGCCCATGTCGCCGTCCAGGCTGACCGCAGGCAGGCCGGGATCGAAGACCATCGCCGCGAGGGGGTTGCCTGCGACGATCCGTAGCAGGTCGGCCATGGTCGCCGCCGCGTCCGCACGGCTGCTGCTGCCGGTCGCGGCCAGCGCGGTGAGGACGTCCAGGATCTTGCTCATGGACGGCTCCGGCCCGCCGGACACCTCCTCGACCGCGTGGTGCAGGACCGCGCCGGCCGCGGTCATCGCCCCGACCCCCAGCTGGAGGGTCAGATAGGAGAGGGCGTAGTGGGCGCCGATCGCCCCGCCGAACACCCGCAGCGGGTCGATGGAGATACGGGCCTGAGCGGCGTCGATGATCTGGCAGCGCTCGCCCACCGCGGCCCGCGCGAAGCTCGCCCACTCTCGGATCGGGGTCCGGTCGATCACGATCGCCCTACCGCCCCGGTCCACCACCGCGGAGGTGACCAGCTTCTCCAGCACGCTCTTGCCACTGCCCAGGTCACCGATCACAGCGCTGGACGCGGACGCGTTGACCTGCGGGGCGTCCGCCGGGTTGAGCAGAACGGGCCGGATGGTGCCGCTGTCCAGGTCGTGCCCGATCAGCATCCCGGCCGGATCGCCCACCCGCGACAGGGTCAGCGCCCCACTGGCAGCCCAGTCCTCCGACAACTGGTGCTGGGTGAACTGACCCAGCTTCGGCGCCCGGACCGCACCCGGCAGCCCCAGCGCGAAGAGTTCCTCCTGCATCCCGTAGGGGCGCTCCACCCGGTAGTCACCGCCCGACAGGGCCGCGGACAGCTCCCGCGCCCGCGCGTCACAGGTCGCCGCGTCCGGACCCCACACGCTCAGGACCGTGACGGACTGCACCTCGACCTCGACCGAGGTCCGCGCCATCCGCGCGTCCTGCTCGGCCAGGTCCCCGGCCGCCTCCGGCAGCGAATGCGGCATCCCCGTGGGCTGCGCCCCGTACTGCTCGGCCTGGTCCAGCAGTTCACGCTTCTTGCGCTGCACCTGCTCCCGCGCCTTCTTCGCCGGGACCACACGCAGGTCCACCGCGACATCGACCGGGAACGGCAGCCCCTCCAACTGCGCCAGGACGTCCGCGCTCTGCACCGCCACCGCCGGAGGAAGCTCGGCGAGCACCAGGTGCGCCTGATAGCCGATGCCGGCGTCGGACTCGACCTGCAGCCACTTGCGGCCCAGGGGCGAGGACGTACCGGAGCGCCACCACGGCGTCCTGTCCGCCTTCGCGGACTCGGCGTGGTCGCGGCCGCCCTCGGCCAGACGGATATTCCCGAGGTCCGCGTACGAGGGGGAGGACAACTGTCCGTCGCGGACACGGCTGCCGAACAAGGGGCTGTGCTCGGCGTCGCCCAGCAGCGGCTCCTCCGCCAGACCCCGGTGGACGGCATGTTGGAGCATCCATACGATCTCCGCCGGCGACGCCGGGCGCAGGTCGAGCCCGCCCCCCAACGAGGTCTGTACGCGCCCGGCCTCCTCCACCGCGGCCCGCACATCGGCCTCCGACACCGGTACCGGCGGCAGATCCAGCGCCGCCGACAGCTCCGCGTACAGGGCACCGAGCGAAACACCCGCGGCGGACTTCTTCGACGCGAGAGGGACGGCGAGCCACAGGGTCCGCTCGTGCATCTCCTGGCCGGTCAGCAGATCCACCGTGGCCGCGCAGGTCTGCGCCCACGCGGGCAGGTGATGCCAGTCGACGCCCGCGACCATGCGTTCGGCGATCTCGCCCGGGTCGGTACGGGCAGCCAGGACGAACAGACGCGGCTCCATCCCTGGCATCGAGCGGACCAGGGAGGTGACCCGGCCGAGGAGCTCCTGGCGGACCCGGTCGGGCAGGTAACCTCCGGGCAGGGGCGCCACCCGCCACACTCCCCACACCTGCGACGTGGTCGACCAGAGCAGATGGCCGTGGATGTGCCGGAACGGCGTGCGCATCACACCGCCCCCTGTCCGGCGCCGGCCAGCAGCCGAGACAGACCCGAACCGGCTGCCGCAACCACCGGCAGGGGGGCCACAGAGGCCGCAGACGCGACGGCGGGTGCCTTGCCGACGGCCGTGGCCATGAGCGGCTCGACGGCCGGGGTGAGGGTGAAGCGGCACCGCAGGTGCGACGGACGCCGGTCGCGGGCGATCCGGCCCCCCACCCGCCCGGCCGGATGCCGGGCCAGCAGGACCAGCACACCGAGCAACGCCGTGAACGGGTTCTGCCCCGCGATCTGCGCCCCGCGCACCGCCCACACCGACGCGATCCACAGCACCACCGGGACCGGACCCGCCCACGACCACAACGCATACGTCTTGATCAGGGCGAAGGCCCCGCCACCCAGCACCACCAGCTGCGCCGGCGTGTACGGGCCGAACGGCACCGTCCAGTCGCCGAGCCTGCCCAGCACCCACGGGTGCCGACGCGCGCTCGTGTAGACCCGGGTAACACCCTGCTGGCTCACGACGCACCGCCGTCCGTGCCGTCGTGCGGTGTGATCACCACGACGGTCTGGCCGGCGCTCTTGGCCGGGTTGTTGATCTCGTCGGAGAAGATCGCCGCGAGCGAATTACGCGAGTTGTAGATCCCGAGGGCGATCACCAGCGCGATGAGCGCACCGATGCCGGCCTTCAGAGAGAACTTCCGCGCAACGGTGACCACGACCACCACTGTCAGCGCGGCCTTCAGCCCGTTGTCGGCCCAGTTGGCCAGGGTCCCGATAAAGGAATCGCCGAGCGAGCTGAGCTTCCCGGCCAGTACCACGGAGTTCGGCGTGTTCATCGCCCACCACCCGAGACGGCGGCGGGGGAGGGGGAGCTCGTGCCCGAGGGGAGGTCGGTGATGCCGGACTCCAGTGCGCTGACCTCCCACCGCCCGGCGCGGGCGGTCACCTCCGCCCGGTAGGTCAGCGGCCAGCGGACGCCCTGCTTGTCCTCGCCGCTCACCCGGATCCGTACCCGCGCCTTCGTCCCGTCGGCGGGGACCGCCGCGGCGGTGGCGGATTCGGCGTCGGCGAGGACGTCGGTGACTTCGATGCGCACGTACGGCGCCGTCTTCGGCGCGGACACCCGCAGCCCCGGCGACAGGTAGCGCTCCAGTCCGCCGCTCTGTCCGCCGCCGAGGTAGGCACGGACGAACTCGCCCAGGGAGGCCTCCAACGCGCCGCCCGCGGGGACCCGGTGGGTGAACTGCGCGGCAGGAACCGCGGCCGCGTCGGGGGCGGCGACCTCGGCGGGTGCACCGCCGATCGTGACCGGCGTGCCCTCCGTGCCGCCGGTCCCGGACACCGCGTAGTACCGCACGAGCGGCGCCACCGCGTTCGGATCGCCTGCGGGGGCCGGCTCGGCCTGGTCCCGCAGGGCAGCGACCACCACTGTCCACGTACCCGGCCCGACCACCGTACGGACGGCGACCACCCGCCCCCCGGCGGTGATTGGGGCGTCGGTGGAGCGGGGCCGCTTGGGCAGGTCCACTTCGGGGGCCAGCGCCCGCACCGCGGCCGCGATGCGGCTGTCGGCCCCGTCGGCGCGCAGCCACAGGTCCACGAACAGCTCCGCCGCACCCCGGGGATCGGCCGGAGGGCGGGCATCGGAGGGCTGCAGCGCGGGCGCGGCCTGCACCACGGCGGTCCGCGGCGCGTACAGCGTGGCGACCAGGGCGAGCGGACCGGCACCGAGGACGCCCCACAGCGCCAGGCGAACCAGCCGGGGCCCGCGCGGCGCCGTGCGGACCGGAACGGTCTCGGGGCGGAGTTTGCGCAGCGACGGCAGCAGAGATCGATCGGCGACACGGCTACGCCGGCCGCTAGGAGGAGGTGTGGGAGCCATGAGGTGTGCCTTCCGGGTGAGGTGTTGTGCTCTGCCCTCACGAAACGGCGGCGTCCTCACCGGGCGGCTCACCAGGACAACCCCCGCCGCATCACGACTGGAACCAGCACGTAGCGGTGACTCCCCAGGAGCTCCCCACCGCAGGTCACAGCCCCGAGCCGGCCCAACCGGCACAGTCTGAACCGGAAGGGCTTTCGTACGCTGCAGGGACCGTGGCGAAGGCGAAGGAGGACCTCCCTAGCGCCCGGCCGTGCGGGGGAGCGGCTTGGTGGTGACGGTACGAGGGCCGGTAGAACCGGACCCGTGATGATCATCATGTGGCCCGCTGTCGCGGCCGTTGCTCTCGCCCTGGGCCTGCTGGCCACCACCATGCACGCGGCGGAGGACCGCACGGAGTTACGTGCCGCGGATTAGGCAGTAACGCGTAGCGTCAGTTCGTGAAGGCGGCGGGCGGTGGTAGCGATGTCATATCGGCGCGCGTTGTCGAGAGCCGACTGGTGAAGGGCCGTGCGCCGGCGGAAGTCCCGGCCCATCTCGTCCAGGGCTGTTGCCAGCGAGCGCGGGTCGCCAGGAGTGTAGGGAACGCCGGAGCTCCCCAGGATTTCTCTCGCACTGGGAAGGTCTGAGTAGACGACGGGAAGTCCGTGGGCTTGGGCCTCGACGAGAACCAGGCCGAAAGCCTCCAGGCCACTGGTCGTGAAGACGAAGGCGTCGAAGTCTGGCAGACGGCGCCACAGCTCTGTGCGGGGCAGGAACGGAACAAAATGAAGCCGCTCGCGGATCCCTAGTTCGATGGAACGCTGTTCCAGATGCTTCCGCAGGACTCCTTCGCCGATCACGGTCAAGTGGTGCGGCTGATCGGTTAGGGCGAGGGCTTCGACTGCGGTGATCGTGGATTTGTTGTCGTCCAGACGACCGGCGTGCACCAACGAGAGCGGTCCGGTTCGGGCCGGCCGTCGATCGGGTGCCCAGGTATCAGCCAAAGGGATACCCCAGGGGATGACGGTCACACGATCGGTGAATCGGCGTCCGGTGATGCGGTCCATGCGGTCGGCGAGGGCCGAGGTCGGAACGACGATCGCGGTGCTTGCGGCAGCGACTTCGTTCAGGACCTCGCGTTCCGATGTGCTGCGCTCGGCGACCATCACGTCGGGGCCGTGGGCGATGGCGACCATCGGGATGTTGCGGGCGGTTCGGGCGAACGCGAGGCTGAGAGCGAACCCGAGGTACTGGGCATGGATGACACTCGGCTGGAGTTGGTCGATGAGCTCACCAGCCTCGCGCGTCAACTCGTCGACGTAGGGGTCGAAGTCCGGGCCGAGGGGGCGTTTCGTCGTGGAGAGGGTGATCAGCTGATCGAACGCAGCCTTCCACGCCTGATCGACCGGTGCCCTGCCCAGGAAGGTCGTGTGAGCCTCGGGCATCGCGCCATAGAGGTCGTTGACCAGGACCATGCTCCCGGAGGAGGGCGCGGCCGTGCGGTTGATACCGGTCAGGATCTTCAGGGGCTCGGCGGTCATGCGGGAACTCCACTCGTGGATGTCCTTTGGGGAACCGGATATTGGGCTGCCGGGCCCAACTCGAATCGTGAATCATCGGTGGCGCGCCGCGTCTCACGCTGACGGGGTGGTGCCCACCATGACGCCAGGTGCGGCGTGACGACGGCTGTGACCTCCTCGGCCGGATGTAGATAGCCGTTTCCGTCGAGTTCTGCCGTCCAGACCCTGACCGTCGATCTGGGGTAGGTGGGGTTTATCCCGATCTCTCCCTTGGGGAGGACTCCGTTGAAGGGGGTGGGGATTCCCTCGATGTTCCAGTAGTCCCATGCCTCCAGCGCCTTGGCCTTCTCGAAGCAGTGGTACAGCTGCTGGTAGCGGGGCATGTACCGGATCTCCCGGAAGATCATCTGACCGATCAGTCCGGGCGCGGCTTCCTGGATCGTGCCGAGATCGGCACCCTGGAAGCTGACCGATGCCGCATCCTGCGACGGGTGCAGCGCCGTGCGGGCGAGCAGGTGGGACAGCCGTCGCCTGACGTACTCGGCGGCTCCTGGGCCGAGAGCCGGTTCGATACCGTCGATGAGCTGGACGAGCCGTTGATGGCGTGGACCGAAACGGGCCAGGTCGAACAGCTGGTCCATGCTGTCGACGGCAGCGAAGGCAAGTCGTTTGTAGAGCCAGTTGTTCAGCTCTCCTGCCTGGGCGTAGGTCTTGGTCTCCGGGGTGGTGGAGTGGAGCATCAGGTATTCGGACAGGACCTCGAAGTACAGGTAGCCGAGGAAGGGCACGTGGGGCACGGCGTCGGACAGCTTGTCGATGAAGTCGGCTGCCGACGTGGCACGGCCGACGGCATTGTGTAGGGCCAGGTCGAGGAATGCGGCCGCGGCGCGCAGTCCGGCCAGTACGGTGCGGTCGAGCTGGCTGCTCTCGGCCGGGGTGAGGAAGCTCTGGTAGCGCTGGTAGGTGCGCAGGTGGATGGCACCGAGATGCAGGTAGTCGACGCCCTTGGGTGGGATCGGAGCGTCCGGGGTGACCTCGAAGACCATGGGCGTGTTGGAGGGTTTCGTCCGCAGAAGGTAGGCGCCGAGGTTGTGGGGGCGCAGTCCCTCGCGCTGATTGGTGAGAGGCGTGCAGTACAGGGCGCCGACCAGGCATCCGGTGGAGACGTGCAACTGCCGGCTGGCGCGGATCGCGTCGATGCCCCTGGTCGTGTGCAGTAGGTGCATCGGCTTTCCGCTGACGAGCGCCTCGGTCATGGCGTTGTGTCGTATCAGCCATCCGTTCGGGGTCGAGCGTTCCAGGTGGTGGCGCCAGTCGACTTCGCTTTCGGCCAGCGAGGCAGGGGTTCGACGCCGCGCGGGCCGGGTGTAGTCGGTGTGGGCGTGTTCCCATTCGTCGCGCAAGAGAGCTCCCGGGATCGACAAGGGGCTGGGGTTAGAGCGTCTCGACGTTCGGTCCGGAGAGCCGGTTTCGGCAGTCGAGGACGTAGGTCGCGTTCGCCTCGATCGAGGGGAGGTCGAATCGCGCGTGGTCCATGAGGAGCACCACGGCATCGGCGGCCGCGATCTCCTCCGCGCTGGCGTCCACCAGGGGCACGTTCAGCTTGGTGAGGTCGCGTTCCGGGATGTTGGGGTCGGCGCCGCGGACCTCGGCGCCGAGGTCGAGCAGGAGGTCGGCGACACGTGTGGAGGGCGATTCGCGGAGGTCGGTGGCGTTGATCTTGTAGGTCAGGCCGAGCAGCAGGATCCGGGATCCGGCGATGGGCATGTGGCGCTTGTCGAGCGCTTCGGTGAGACGCCGGACGACGTAGTGGGGCATGTGGCGGTTCACGTCGGCGGCGAGCTCCACGAATCGGAAGGGGACGCCGAGGTCTTCGCGGATCTTCCATGAGAGGAACAGGGGGTCGACGGGCAGGCAGTGGCCGCCGACCCCTGGGCCCGGGGTGAACCGCGTGAACCCGAAGGGCTTGGTCGCGGCGGCGTCGATCGCCTCCCAGATGTCCACGCCGAGACGGTCGGTCAGCGTTGCCAGCTCGTTGATCATGCTGATGTTGACGAGCCGGAAGGTGTTCTCCAGAAGCTTGGCCAGCTCGGCGACCCTGGGCCCGGACACCGGCACCGTGGTGTGGAAGATGCCGTCGTAGAACTCCTTGATCACTTCCAGTGAGGTCGCGTCGATTCCGGACACCAGCTTCGGTGTCCCCTCGAACGACCACCGCGGGTTCCCCGGCGCGATGCGTTCGGGACTGAATCCGAGGCGGAAGTCCGCGCCGGCCGTGAGGCCCGAGGTCTTCTCCAGGATCGGCAGCAGCAGTTCCTCGGTGGTGCCGGGATAGGTCGTGGATTCCAGGACCACGGTCGCGCCGGGGCGCAGGTGCTCGCCGAGGGTTCGGCCGCAGGTCTCGATGTAGGTCAGGTCGGGCACGCCGTCCCGCAGCGGGGTCGGCACGGTGATCACCGCGATGTCGAAGCCGGCCAGCGTGTCGGGGTCGGCGGTCGCGCGGTAGTGCCCGGTGTCCAGCACGGTGCGGAGCCGTGTGGAGGCCACGTCCTCCACGTAGGACCGGGCGTCGGTGAGTCGCTCGATGCGGTCGCGGTCCACGTCGTAGCCGACGACGCGGTGACCCACCTCTGCGGCGCGTACGGCCAGAGGAAGCCCCACGTAGCCCTGACCGGCGACAACGATCTGCATGACAGCTCCTACTCGGTTGCGGTGCTTGAATGGACTCGTCGTTCCTGGTC
This sequence comes from Streptomyces virginiae, assembly GCF_041432505.1. Classification (GTDB taxonomy): domain Bacteria; phylum Actinomycetota; class Actinomycetes; order Streptomycetales; family Streptomycetaceae; genus Streptomyces; species Streptomyces virginiae_A. Next base: position 8,906,569 of record NZ_CP107871.1, read on the forward strand.
TCGCAAGGAGAAGCCCCGTGCCCTTGGTGTCCGTCGTGATGCCCGTCTACAACTCGGCAGCCACCGTGGGGGCCGCCGTCCGATCGGTGCTCACGCAGACCCATGGCGACCTGGAGCTGCTGGTCACCGATGACCGGTCCTCCGACGGCTCCATGGACCTGCTCCGCGAGTTCGCGAAGCAGGACGAGCGCGTCCTGCCGGAGTCGGCCCCCGAACAGGGCGGGGCGGGCCGGGCCCGGAACCTCGCGATCGAGCGGGCCCGCGGGGACTACGTCGCTTTCCTCGACAGCGACGACATGTGGCTTCCGGAGAAGACCGAGAAGCAGCTCGCCTTCGCCGCGGCCGGTACCGCGCCCCTGACGTTCACCTCGTACTTCAAGATGGACGCCGACTACGACGGGGAGAGCACCGACTGGGTCCCGAACGGTCGGGTGGTCCGTGCGCGGGAGCACGTGGACTACCGCGCGATGCTGGTCCGGGACCACATCGGTGCTCTGACCGCCATGTACGACCGCAATGCCCTGGGCACGAGGCTGATGCCGGAGATGCGCAAGAGGCAGGATTACGCCCTCTGGCTGTCGATCATGCGGGACGGCGCGGGCGCCCGGGGTCTGGCCGAGCCGCTCGCGGTGTACCGGGCCCACCAGGCGGGATCGCTGTCCTCCAACAAGTTGTCGCTCGTGCAGTACAACTGGTCGCTGTACCGCAAGCACGAGCATCTGTCGGTCCCGCGAGCGACGCGGGCGCTGGCCGGAGCCGCGTGGCAGTCGCTGCGCAACTCACGCATCTAGGTCCGGGACCCCCGACCGGGCCCCGCCCCGTGGCGTACCGCGTGCTCGGCGGCTGGGACCGGGGGGCGGGACTCGGTCGGGCACCCGTACCGTCGGTCGGCTACGCGGCCGAGCCGGCACTGCCCCGCGCGCGCAGGAATAGCTGGAGGAGCAGGCGCCTGTCGGCGAGCGGGACGGTCTCCTGGCCGCTGTGGAGCGCTTCCCGGCCGTGCAGGAAGCGGCGTTGGTTCACGATGAGGTAGTCCCCGGTTTCCAGCATGAAGGTGACCCGGCCCCGTACGAGCTCCTCGGCGAGCTCCCGCGCGGCGTCTGCGTGCGCCTGGTCGAGCTGGGACCGCTCCAACATCTTGGCGGTGAACCGTACGAAGCCCTCGCCCGGGTCGGAGCCGTCCAGGATCGGGAAGGGCTTGCACTCCTCGCCCACGCCGAACAGGTCGTAGAAGGTGCCGTAGTGGTAGGCCTGCTCGGCGAGCAGGGCCCGGCTGTTCTCCGACAGCCGGGCCACAGCCGCATGGGCGTCGGAGAGGATGCTGGGGCCGCCGCCGAGCGGGTCGGGGCGGACGCACAGGAGCGTGGTGTAGTCCGGGGGGAGGGTCCCGTTCACCAGGTCCATGTGGAAGGCGTTGTAGCCGATGCCGCTGGACTTGCCGGGGTCCTTGTCGACCTTGACCCCGATGTCCTTCCACAGGGGCCACCGCGGGAAGGGCGAGAAGGGGATGGCCACCTCGGCCGCGAAGGCCGTCGCCAGCCGCAGGAACCGGTCGTCGTCGGCCCCCAGCGTCTTGGCGAGGTTGCCCAGGCGCAGCACGGCGTATCCGCCGCCCTCGCCGGTCAGCGCGTGGCGCAGCGTCGTGACGGTCTCCTCGAACTGCGGGACGTCCGTCAGCGCGGTCCGGTACTGCTCCCTGGTGGACTTCGCCAGGAACGGTGTGTCCAGCTCCCATGGCGGGAGAGGAAGGTCGATGAGAGCGGATTCGAGTTCGCCCGGGATGCCGATGAACATGCGGATCTCCTGTCACTTGAGGTGTTCGGGGTGTTGTCCGGGTGGGTGCTGCTGCCCGAACGGATGAGAGGTCTCTCGGAAGGGCGCGTGTGGGTCAGTGGGCCAGCACCTGCACGGGCTCGCCCTGCTGGGCTCCGATGGCTGCCGTGAGCCAGGCGCCACGGTTGGTGTCGAGGAGCGTGAAGGCCTCGGCCGGGCGGACCCAGCGGGCTTCGGACAGCTCGCCGTCCTGGAGGCGGACAGAGGAGCCGGATGGGACCCGGCCTCCGTCGAAGAGGAACTGCACGACGGCCCGGCCGCCGGTCGACTCCTTGGGGATGCTCCACGCGACTGCGAGCAGGCCGGCTGCCTGGCAGCTCAGGCCTGTCTCCTCCGTGAGCTCGCGCTCGGCACACACCGTCGGGTACTCCCCGAGGTCGAGCCAGCCCCCCGGGAACTGCCATGAGCAGGTTCCGTAGTTCGCCCGCACAACGAGCACCAGACCGGCATCGTCGGTGACGAGCATCGAACCGACGGCCACCACCTGGGGCAGACTCGCCAGCCATTGCGCCTTCGGGAGCATCTCGGACATCCGTCGCTCGCATTCTGTGAGTGGTCGTGTGGGGTTCGAAGCCGAAGGGCTGCCACCGCCCGCTTCATGCCGTGCCTCGTCGGCCGGCCCGAAGGGCGTTGAGCCAGTACGCCCGCGTCCCGGCCAAGGTCACGTAGAAGCCGGGCCCGTACGGGCCGTGCGGGTCGCGGGTCAGGGTGCCGTCGCCGGTCAGGTACCGGCAGGCCCTGGCCACCTCAAGGGACGTCATGGCGAACTCCTCGCCGAGAAAGCCGGTCGGGAGCGCGGAGCCGAGCCGGTAGTACCCGGACCGGGCCCGCGCCCGGATCGTGTCCTGAAGAGCCACATCGGCAGGGTGGGGCTGGTCAGGCCCGAGAACCTGAACCGAACGCCACCGCACCGCGACGACCCCCAGGGTGTCGAGGGCGGTCAGGGCGGCTGACACATGCGCGACGGGCAGCTTGAGCGTGGCGGCCAGTGTTCGGGCCTGCGCTGCAGTCCGGCCGCCGCCTCGATGAGAGGGCCGGGGCTGCAGCCGGCCACGTGAAGCCGGACCGCTGCCAGAGCCCTGGCCTCCTCGCGTTGGCTCCGCGTCAGCGGGGACACGATCCGGCACCCCCTTCCGCTTCGAGGTCCACGATCGTGACGCCGCAGAGCGCGGCCTGGGTCTCAGAGGCCAGCACCCATGGCAGGGCCGGGTCGTCGTACAGAGCCGTGTGGCACTCGGCGACCACCCGGATCTCGCCGGGGTGGTGAGGGAGCGGAGCCGGGGCGCAGAGCACGCCGTACACCCCGACGAGTCTCACCGCGGACACCCGCACCGCGACGTACCCGCGGCCGAGGATCGGGCAGGCCCGTACCGAGAGCCAGGCGCAGGGCAGACAGACAGGCAGCTGGCGCACCCCGCCGAAATCGCGGGCACGTACCTGCCGGTAGGTGAGGGAGTCGAGGACCCAGAGCGTGCCCGCGTCCGTCCGGTCGGCCGGGAGGCCGCACACCTGGCACAGCAGCAGCCGCATGCTCCGCCGCTGCCGCGCGTGATTGATCTTGCCGAGCAGCGGGCGGCCCCGGTCTGCATCTGCGACGGGCCGGGTGCCGCGCCGCAGAAGCTCCCCGTGGCGGCCCCGGTCGGCAGGCAGCTCGTCCACGTAGGCAATGCCACGGTGAGTGGCGACGATCTCCCCGAGCACCAGGGGCTCGCCCGTCCACGGCACGATCCACGGGACCGGTGCGCGACCGGGCGTGGCCGGCTCTCTGGGGGATCGGCTGCTCGCCACGGTGGACCCTCTCTCAAGTCGACGTCGGGTGACCGGCCGCTCCGGCGATCATGTGCGGCGGTCAGGGAAGGTCTCAGTAGCCGACGGGCTCGCGCAGCACCATCACCGAGTGCATGCCGACCGCGTAGGAAGTGGCTGAGCCCCAGCCGTCGGCGAGCGCCTCGAACTCGTCCGGGTGCAGCCCGCGCTCCAGCGGATCGAGCAAGTCCTCCGGCATGAGCCTCGTCATCACGTACGCCAGGCCGCCGGCCCGCAAGATGCGTTTCACATCGACCATCAACCGGTGCCGGTCGAGGTGCTCCAGGCTCATCCGCATCGACACGATGTCCACCGAGCCGGGTTCGACGGTCACGGGGATGCCTGCGGCGTTCAGGTCGCACTGCTCGAAGGAGACCTGCCCGTAGTACGGGCCTCCCGCGCGTGCCGCCGCGAGCGCGACCCCGCTGTAGTCGTAGCCCGCCGTGCGGATGCCGTACCGACCCATCTGGCGTGTCCACGCACCCCGCCCACAACCCAGGTCCAATGCCCGCATGCCCTGCCGGGGACCGACGTGGTGGTAGAACTTCTGTATCTCAGCGTCCCCCAGGACGCGGGCCGAACGGCCCTCCTGGTGGTAGCGGTCCCAGTCGCCGACGCTCACCGCGGCTCGGCCCGTCGGGTACCGGCGACAGTCCCGATCGGTTCCCCGGTCGGACGGTGCGCCGCCCGCATCGGCAGACGGTTCCCACGGCTTCTCGTGCTTCTCCTGCTCCGGCCCGCGGTCCACCGCGGGCCTCGGCGGCCGGCTGTCGCCGTACGCCTCGAACATGGTCAATCCCCTCCGTTGCTTCATACGGCCACCGCGTAGGCGGCCATCAACGCCAGCACGCACAGCACGATCACGGCTTGGAGCACCCACTGGCGCCACCCGAAGCCATGCCGATCGACCGGTCGCTCCTTCAAGATCCAGTCCACTAAGCCGTTCACAGTCCGGCCGTCGTCTCCGGCAACCCCAGGGCCACGAACCAACGGCGCTGCGCCGTCGTGCGCAGCACCCGCTCGTACTCGTCCAGGTGGGGGCTGATGTGCGAGAAGTCCGGGCACAAGATCCCGTCGACGAACCCCTGCCTCACCTGGGTAAGGGCTTTCAGCAGACCCGTACGCTGCTCGACCGCGCCCGGCCCGTGGCCGTCGGTGAACTCCGCCCCGACCCGCATCGCCCGCCGAACCGCGACGGCCCGAAGGAGGGCGAACTGCTCCTCCGCGTCCGACGCCGAGGACCATGTGCAGACATACAGCGCGACCCGGGCTGTCCCTCCGTTGCGGCGCAGCGCGTGCGTCGCCTCGTTCAGCATGTTCTGGCGCAGGTACATCAGCCGCCGGTGAGGGTCGGCAATCACCCGCTGCCCTTCACCCCCCGAATACCAGGAGTTCCAGGCGCACGCCGCGTTGTCGCGGTCCATCCAATTCTGAACAGCGCTGTGCACGACTTACCTCCATCCATCGCAATCCGTGCGGGGCCCAAGTGTTCTGAGCCGTCCAGGGCCCCGCACGGCGGGGGGAGGCCGCCCGGAGCCGGAAGCGCGGCAGTTAGCCGGCGCCCGGGGGCGGCTCGACTACGGTCCTACCAAAGTGAGTTGATGTGCAATCAGAACTCCGAGAGCAATTGCTCTCGGAAGTGGATTGGTATATGCATGAGGCGAACCGATGCTGAGAGAGTGCGGACCGGAGCCCGTCTGCGGTGGACCGGAGGTCGCGCAACGCAAACCGGAGCTGCGACCATCGGAGCCGAGGCTCGCACGGTCCGAACCGAGAGGAGGCAAGGCGTATGGCAGCGAACGTACGAGCCACATTCCTGAGGATCACCCTTGGAGCGGAACTCACCCGTCTGCGCGAGCAAGCCGGGTTGACGGGCGATCAGGTGGCACGGAAGGTCGGCTGCGCGCCCTCGGCCATCAGTCGGGTTGAGAGCGGCACGTCAGGCTTTCAACGCATAGAGCAATTCGCCAAGCTCCTCGACGAGTACAAGGTCAGCCGCCAGGACGCGGCGGTCCTCACGGACTGGTACAAGAACGCGAAGCGGGAGGACTGGTGGGCTCCGATCGGCTCCGTTCTTCCTTCTGGCCTGAGCACGTTCTTGGCCTTTGAGTCCGGCGCGCGCCGTGTCCATGTGTGGACGCCCATGGTCGTCAACGGCCTTTTCCAGACCGAGGAGTACGCCGAGGCGCTGATCGAGGGCGCGCGGATCGCGGATGATCGCACAGCCGAGTTCGTGGAGAGTGCCGTAAAGGTCCGGATGAACCGAAAGAGGCGGATCGCCGATGACGGTATGGAGCTGATCTGCATCATGGACCAGTCGGCACTCACCAACGTGGTTGGTGGCCCGGACGTGATGCAGGCGCAGTACGAGGAGATCAAGCGTCTTGCCGGCCTGTCGAACGTCACCCTGCGGTTCATCCCGGCGAAGGCTCCTGCCTACCGGGTGCTGAGCGGCGAATTCCAGATCCTCGATTTCGATCGCCAGGAACTTCCTGGTCCCATCGTCGCGAGTACGACGGTGGCTGGTGAGACACGTGTCCTGTCGAAAGAGCGGTCGGTGAAGCAGTTCATCCGCCGCTTCGATGTCCTTGCTCAGGGTGCCCTGCCCGTTCACGAGACCCCTGCGTTCATTGATCAAGTAGCACGAGAGGTATTGAAGGAACATGCGTAACACCGACACCCCCCGTCCCTACGGGCAGTGGTTCAAGTCTTCGTACAGCGGTGGGACCAGCGATCAGTGCGTTGAGGCGTGCCCGCAGCCAGCAGCGGTCTACGTCCGGGATTCCAAGCGTCGCGATGACGCCTCGGCGCCTGTCCTCAGGTTCTCCGGCGCTGCCTGGGCTGCATTTTCTGGCCACGTTGGCGGCCGCAGCTAGGTCCTTCGGGTGTCCTCCTCGCTCGCATCGAGGAGGACACCGCCCGGCCAGCTTGCCGTAGAGCACCGACAACCGTCAGGGCATGTACGGTCCGTTCTCGATGGACCCGGGCCCGTCGGGGGTGACGGTCATTCTGAAGTCCCACAGTCCGGGAGAGCCACGCTCCGCCCAATGACGGCGCCCGGCGTCGGCCTTTGCCAGGAGCTGGCGGGGGCCACCTTCGTACGCGGCCGTGGTGCCGGTCCGACCGACGGTGGCGGTGGCCCAGGAGCTGAGGCCGTCGTGCAGCCGGACCGTGAGGCCTTCCTTTCGTCTCCTGGGCGGTGATCCGGAGGTCTGGGTGGGATACCCCTCAGGCGAAGACCAGGTTCACCCGCAAGGCGTCCGCTGGGTACACGGATGGTCGTCACCTCCTCGATGCTGCCCTGCCGTGTCTTCAGCGGTCGACACCGTGATCGGCCGGACATGTCCTAGATGAGTCCGGCTTCGGAGGCGTAGCGGGTGAGGAGTTGGAATCCTCCTGCGAAGACACCGGCACCGGCGACGACGAGGAATGCACCGAACACCCTGTCGGCGAGTTGGTTGTCGCGGAGACCTCTGATGGTTGCGACGAGGCCAAGGCCGACGATGGCGACGCCCAGGTACTGCGTGGCGGTGTTGACGAGTTCCTGCACGGTTGCGTTCCCCTCGCGACGGCGCCCGTTGCACCGTCGACGTTACTGGTTTGCGGCCCTGTTGTGTCAGCGGTTGATGGGCCAGTCGGTGGGTGGGATCGGGGGTTGGCCGGTGTGGTCGCGTAGGGCTTCGTCGGTGCCGCAGGGGTTGCAGATGGGTAGGTGGCGGGTGGTGGTGCGGGATCCGGTGAGGGTGGCCGGGTTGGCTGGGCTGCCGCAGCGGGGGCAGGTCGGCATGGTCAGTCCTGCTCGGGTTGGCGGGCGGTCTGGAGGATTTTGGTCCAGGTGCTGGCGGAGGATCCGGGCATGAGCTGGTGGAGGCGCTCGATGTGGCGGGCGGGGCGCTCGTCGGGGTGTTCGGCGAGGATCCGGCGGGCGAGGGTGAGGCGGGGGTCGCCGGTGTAGGAGGTGCCGCGGCGGGAGCCGGCTCGGTTGCCGGCGCCGGCGGGCGGCAGGCTGGCGGTGCGGGTGTCGGCGTAGTGCTGGGCGTCGCTTCGGCGCCATTTGGGGCGGCGGCGGTTTTCGGGGTCGCCCCATTCGACGGGTGCGGGGAAGCCCTCGGGCGGGATGTTGGCGGCCTTCGACACCCAGCTGCTGTCGGTGTGGCCGAGAAGTCGGGCGAATTCGGCGCCGGTGATGAGGCTTTGGCGGCCTCGGTCCCATTCGGCCCATTCGGTGGCGTCCCAGGTGAGGGTGCGGCCGTCGCGGTGGGCGTCGGGGTGGCCGTTGGCGGCGCGGTCGGCCCAGAGGCGTTCGAGGGTGGTGCGGCTGTAGCCGTGGGTGGCGGCGAGTTCGTCGCGGGTGAGGCGGCGGCTGGTGTCGTCGGTCATGGGTGGGTCCTCCTGGCGGGCGTAGGCCCGCGGGTCAGGGGGAGGGGGTCCAGGTGTGGACGTCTCCGGTGGGGGTGATGCGGGTGATGGTGTGGATGTCGCCGGTGGTGACGGCGGCGGCCCAGTCGTGGTGGTCGGGGTGGGTGTCGAGGTGCCAGAGCACGTAGGTGTCGGGCTGGTCGTCGACGGTGTCGGCGATCACGAGGGTGGTGGTGGGGTCGATGCCGTGGGTGTGCGCGGGTGCGGGGTGGAGCCGTACCTGGTCGTACGGCTGGGGGTCTACCATGGGTGTGTCCTTTCTGTGGGCCGTGAGGCTCCGCAGTGTGAAGGGGACGAATCGCCCGGCGGCCTTTTGCCCATTGCGCCGCCGGGCACCTGATCTGTGGAGCGAGCCCCGGGGATTTGTCCTTCCCCGGGGCTCGCTGTGTCTGCTGAGGGTGGGGAGCCGCGCGGCGGGCCGGTGGCTCGGGGTCAGTGGTTGCCGGTGGGGTCGGTGCCGGGCTGGCGGGGGATGCGGGCGCTCCGGGCGGTGTCGTAGTCGTCTGCGGGTCGGGCGGGGCGCTGGTGGGGGATGGCGGGGATGGCGCGGGCGTTGAAGTCGTCGCGGTCCGGGGCGTGGTCGTGCTGCATGTGGGTGCTCCTGTGCGGTGTGAAGGGGAGTCCGGGCAGGGGTGCCCGGTGTCGGGGCGGGGTTTGCCCTCCTCGGCCCGACCGTTCTATTGAACCAATTCGGTGGCGGATTTTCCAGTGGTCCGGGGATGTGTCCCGCCGGGTGGCCTCTCTTTGGCCGGTGTGCCCCGGTCCGGCTGTGCGGCCCGGGGCCGGCGGCGGTCAGGCCTGTCGGATGCGGCGGACGTGGGCGAACCGGGCGGCGTCGATCTCGTCCTGGAAGGTGGTCTCGGCGATGTCGGCGAGGGTGTGGGGGGTGATGTCGGTGCCCTCGGCGGTGCGCAGGATGTCGGCGATGGCTCCGGCGAGGGCTTCGAGGTCGCGGGGGCGGGTGTCGGGGGTGAGGCGGGGCGGCGTGTTGGTGGTGTGCAGGGTGAGGGCGCGTTCCAGGAGGTGAGGGGCGTGGTGCCATCCGTCGGCGGCGTGCAGGACGGCGATGATGGCGGTGGTGAGGTCGGCCGGGTCGGCCTCGGCGTTCCGGGTTGCGCCGGTCTCGGTGACGGGGGAGCGGCCTTGCAGGTAGTGGGTGACGATGTCCAGCCCGGTGGTTGCGCTTTCGGCTGTCGGGTCGCGTTCCGCGTCGGTCGTGCGGATGGTGGCGGCCTGGGTGAGGTCGAGTCGGTAGAGGGCTGCGTCGGGGGTGGTGCCCTGGAGGGTGCACAGGGGGCTCCATGCGGCGCGGGAGTGGTCCCCGAGTTCCCACAGGACGAGGCCGGTGAGGTGGTCCAGGTCGCCTTCGTCGGGGAGGGCGAGGCGGGTGCCGTCGGCGGTCCAGTAGTGGCCGGTGGGCTGCACCAGTCCGGTGGCGTGGGCGTGCGCCAGCTCCAGCTCGACGGCGTCGAACGGGGCGTCGGCGTCGTCGACGTCGTCGACGAGGAGGTCGCGGACGGTCGCGGCGAGGAGGAGACAGACGGCGCGGGCCCGCTCGACGAGGTCGGCGTCGGGGTCGTCGCTGCCGAGCAGGTGGTCGGCGTTCACCGCCTCGTCCTCGGGGACGGTGTAGCTGAGGGTGTGGGGGTCGGTGTCGTGGTGCTGCTGCACGGGTGCTCCTGTGGGTGTGTGAAGGGGTGTCGGGCGCGGGCGCCCGGTGTCGGGGGTGAGGTTTGCCCTCCTCATCCCCGACGTTTTTATTGAACCAAAAGTATGGCGTGTTGGCTAGTGGGTGGGGTTAGGTGTCGGGCGGGTTCGGGTCTGTCGGGTGAGGGTGGCGCGGATCTCGGCGGCGGGGGTGGTGGGGAAGTTCGTGGGGAGGAAGTCGGCGGGGACGGTGACGGTGATGTGGGTCTGTTCAGGGAAGCGGTCGGTGATGGGCGGGCGGGGCGCTCGGCGGGGTCGCCGGGCGGGCGGGGGTACGGGGGCGGGTTCTTCGTGGGGGAAGAGTTCGAGTTGTTCGGGGCGGCCGCGGCGGGCCTGGGCGACTTGCGTGGCCACGAACTCGTCGAGCTCGGTGCGGGCTGAGACCCTTCGGGCTTCCTCCTGCCCGCCGGTGAGCGGAGGCAGGAGTGTGGTCTCGCGTAGGGCGGGTTCGGGGCGGACGGCGTGCCAGGCGCGGAGGGCGGTGGTGCCGTCGGGGGTGGGGGTGACGTGGCGGCCGTCGCGCTGTAGCAGGCCGGCGGCGATGAGGGAGTGGATTCGGGTGCGGGCGACGGCGCGGCCCTTGGCGCGGGGGTCGTGGGGGTCCATCCGGTAGAACACGGTGCCGTCGTGGTGGAGGTGTCCGCGTTCGGCGTCGTGCATGGTGCTGGCCTGGGCGGTGCTCCAGCCGAGTGCGTGGGCCTGTTGTTCCCACAGGGGCCGGTTGAGGACGGCTTCGGTGCGGCGGGCGTGGTCGTCGGCGTGGTGTTTGGCGGCCAGGTAGGCGTCGGCCTTGGACCAGGCGCCGTTGCGGACGGTGTCGACGGTGGTGAACGCGCCGCCTCCGCCGCAGGGCAGGCACATGACGGCGTAGGCGTCGGCGCGCAGGTTGAGGGGGCTGATGGTCACGCTGTCGGGCAATCCCTCGATGGCGGTCATGGGCCGGTGGGCCGCCAGCGGGGGCGCGGCCTCCTCGCGCAGGGTCTCCTTGGGTGCGGGTTCCACAGGCGCGGCTGCCGGGGCGCGCGTCTGTGTCCCGGCGAGGGCGGGTGTGTTCTGGGTGGTGTCGGCGGGGCGGTGAGGGGAGGGGTGGGATGCGGAGCGGCACACGCCGCAGCGTTCGTCGACGGTCCAGGTGTCGGGGCACCGGCCGCACCCGTGTAGGGAGCGGTGGATGTCTTCTTCCTGCTCGGCGTTGCGGTGGGCCTTGTGCGCGGCCTGCTCGACGGTGTGTTCGGCCTCGGCGCGGGCGCGGCAGGCTTCGGCCTCGGCGCGGCTGATGGTGGCTTTCCGTGCGTACTCGCGGTGCCACGCGGCGGCTCGGGCGGCCAGGACGCGGGAGTGGTCGCCCTTGGGGAGGCAGGGGAAGGTCAGCTGCTGCTGGTGGTCGGCGCTGGAGCTTTGGTGCTTGCGGTGGATGCGGCGTGCTCGGGTGGCCTGCTCGGCGGTGGTGAGCAGGGCGGTGGGTCCGGCGGTGTGCAGGAGGAGGGACGCTTTGCGGCCGTCGTCGGTGGCGGTGATGAGGCCGGCGGGGTCGGGATGGGTGAGGAAGCCGGAAGCGGTCAGCTCGGTGACGAGTCGGGCGGCGATGCGGCGGCCGCCGGGGCGCCGCCGGTATCCGCCAGCGGGGTCGGCGGTGATTGCGGTGGTGGTGGCGTGGTCGACGGCATCGAGGTGTCGGGCGGTCCAGGAGAGTTTGGGGCCGATCTCACCGGCGTCGTACCGGGCACGCCAACCGGTGGGGTCGTAGTCGGCGGCGGTGGCTCCCTTGAGGCCGGTCCAGTAGCACCGGTGGCATCCGTTGGAGCACCGGGAGCAGGCCTGCGGCGGTGCTTCCGGTCCGTTGCTGCTCGTCGGGGAGAGGATGGGGGAGGTCATTGGTGAGCTCCTTGGTGAGTTCGCGTGATGGATGCCGCATCGCCGCACGGTCCGCAGGGGCACGGACGGGTGCCGGGCCCCCGTGCTGCTGTCGGCCGGGGCGGGAGGGTGGGGGCGTGGCCCGAGCCGGGATGCGCTCTGCAGGAGCGCGGTTCGGTCGGGTGGCGGCCGTCGGCCAGGGCCGGGGCGGTGGGGCGCGGGCGTGGGAGCGACCGTGTGTGGTCGTCGCCTGCGCGCGCCAGCGTGGGATTGGGCCGGCGGTAAGTCGGTTGGGTGTGGCTCTTCTGAAGGGAAGGTGCGGATGGGTGGTGAACCCGCATCGGGTCTGTTCCAGTCAGGAGAGCCGCAAGTCGATCCAGGGGATCGTGTCTCCAGGTAGCAGGTATCGCTCGGTCTCGACGAAGCCGTGCTTCAGCGCAAACCGGAGTCCGTCCTCATTGGAGGACAGAACGACGGTCTCGATCACCTCGGCCCCCAGTTCCCGTGCCCGGTTGACCCCGCGCGCATAGAGTTCCCCGCCGAACCCCTGCCTGCGGTGAGGGGCGAGCACTCGGGCGATGACTGTGGCCGTCCGTGTTTCGTCCGTCGGCGGGCGGACCGTGCTGCAGCCCACGAGATCGTCACCGAGATACGCGATCTCCAGGTGGTGGCGCTGGGCACGTTCCCGTACTTCGTCCAGGCACAGGGAATGGGTAGGAATGATCACGTTGTGGGCGTACTGCCAGTCTTTGAGCATGGCGTCGCCGTCCGGCCGCTGGATACGAAGATCAGACATCTCAGCAGGAGACCCGAGGACACCTTGGACGTCAACTCTGCTGGGTATTTCTATGTCTTCGGACAAGTCCCGAATCAAGCCATGAGGTCGTATTCCTGCTGGTCGGTCGCGGGGTAGAGGCGCTCGTGCTCGCGGGCTGCGTGGTAGCGCCAGTAGGAGTCGAGGTCGCCGTTGGCGACGACCGCGCGGAGCCGTAGGACGGCTTCGGCTCCGTCCAGGCCCCAGCGGGCGCCGGTGATGTCGAGGCGATCAGCGATCAGATGACGGCAGGCGCCCTCGACCGCCCCTGTGGCGATCGGCCACCCGCTGTTGAGCGCGGTGTCGTAGCGGAGCTGGTCGAGGTGGCCGGTCAGGTAGCGGTGGCAGGCGTCGACGGCCTCGCGTCGGGCGGCCGACAGGTGTTCCCGGTCGGCTTGGGCGGTCATCTGGTCGGCGGTGCGGGAGGCATGGCCAGCGAGGATCGCGGTCAGATGGTCGGCCGCCCAGCCTTCGGCCTCGGTGGTGCCGGGCTTGTTGAAGGCGTGGGCGGCGGCCCAGACGTACTCGGCGACGTGCACGAAGTCCAGCAGCACGTGCAGCGTGACACCGCGCCGGCCAGCCTCGGCGGTGACCAGGTCAAGCTGATGACGGGCGCCGTCGACGAGGACGATCCACGGCCGCAGATGCTTCGGGTCGCGGGCCTGGGCTTGGTCGAATGCGTCGGCGATGACCTGCGCGGGCGGGCGGACCAGCGAGGCTGTGCACCATTTGTTCTCGGCCTTCGGCCCCGGGCGAGCGGGGCGTTCGCCCCTTCGGCCGCCGGGCGGGTGGATCACGTCGTGGGGGCGCCTGGGGGCCGGGCGGGTGTCGAAGACACAGGCCACGGTCGCCATCCGCTTCCGGTTCGGCTTCTCGCCTGGCGCGAGCCGGCCGCGATGACCGCTGGCGGCTTTCGCGGCGGCCCGGCGGGTGGCCTCTCGCAGGGCCTCGGGCCGCATGACCACGCCCTTGCCGTCCACCTGGACCACCAGCGGCATCTGCCGGCTGCATGGGAACGGGATCCGGGCCTGGTAGAAGCTGTCGGCGTCGACCGCGGCCGCGACCACCAGTTCTTCGAGTCGGCGTTTGCCCAGCACCTTCCCGCAGCGACGCTCGACCGCCTGCTGGGCTTGGTCGAACGAGCCGCGCACGGCTTCGGTGACCGCGAGCCGGCGCAGGCCCATAGAGTGCCGGCCCGCAGGAAGTGACAGCGCGGCGTCGGCGGGGTGCACGTTGCCGACGCCCGGGCCCCGATGAGCAACCCGGCCAACGCGGACCAGCCCGAACACAGTGGCCAGCCAGCGGGAGTGTCCCGTCTCCCGCCAGGGCCTGCCTCGTCCCTCCGGCCCCACCACGAGAGGCCTGCTGCCGGCGCGGACCGGCTGTTCTTCGCGCATCGCACGCAGGTCCAAATGGTCCTGCAGCAGCTGCCGTAACAGCTCCCGCCCGGCGGCGTCGAGGTGTTCTTCCAGCTCGGCGTGGGTCCACGCGCCCGCATCCGTGCCCGACAGGGTGCGCATCAGCGTCTCGAAGGCACTGACCGAGCGGGCAAAGAGGTCAGCGGTGGCATGAGTGTCGTACGGTTTCATCTCCGGGGCTCTTCCTGTCCTGCATCCGATTGGGTCGCACCTTCGAATGTAGGGGGAAGAGCCCTGTTATCAGCTGGAGTTAGGCGAAGCATCCGATCGGCGGCGGGCCGGGGTGAACATGCCGGGGGTGTCCTCGTCCAGCCAGCCCCGTTCCACCAGCCGCTTCAGCTTTGACCGGGTTCCCTCGATCTTCCCGGTCTCGGCCGGCAGTCCGATCCTTGGCACGATCTGCTTGGCGCGGACCGGCCCCGGCGCGTCCGCCACCACCTCCACGATGTCGCGGTACACCGACGGCAGCACATCCGGCATCATCCCGGGCTGCCAGTTCGGCACGGTCAGCACCCCGATTACCTGCCTCTCGGCCCCCGCATACGCCGACACCGCCCGCTCACCCGCAGGCGACTGTCCGGCACCGGCCGCCGCCACGGACACTTGCGGATCCATCTCCGCGAGCACTTCGGCGACCGTCGCCCGCGTGATCCGCAGACGCTCCAGCCCCTCCCGGGCCACCTCCAGCCTCCCGGACAGCTCAGCGAGCTCGGCTTCGAGCTCTTCCACCCGAACCCGGGCGGCCGCCTCGCGGGCTTCCAACTCCTCGAACAGCGAGCCCATCCGCTCCCCCTCCTCCACCACCACGGTAGAGACGAGAAGCCCCGAACACAGCCCGATCAGCGTTCTCCCAGCTCAGCACTTCCCTTCAAAGGAACTGCACCCAACGCGGATCCGGCTGGCCCGGCGCTCGACCTTGACGTCGCCCAGCAGGGGCAGTTCGCCGATGCGGCCCCCGACTGCCACGGACCGGCCGAGGAACCCGGCCCCGAGGAGGACAGCTCGTGGGGGTTGGCACCGCCGCCGAGCGCGGAGTACCTGGCGTGGCGTGAGCAGCAGGCACAGGCCCGTCTTGCCCCGCTCGGCCGGTAGAACCACCCACTCGCCCAGTGCCCCAATACGGGGCGCCGGGCACACCCTTGGCCGAAAGCCCTCCGTGTGGGCTGTAGGCGCCTCATACGCGGACGCGCGGGTTGCCCGAGCCTCCTCGGCTTCAGGGCTCTGTGACAGGCGCTCAGCGAGCCGCCTGTGACGTCGGGTGCCGGAGCGGCAGGGTGCCGGCGGTTCAGGCGGTTGGGTGGGGCCGCCCGTTCCGAGCCGACGGGATCCTGTTCTCGGGTGGAGCCGTCCGGCGCGAGGCCGTCGCAGGCCGGGGGCGGCCGCGCCCTCGCGCCGACATGGCGTGTGCGGGTGAGGCCCGGTGCCCGGTTCTTCGGAAGCAGTACCACCGGGCTGCAAACCTCGACGGACCGTCTCACGGCGCCGGTACGCTTGTCGGTATGACGACGGTGGAGCAGAGGGACCGAGACACGAGTCCCGTGATCTCGATCCTTGCTCCTGCTCCGAGTCAGGAATTGGCCGACTCCACGTACCGCCTCGCCCTTGCCATGCTCGACGGTCTCCCATACCAGGACACGCTTCGGGGGGCCGAGACCCTGACCGAAACCCTCGTGCAGAGGCCGGGCCGAGCGACGCGCTTGGGCGTGATGTGGTCCGGCCAATCGCGCCTGACCTCACTTCTTGAGGCGTTTCGGCGTGGTTCGGCGGCTGCCGAGGACGCTCGTGGCGCGTTCGGCGTGCTCTTGGGCGAGGCCTTCGGTGAGGTTTCGCAGGCGCGAGTCGATGAACTTCGGCGGCCACACGAGTACGGGTACACGTACAAGTACGAGGACGAGCGGCCCGCGAAGGGGGCCAGCGGTCCCGAGATTTTCGGCGCGTATGTGCTGTCGGCGGGGCTGTTGGCACAGACCGTCGACGATGTCCTGCCGACGAGCAGCTTCGGTTGGCGCGAACGCGAAGCAAGGCCCCTCGCCCTCCTCCACGTAGCGGAGTTCGGCGACCTTGCCGCGCTTGCCGACATGATCGCGGTGTGGCGGGCTGACCTCCTGCTGGCCATCCAGCGGTGGTTGTCCCCGGCTGCGTACGAGTACGTCGACCATGGGCCGCCGCTCGCGTGCTCTCCGTGCGGTGTGATCCGGATGGCTTCACCCGAAGTTCCCCGTGGGCCGGAACTCGGTCTCCAGCTCGATGCCTCCAGCCCTTTCTGGGTGCTGACTGCCTGATCTCCGATCGGGCGCTGCGCCCGTTCATCGATGTGGAGATCAAGTTGAAGAGCATCATCGACGCGGTCATGTCGCTGGCCGCGGAGTATCCGATCGTGGCGGCCGTGGCCGTCGGAGTCGTCCTGGTGGTCGTGGTGCCGCCGGTCGTCAAGCACCTGGGTGTGCTGGTGCGGGAGTACTGGGCGCCCAAGGTGGCGCGGCTGCGCCGGAAGTTCGGACAGGTGTGCCGGCGGATCAGTGACCGGCTTGGGACAGAGGACGAAGCCTCTGCCGAAGCGATGTCCGGGGAGGACGTCTGTCGTCTGACCGAGAGGGTCTGAACCGAAGCGTCGGCTGGGCGGGCCCGCAGGGGTCCGCCCAGCCGACGCTGTGGGTTGAAGGGCGTCCGGGCCCTGCGTAAGGGTCCTCAGGTCGCGTGTGTGCGGACGCGTGTGACGCCCTGTCTCCTCCCGCAGCAGGAACCGTGGGAGGCGCGCAGGCGGCCTCATGTGGGCTTAGGCGCGGACGCCGCCGCAGCCGATCCATGGGGCTTCGCCCAGTGGGATCCCGACACGGAGGGCGGACTCCTCGGAGTCGGCAGCAACGGAGGAGGGGGAGGAGGCCGGCGCCGCGGCGGCGAAGCCGAAGAAGCGGGCAGCGAAGGGCCCTCTTCAGGTCTCGGAGCTGAAGCCGGTGGCCGGTGAGGGCGAGGTGTACGCGATGCTCGACGACCTCGGGGTGCTGACCTCCCCGGCCGCCCGCATCTCCACCCTGCGCCGCGCGGTACGGGAGTTCCTCGGGCACTACGCGGACGCCCGCTCGGGGGCCGTACGCGATGTACCCGCGCCGCCCCGAGCACGCCGCGCTCCGGCTGAGCATCGGGTGGCACCAGGCCGGGGGCCCTCTCCGTTCAAGCGCTGGCTACAAGGACGGGGATCGGATCGCCCGACCGGCCGGCTACCTCGCCGCGCTGCTCACCACCCACGAGTGCGACCACCCGAACTGTGAGGCCGGGGTGTTCCTCAACACCGGCGAGGAGTGCAACACCTGCCAGTACCGAGCCGCGGAGCGGATCGCCCAGGCGAAGGGGGCGCAGCTCCTCGCCGAGCAGCAGGTTCGCGCTGCGGCCGCGGCGGAGCTCCGGGCCCGGCAGTTGGCGGAGGAACGGGAGCAGGCGCACGGGGAGGCTCTGGAGGAGAACACGCGCCGCGAGGAGGCCGCCGCCCGCCGGGCAGCCCGGGAGGCCGCCGCGGCCGCCGAGGCTGAGGAGACCGCCCGCCTCCGCGCCGAACTCACCGAGCAGTTCGCCGCACTGGACGCCGCCGCGGCCCGGCCGGTTGTCCCTGCCCCCCTCCACGCCGCCCACGACCAGGACCCCGCCGACCCCGAGGCCGACGCCTTCCCGGTCGAGGAGGACCCGTTCGCCCCCGGCCACTTCGAGAACGAACCCGTTCTTGAGGCCCCCGTGCCGGACGTCACCGCCGACGTCCAAGAGCAGCAGGCGGCCGCTCCGGCCCCGTGGTCGCTTTCGCACCCGAACGCCCTATACGAGGCGGCGAAGGCCGCCCTGGCTTCCTAGGCCCCGTTCAAGACCTGCCCGGTGCCCGTTCAGGTGCCGGGCGGGCCCATGTCCGTGACTGCCCGTACGCAGCCCTGCGCGCCCCGTACGGCGATCAACGCCACCCCCCGAGATATCCACGCCGCTTGACCGCCCATCAGGCCAGCACAGGGCTGTACAGGGCCACACGCCGACGGGCGAGGGAGCGTCACCCATGACGGGGCTGGCTTTGTCGCCGAGAGGCAGCAGCGATTGTTTGTCAGAACCGGGAACGGTCTGTGGCGGCGCAGGACTGTGTTGTCGAGTTCTGGAAGCGCGTCGGTACTTGCGTCTGACTGCCTCATGTGGGTGCCGGTCCCCCCGTCATTCATGCGGTTGGCCAGGCGCCGAGTGCGCCGCCCAGTCGGGGGCTGGGGCCATCATCGGGGGCGGAAGCAACTGTTCCATCGGGGGCGGGAACAACTGTTCAGTGAGGGCTTGGGTGTTCCGAATCAAGAATTCGTTGATCGCCCAGAAGGTGGAGCGTGCCTCCGTAAGGGTTCCTTCGAGTTCCGTCTGCGGCAGCGGCGACCCTGTGCCGTGATGGATAGCCTCACGAATGCGCTGAGAGGTATCTGAGAGTTGGTCCACGAGCGGACGGGAGTCGAAGGGACCAGCCGGGCGGGTCCAGGTGCCTGTCAGCCGGGTGTCGGGAAGCCGGCGGCCCGCCATGCGATACAGCCCCGAGGTGAACTCCCTCAGCTCCGCTTGCAGCTGCCCGTCATAGCGCTCGGCGTCGACAGCCCGGCCCAGCTGCAGGTCGCTGATCGCGCGCTCAGCAGCAATCAGCCACGCCCTGGCCGCAGCGCGTGCTGCGGCGATGATCTCCAGTGTGAGCTCTTCCTCCGCTCGCCGGGCGGTTGCGGCTGCGGCTGCGGCATCGTCACGTCGTTTCGCCCGCTGCACCAAGAGGGCGCCGCCGGCGCCGAGGCCCGCCCCGCCAAGGCCACTAACCGTTGCAAGGATCGTCTCCCACATCGCCATCGCGCGATGGTCCACCAGGTGCAGCTTGGGCACAACGGTCCTACGCGCCAAATCTGGCTGAGCGCCCATGCTTCCTGGGCGGCGTGCATGCTCCTGCAACGAAGACGCTGGCACGGGCCAGTGAGGTGCGAACTGGTCAGTGGCGTGTGGGGCCTTCGCCGAGTGTGCGGCGGCCGGGTACGGACTGGGGCTCGGGGGCGGACTCTGCCGGGGGAGCCGGCGCGGTGCCCTCGGCGGCAAGGCGGGCCCTGCGGGATCCGGCGGAGGCAGCGGAGGCGCGGGGGCCCGTGCCCAAGACGCGTCGAGTGTTCACCAGGACAGTGTCCTGCGCGCGAGGACGTCTGCGCGGAGCTCTGCCGGTCGTCCGGCCCGACGACATCGAACGAACTCCTCGGCCCTGCACTGGTGGGGTTGCGCGGCTAACCCCCGCGTTCCGCACTGTGCTGTCTGCCCCTCACCGGAGTGCGCAGACTGCAACCCCCGGGAGAGGTGTGCAGCGCCATGTCCGCGGATCGTCCGGGGCCGCTCTTTCGGGAGGGAACCCCATGTCCACCGCTACCGACCCGCAGCCCCAGACCCCTCAGCAGCAGCCCCCGCGGCCGCCCCAGCAGCCGGCCACGGACCCGCTCCTGACGCTGTGCCTGGTCATCGTCGGCGCCGTGGTCCTCGCAACGGCCGGTTACATGTGCGTCGCCCACCCGTCGCTCACCGGGCCGATTGCGACGGTGGCGACGGTGGCCGGGGCTCTGGCTGCGGCGGTCGGCGTCGGGGTCGCCGTCTGCCGGCGCTGACCCGTGGCCCGGCAACGGGCCTGCTCGTTAACGACAAACGCCCCGCCCGGATCACCGGGCGGGCCCGTCGTCGTCGACCGACCCGCCGTGCAGGTCCCGGCCACGTCCCGATACCCGGCCGGCTGGGGCGTGATGACCTCCCACGCCGTCACCTGGCCCGGCAAGCGGCCGCACACGTCCTTCGTGGCGCTGCGCATGACGCAGGAAGCGGGCGGTTGGTGGGTGGCCCAGAGCGAGGACGTCGCCGACACCGACCTGACGGCCCCCGTGGACGCGGTGCTGTCCGCGCTGTCCCGGGAGGTCAGGTGATGCGGCGCCTGCGGGGCCGGACGGTGGCCATCCCGGTCATGGCGGTGCTCACCACGCTCGCCGTCATGTCCGGGGCCGCGCACGCCGAGACCGTCGACCCCGACGGGGTGGGCGGGCTGCTCCCGGCCCCGGCCGCCCCCACGGGCGGCGGAACGATGTACGAGACGTACCCGCACCTGCACGTCGGGGCGGGCGTGTTCACGCGGCACCTGCCTGCTGCTTGGCGCGGTTGATCTTGGCCTTGGTGTGGAGCTGCTCAGGGATCCGGATACGCCGCTCCCGGGCGGCCTGGTAGACGACCCCACGGAAGCGGCTCCTGCGCATGCGCACCGCCGCGTTGGTGATCTTCAGCTTGTCCGCGATCTCGGTGTCCGAGTACCCGTCGATGGTCAGCTGGATGACCGCCCGGGTCTCCCACTTCTGCTCGTCCAGGATCTTCTCGAAGACGGTGACGAAGGTCTCGTGCTCGGCCAGGTAGCCGGATGCCTGAAGCAGGCCCGCGAGGACGTCGGGGTGACGGGCCACGACGCCCTCACCCTGATCACCGCGCACGCCGACGGGCCCTACCTCCGCCTACGCGGTCTGCTCGCTGCGCGACCGCCCACCGACTCGTGCATCGCCCGAGCCCGGCACCACGCCACTGCCATCGCCCGCCCGGCGTTCTCCACCGCGGTACGTACTCCTCGGCCAGGGCCGCACCTCCAGCCGGGCCCGCAGCCCCAAGACCATCGAGAACTACGTGATCGCCATCTAGGGCACCCTCGAAGCGTGGATCGCCGACGGGCTCACCGATCCCCGTGAGATCACCAGGAAGCACATCGAGGACGCCCTGGACCCGCTCCGCAGTGACCAGGCCCGCCGCCTGCACACCGCACTGCGCTCCTTCTTCAGGGCCCTCAAACGCGAACGCCTCGTGTTCCGAGACCTGGCCCGCAGTGTCTCCCTCACCAGCAGCCGATCCGTGCCGACCGCGCTGCCTTCCGACCGCATTGCCGGTCTCCTGGACCGCCTCGATGACCCGCGCGACCGCCTCATGGTCGCCCTCGTCGCCATCTACGCCCTTCTCCCCGGACAGCTCGCCCACCTCCGGCGAACCGACCTCGACCGCAGCAAGGGCCGACTGCGCCTGCGCCGGGCGGGACGCATGGACCACGTCATCTACCTCGACGTCTTCACCCTGGGCCTGGCCACAGCGTGGGAGCTCCAGCGCCACCAGCGCTGGCCCGACAGCTCCAATCCCCACTTCTTCGTCACCCGCAACACCGCCGTCGACGACTCCGGCCCGCCCATCAGCGCCGGCGTGGTTCAGTTGCTCTTCCAGCGAGT
Organism: Streptomyces virginiae; assembly: GCF_041432505.1. Lineage (GTDB taxonomy): Bacteria > Actinomycetota > Actinomycetes > Streptomycetales > Streptomycetaceae > Streptomyces > Streptomyces virginiae_A. The sequence goes on from NZ_CP107871.1 coordinate 8,927,688, forward strand.
CGGCCTGCCGGCCGGCCGCCTGCGCGTGGACCGAATCGTCGACGAGGCTCGTCTCAGCGCCGACCCCGTTCGGCTGATGGACCTCTTCGGCCTGTCCAACCTCTCCGCCACCCGATAGGTCCTGTCGGCACACCCCGACAAGAGAATCGGTCCCATTGCCCCGTAGATCGCTGTCCGCACACCTCCGGCAGTGAACCGAGGAGGCTGTGGTCGGCTGACGGCCCTGAGCCGGAAGGGCAGCCAGCCGGCCACACGGCCGGGCGGGGGAGGGAGTCTCCGGCCCCGGTGTCGCCACGCACGCCGCTGGAGTCCAGTTGGCGAGAAAATGCGCTGCGGTCGGCGGTCGCGTACTTGCCCCCCCGCCGGGCATCGAGGAGCCGTCGTGCGTGAAGCGGTACGCCGGGTGGATTCAACCAGCGGTGAGAAGCAGGTCTGGTCTGGCGTCGCCGGACCAGACTTCACCGCAGGAGCGCGTGACCACGGTCGGCTCGGTCCGGAGACTGAACGGTGCCTCGGAGTAAATCACCGAACAGGGACCGCTCAGGACTCAGCCTTCGCGCTCTCGACCATCAAGCCCCTTCGATGCCTGTGTCGCTCGCCGTCAGGTTTTCCACTGCGTAGTCGTTGCTTCGGATGGCCGACTCCAGACGGTTGGAGAACGCCCCGAGGTTCGATCGCTGGGCCGTGACAGTCTTGATCGCGACGTCGATCTTTGCGATGGTCGAGTTTGCGTCGATCGCCGTCATGACATTCACCGGGCCCGCCACGGCGACTCCGCCCTGCTGATCGGCCGGGGTGGCTGCGCCCTGATCCGCGGGGGTGGCCGCCTCGCCGGCGAAGAGATGCTGGATGTCGGCAGCGAAGATGTTCACTGCCAATGCCTCGTCGGTATTCGCGCCCACGTGCACGCGCAGTGTCCACGATGCCTGGGCGTTCGCGAGTGACGCCGGTGTGTTGATCTTCGCGGGCATCATGCCCAGCTCGTCGGCCGCCTGTACGTTGGCCTCGGCCGAGGCGTCGCTGAGCAATTTCATCTTGTTGAAGTCGGCCTGGTCGGCGACTCTGGCGATCTCGTCGGTCAGCTGGTCGACCTCGATCTGGATCGCCGAGCGGTCCTCTTCGCTGTAGGTGCCGTTCGCCGACTGGATCGACAGCACCCGCATCCGCTGCAGGACACCGGTCAGCTCATCGAGGTGCCCCTCGGTTGTCCTGATGAAGTCGAGCGCGGCGGAGGGCGACCGAACGTCGACCCTCTTCTCCAGAGGCGCGGCTGACACGTCGGGTGTCGTGGCCCCGGGTGCGGGAGTCAGACCAAGGCTCGCCCCCTGCTCCAGGAACTGAACCTTGGCGGGGCCCTTTGAGTTGGGCGTGGTCTCGGACACGTTGGCTCCTCACCAGCAGGCCCGTTGCCTGCCAGGCCGGAGCCTTTCATGACGCACCGTAATCGGACAACTACTGACTTCAACTCACTGGCCGGAAGCCGATCATGGCGTCCGTCAAACCCCGGAGTGCGCCCGCCTCGGCCCCAGAGACAGATCGACCGCTGCCTCAAGCCCATGATTATCGGCCTAAGGGTCAGCCTCCCGCCGCAGGGATGTCCCGCGTACTACCCAGCGAATGGTGACGAACCCACTGCAGACTCTCGGTCAGAACGGATCTCGGGCACCGGGTTCGTGGCCAATCTGCTTCCGGAATCCGGGAACCCGTCGGTTTCCATCTTCCGGCGGTTGGATGGTGGGAGGGTTCCTTCATGACCGATCCCGTGAACGACGGCGCACCGACGCCGACCACCCTGTCGATCTCTGTGAAGGACCTCGCGGACGCCGGCCTGGAACCGCAGTTGCGGTCCTGGGTCGGCTCCGGGCCCAACGAGCCGGTGACCGCCGAACAGATCACCCTGGTCATCGGGCAGGACGAGCTCACCCGGACCGCTGAAGCCCTCGGACGTGAGCCCGGCGACCTTGCCGCGGACATCGCCCTCGCCCTCCCCCAGCTGATCACGGCAGCCCCCGAGGGCAGCGTCGAACCGGCCCCCGCGCAGGACGGCGCCGGGGCCGTCCGCACCCGTGAACTGACACTCACGCCCCAGATGGTGGTCGGGGAAGCCGAGTCGGATGTCAATTACAGGGCCCCGCTCAAAATCAGCGCGAAGGGGACGACCTTCCAGCCGGGCGACTACACCGGCGTCGTGGCGATGATCTTCGACGCAGTACCTCCCGTGTAGGTCGAAGAGCGGTCCTCGACGAGGGCACGCCCGGGACAGGCGCGGTCGCCGGATGAACGATCGACCGCTCCTGTCCCCCTGGGGGGAACACCGATGTCGGCGGGGCCGGCGGCCGTGGCCCAACATGACCGGCCGGTCCCGCCTCGCGATCCAGCCCGGCGCCCGCTCCTGCGTTTGGCTTGGTACTCACACGTCCTTCAACGGGGGCGGGCCGGTAGAAGCCACCGGGCGGAGGAAGCCGCACGCCTCTGTACGCGGACCGACCAAGTCCTCCGAGGCGGAGGCCCTCCTGCGCGTCTGGGGCGACGGCGGGATCGACCCGCACCACGCCGCCCAGCGCCAGGCCCTCGAAGACCTCGCCGCCACCGAGATGGTCACCCACGGCGACATCCTCGACCGCTTGCAGGACAACGTGCTCCACAGCCTCCGGACGCTCTCCGAGTCGTCACCGCCTACTGACACACCCCATGTCGCCGACCACTGACATCTCGTGTCGTCTCCCACTTACGTTCTGACGTCGTCCGACACGACGAACCCCGCTACGCCCGGACCAGGGGCACCTACCCAGCCAAAACGCATACTCAATTCATGCATTGAGTATGCGGAATCAGTATTGAGCATGCTAAAGTAGCGTGCATGATGGGTGTTGAGGATCTCCTCAGGCTCACGGTTGCAGCGCTGATGACGCGCACCGGTGAGCGCCAGAACGACCTCGCCGACGGCCTCGGCCTGTCGCAGGCGCAGGTCTCACGCAAACAGGCGGGGCGCCAGCACTGGTCGCTGGAGGACGTTGACCGGCTCGCCGAGCACTTCGGTCTGCATTTCCTGGACCTGCTGGCCGGTCCCACGCACGCGGTCGGTGTACTCCACGGCTCGATCCCTGCCCTGCGCCCCGCGGACGCCGTGGCTCCCTCGGCCATCGCGCAGCCGGCCCCCGCCGCCCTGTTCGCCGCCGAGCCGGCCGCCGCCGCGCCCGCCCCCGCAGCACCGGTGGGGTTGTGTGTGCTGTGCGGGCAGCCGACCGGTGACGAACTGGAAGGGTTCCCGCAGCACCTGAGTGCCGAGGAGTGCGCGGCCGCCGTCGCCGCCGTACCCCCGGCCCCGGGCCCGGCGTCGGCCCCGGCAGCACCCGCACCGGCCCCCGTCCCGCAGCAGCTCCCCGCCGAGCCGCCGGCCCCGAAGCCGGCGGAGCCCGTCGCGGTGGAGCCCGTCACTCCGGAGCCTGAACCCGAGGTCGAGGTCGAGCCCGCGCCGGAGCCGGCCAGGACGGGGCCGGCCGTGGTGCGGGGGCCCCGGGCCTACGCCTCCGGGACGCTCGTCGACGAGATCACGGGCCGGGTGCACGAGGTGCTGGAGGAGTGCACGGGGGACCTGGCCGCCGCCCAGGCCGCGCTCATCAAGTCCGCGATCCCGGACGTGATGGCCTTGTTCAAGGCCTCGCGGGTCGGGGGCCGGTACGAGCACTCGGAGTTCCCGCCGACCGCCGACGTGCTGCGCAAGCGCTCCCAGAAGGGGTCGGACGAGATCTGGGAGGGCCGCCCGAAGTGGCGCAACCCCCACATCTTCCAGGCGGCCAAGAAGGGCGAGACGTTCGAGGTGACCGCCCTCGACATGAACGCGGCCTACCTGTCGGCCTTCAAGTGCTGGTTGCCGATCGGACAGCTCCGCGAGGACACCAGCGGCGTCCACGACCGGAAGAAGTCCGGGATCCACCTGCTCACTCCGGCCGAGTGGGAGCACACCGACCTGCCCAACCCGCTGGGCAACCGGATGGAGCCGGGGGAGTTGTGGGTCAGCGAATCCACCCTCCGACTGCTCCTCGACTGCGCCCGCGAAGGCCTCACCGACACCCCGGTAATTCACCGCTCGCTCGTTTCCGGCGGCACAGAAGTCCTGTTGGAAAAGCTCCGACGCGCCCTTGCGGAAGTTCGTAAGACGGCTCTTGCCGAGGGCGATGAACTGACCGTGAATTATGTGAAATCAATGTATTCTAAGTTGGTCTCCACCCTGGGTGAATCCACCGCGAATCGGGATATGCGGCGCCCGGACTGGATGCACATCATGCGCGCGAAAGCGTTCGCGAATCTGTGGATGAAAGCCAACAAAATTCACAAGGCCGGATTGCAGGTCGTGGAGATCTCCGGCACGGATGAGTTGCACGTGATCGGCGATTGGCGGTTGGTGTTCGCGGAGGGCAGGGACCTGAATCAGGTGAAGGAAAAGAGCACCTACACGTTGGGGGGTAAGCGCTGATGGCAGGATCCGAGAATCTGTGGGCTCGCTGGGGTGACTGGGGTAAGCACGACGCCCGCGGGATGAAGGGCGGTGAGGCCCTGATCCTGGAGCTCAACCGGATCGTCCACTCCTCGGGTATCACCTCGCCCGTCACCTCCCGGCGAGGCCTGGCCGCCCGCCTCCGGTACCTCGACAGCCCCGCCGGCCGCGAGGCCTTGGCTGAACAGGGCGTCACGGCCCGCTCCCTGCGCTCCTGGACGCGCGGCAAGGCCACACCCTCCCCGGCGTCCAGAGAGCGGATCGACGCGGCGTACTGGTGGCGCCGGCGCGAGAACCTGATCCGCTCCGGCTGGCTCGTCCGGCACCTCGACAACGACGGCCGCGGCCGCCGCATGGAGATCTACCCCGTCGACCAGAGCCACGTCGACTCCAAGTACAGCCGCCCCCTGAGCGACCGCTCCATCACCGTTCGGTACATCTGGACCGACCTGGTGAGTGCGTGGGGCGCTCGGGATGAGGCGCTGGTGGATGAAATCTGGGACGACGTCATCACCGACCTCGATTCCGACTATGCAGCCTATGCATATGTCTCTTCTGTCGGTATCGGAGCCTGACCCATCCCGCTATTTATAGCTGCGCCCCGGTCAAATAGGCCGGGGGCGCAGCTATGTGTGGGCGTTGCTTGTGATGGCGGTTCAGATATCGTGCGTTTTTGGTTACTGAAGGCCCAGACTGTCGAGCGCGTCGGACATGACTCCAGGCTGCTTCACCGTGTGCTCCGTATTGTTGTCGATCGTGGTGTCCTCTTCTGCGACGGCCGCCCCCGCGCCGCTGCCAGCGTTCCTTGACTGACCCTGATTGATGGCCCAGTTGCTGCCATCGTCGGCCTGGGCCGCTCCCCCGAAGGACAGGGCTGCCCCAGCGAGAGCGACAGCGGCCAGTACACGCCTCATGTTGTTCATGGCCTGCCAACGACCACGCCCGCATGCAGTTACGGCGGCTGTTTTTGGCGGGGGGTTGTGGGGTTGTGTTTTTGGTATTCGGTCAGGGGGTGTTTCGGTTTTAGTATTTGACGTTGGGTCGGTTTGGTGGGTCGGGAATCGGTGTTTTTCCTTTTGTTGGCGATCTGTCTGGTGTAGACCACTTGCTGATGCTGGTCCGGGGTTGTTGTTACGTTGTGTGGCGTGCCGGGGGAGGGGCCGGCGGGGTGGACACTCCGCGGGACCGTGTGCATACTGCTACTGAGAGGGAGCGCGCAGCGCGAGCGGCACGACCTCGGCCCCGCAGGGGCCGCACCCCCCTGAGACACCGTTACAGATAACCTGACAGCCCATCAAAACCCCTTCTGACCTGCTACAATTAAGCCGAAGAACCCCGCGGCAGCCCCCCTCCGTTGCCAGCCGGCCACCGCGGACCCACAGTCCCCGAACAACCGGGACCACCCCGCCGTCACCGCAGGTGACGGCCCATCGGGCCACACTCCGCCCGGCGTCGCGCAGCGACGCAGCCCCCTTGGGAGTGACGCAGTCACTC